>NZ_JBEZXS010000053.1:0-55016 GCF_040638185.1 Streptomyces sp. NPDC026672
GCCACCCTGGAGTCCCTGCGCGCGGAGCTGGCGGGCAAGCTGGTCGTGGACTGCGTCAACCCGCTCGGCTTCGACAAGAAGGGCGCCTACGCGCTCAAGCCCCAGGAGGGCAGCGCCGCCGAGCAGGCCGCCGCGCTGCTGCCCGACTCGCGGGTCACCGCCGCCTTCCACCACCTCTCCGCCGTGCTGCTCCTGGACCCCGAGACCGAGCGGATCGACACCGACGTCATGGTCCTCGGCGAGGAACGCGCCGACGTGGAGACCGTGCAGGCGCTCGCCGGGCGCATTCCCGGCATGCGCGGCGTCTTCGCCGGCCGCCTCCGCAACGCCCACCAGGTCGAATCCCTCGTCGCCAACCTGATCTCCGTCAACCGCCGCTACAAGGCCCACGCCGGCCTCCGCGTCACCGACGTGTGAGCGGATGGGGGACACTGGTGGCCGCACCCAGTGTCCCCCGACAGGAAGCCGCCCCCATGCCCCGCCTCGCCCTCTACTCCCTCGCCGTGTGCGTCCTCGCCGTCGTCGCGGCCGTCGTCTCGTTCGTGCAGGGCAGCTGGCTGGGCATCGTGTGGGTGCTGCTGGCGGGGCTGTCCAGCAACATGTGCTGGTACTACGTGAAGCGGGGCCGCGCCGTCACGGGATGAGCGCGCAGCCCGGGTCCGAGTCCTGCCAGAACCGGTAGAGGTCCTGTCCGCAGTAGGTGTCGACGTCGCCGATGTCCAGCGCGCGCAGGATCGTGTCGATCAGGTCGAAGAACGCGGCGTTGATCGACGGCACCCACAGCAGCGCGAACACGAACAGCAGGCCGAACGGGGCGAACGGCTCGACCTGGCGCTTGACGTTGTACGACAGCCAGGGCTCCAGCACGCCGTAGCCGTCCAGGCCCGGCACCGGCAGGAAGTTCAGGATCGCGGCCGTCACCTGGAGCAGCGCGAGGAACGCCAGCGCGAAGCGGAAGTCGCGGGGCACGCCGTCCAGGGCGTCCAGCCAGAACGGGGCCGTGCACACCACCGCGAACAGCACGTTCGTGAGGGGGCCGGCCGCCGAGATGAGGCTGTGGCGCCAGCGGCCCCGGATGCGGCCGCGCTCGATGAACACCGCGCCGCCGGGCAGACCGATCCCGCCCATGATCACGAACAGTACGGGCAGCACGATGCTCAGCACGGCGTGGGTGTACTTCAGCGGGTTCAGCGTGAGGTAGCCCTTCGCGCCGACCGTGATGTCCCCGCTGTGCAGGGCCGTGCGGGCGTGCGCGTACTCGTGCAGGCACAGGGAGACGATCCAGGCCGCCGTCACGAACAGGAACATGGCGACGCCCGGCTGCTCGGCGAAGCCCGTCCAGGTGGCCCACCCGGTGACGGCGGTGACGGCCGCGATCCCGACGAACACGGGACTGACCCGCCGCTCGCTGTGACGGCTGGTGACGGTGGTCATGGACGGAACTCCCCCTCGCGAAGACGACAAACCTGCGCCACCGACCGTACCGGCGACGCAAGAACAACGCCCCCACCCCCGACCAGGGTTCCTCCCGGAGACCGGCAGCCCGAAACGACGGGAGCCCGGGAGGAACAGGAAGACGAGGGGGCAGGAAGAGCGGGGTCGGGAGGGCCGGATGGCCGGGGCGGGCGGGCAGGAATGCGGGAGGGCTGAGGGCAGGAGGACAAGAGGAGCGGAGGGCGGGAAGGCCGGGGCAGGAGGGCCGACGGACGGTCCGGGGCCGTCGAGGGCGCCGGGGGCGGGGTTGGGTCTGGTGGCGGGTGGCCAGTGGCCCTCGCAGGCCGCCGCGCGGGTCAGGGTCCGGCGGGCGGTGGGCCGGGTGGTGACGGTGCCGGTGACGGCTGCCGCTGGGAAGCGGGGGTCGGTCATGCCGAGGCGCAGGCGTGCGGGGGCCTGGGGCCGGGGGGCGCGGGGATCGCCGGGGGCGGGGTTGGGCCTGGTGGGGGGTGGTCAGTGGCCCTCGCAGGCCGCCGCGCGGGTCAGGGCCCGGCGGGCGGCGGGCTGGGTGGTGACGGCGGCCACTGGGAAGCGGGGTGGGTCAGGCCGAGTCGCAGGGTGTGCGGGCCCCGGGGCCGGCGAGGCCGGGGCCGGGGGCTCCGGTTGGGCCTGCGGGATCGCCGGGCCGGTGTGCTGACTTCGGTTGGGCTCGGAGGACCGCCGGGCCGGTGTGCCGGGGGCGGGGTCAGGGCCCTCGTGCCTTCGCGGTGGGGCCGTTTCCCCTGGGCTCGGGGGACCGTCGGGCCGGTGTGCCGGGGGCGGGGTCGGGGTCAGGGCTCTTGTGCCTTCGCGGTGGGGCCGTTTCCCCTGGGTTTTCGGGGGTGGGAAACCCGGGAGCGGGGTTTGGGCGTCCCCGGGGACAATGGACCCCGTGCGTTATCGGATCCTCGGCACCACTCAGGCGCTCCGCCCCGACGGCACGGCCGTTCCCGTGGGCGGGGCGCGGTTGCGTGCGCTGCTGACCGTGCTGACCCTGCGGCCCGGGCGAACCGTGCCGGTGGGGCTGCTCGTCGACGAGGTGTGGGGCGCCGAGCCGCCCGCCGACGCCACCGGCGCGCTCCAGGCGCTCGTCGGCCGGCTGCGCAGGGCGCTCGGCACGGACGCGATCGACTCCGCCGAGGGCGGCTACCGGCTGGCCGCCACCCCCGACGACGTCGACCTGCACCGCTTCGAGCGGCTCACCGGCGACGGCCTGCGCGCCCTCGCCGACGGCGACCCCGCCAAGGCCGCCGACGCCCTCGACGACGCGCTCGCCCTCTGGCACGGCCCCGCGCTCGCCGACCTGCCCGACCGCACCGCCGAGGCGGCCCGCCTCGACACCCGCCGGCTCGATGCCCTGCGCGCCCGCCACACCGCCGCCCTCGCCCTCGGCCAGGCCGAGCGGTCCCTGCCCGAGCTCACGGCCCTGTGCGACAGCCACCCCCTGGACGAACCCCTCCAGGCGCTGCGGCTGCGCGCCCTGCGCGACGCGGGCCGCGCCGCCGAGGCCCTGGCCGCCTACGACGACGTACGCCGCCTCCTCGCCACCCGCCTCGGCTCCGACCCGGGCCCCGAACTCCGCGCCCTGCACGAGCAGTTGCTCAACCCGGACGACACGGCGGCACCTCCGCGCCCCGCGAACGGGCACCGGGCGCCGTACGAGCCGGTCGTCGACGTCCCGGCCGGCAACCTCCCCGCCCGGCTCACCTCCTTCGTCGGCCGGGAGACCGACATGGCCGACGTCCGCGAGGACCTGGGCGCCGCACGGCTCGTCACCCTGCTCGGCCCCGGCGGCGCCGGCAAGACCCGGCTGTCCGTGGAGGCCGCCGAGGCCGTACGGCACACCGTGCCCGACGGCGTGTGGCTCGCCGAACTGGCCCCCGTGGACGACCCCGCCGCCGTCCCCGAGGCCGTGCTCACCGCGATCGGAGCCCGCGAGACCGTGCTGTACGGCGCCGGTGCCGAGACCATGCGCGCCGTCACCGACCGCTACGACGACCCCGTGGAACGCCTCGTCGAGTACTGCGGCAGACGCCGGATGCTCCTCGTCCTCGACAACTGCGAGCACGTCGTGGACGCCGCCGCCCGCCTCGCGGAACGGCTGCTGGCCCGCTGCCCCGGCCTCACCGTGCTCGCCACCAGCCGCGAACCCCTGGGCGTCCCGGGGGAGTTGCTGCGCCCCGTCGAGCCGCTGCCGGAACCCGTCGCGCTGCGGCTGCTCGCCGACCGCGGCGCCGCCGCCCGCCCCGGCTTCCGGACCGAGGACGACCCTGACGCCTGTGCCGAGATCTGCCGCCGCCTCGACGGACTGCCCCTCGGCATCGAACTCGCCGCCGCCCGGCTGCGCATGCTCACCCCGCGCCAGATCGCCGACCGGCTCGACGACCGCTTCCGCCTGCTCACCTCCGGCAGCCGCACCGTCCTGCCGCGCCAGCAGACCCTGCGGGCCGTCGTCGACTGGTCCTGGGACCTGCTCGACGAGGACGAACGCGACGTCCTGCGCCGCCTCTCCCTCTTCGCCGGCGGCTGCGACCTGGCCGCCGCCGAGGCCGTCTGCGGCCCCGCCGCCCTCGACGCGCTCGGCTCCCTCGTCGACAAGTCCCTCGTCGTGGCCGCCCCCGCCCCCGACGGCGCCATGCGCTACCGGCTCCTGGAGACCGTCGCCGAGTACGCCGCCGAACGCCTCGACGAGACCGGCCGCCGCGCCGACGCCGAGCGCGCCCACCTCGTCCACTACCGCGAACTCGCCCGCGCCGCCGACGCGTCGCTGCGCGGCCCCGGCCAACGCGCCGCCGTGGCCCGTATCCAGCTGGAGTACGAGAACCTGCGCACCGCGCTGCGCCACGCCGTCACCGCCCGGGACGAGCAGGAGGCGCTGAGCCTCGTCCTCTCCCTCGTCTGGTACTGGCAGATGCGCGACCTGCGCATCGAGGCCCGCACCTGGTGCGTCGAGGCCATGGCCCTCGGCCCGGACCCCTTCACCGAGCCCGCCCACCACGCCGAAGCCGTCTGGCAGCGGTGCACCGACATGCCGCCCCCGTTCACCGGCGAACTCCTCGCCGAGGCCAGACGCGGTCTGCACCTCGCCCATCTCGCCTGCATGGACACCGAGATCGACGCCTGGCAGACCCCGGCGGCGCAGTCCAAGCTGCGGGCGGTGGCCGACACCTACGAGCCCGGCATGCCGCAGACCTGCCGCGCCCCCGGCATGATCTGGTTCTTCGCCGTCATGCTGGCCGGTTACCCCGAACGGCTCGTCCCGATCATCGACGCCGCGATACGCACCTGCCGGGACACCCCCGGCTTCGAGTGGGACCTGGCCGGCTGCCTCCAGATGCGCGCCAACTTCCTGGCCAACCGCGCCGCCTCGGCCGGGGACGCCGTCCGGGACGCCGACGAGGCCATGGAGATCTTCCACCGGCTCGGGGACGACTGGGGCACCGCCCAGGCCCTGTCCGCGCGCGCCGAGGCGCACGAGGTGCGCGGCGCGTACCAGGCGGCCGTCACCGACTACCAGGCCGCCATCGAGCACGCCGAACGCCTCGGCGCCCGCGGCCATGTCGCCGTGCTGAACGCCCGGTTGGGCGGTGTGCTCATCGAGACGGGCGAGTCCGGACGCGGTGAGCAGCTGCTGCGCGACGTGATCGCCCGCAGCACCGGGGCCCACAACGAGGCGATGCCCGCCGCCCGGATCTTCCTCGCGTCCCGGCTCGCCCTGACCGACCGCCTTCCCGAGGCCCGCGAGCAACTGCGGCGGGTGCGCGAGGAATTCTCCATCTCGCACTTCGTCGCCTTCGACGCCATGATCCTCACCCAGGAGGCCTGGCTCGACGCCCTGGACGGCAGGGGCGAACAGGCCCTGGCCCTGGCCCGGCAGGCCCTGCACCACGGCACCGACCCCGTCTCCCAGGCCCTCACCCCGCAGCTGAACTCCATGTGCCTCACCATCGCCGCCATGGCCCTGGCAGGGCTCGACGAGGGTCATCGCGGCGCGGACGCCGCCCGCTGCCTGGGCGCCGCCGACGCCCTCCAGGCGCAGGGTCACGTCCCCGTGGGCGTGGAGCGCGAGGTGCGCAGACGGACGGAGGCCCGTGTCCGCGAGGTCGTCGGCGACGCCCGCTACGCGACCGCGTACGCCGAGGGCGGTGGCCTCTCCCTCGCGGAGGCCACCGCCCTGTTCTGACCCCGGCCGGTACGGCCGCCGGGCGCCGACGTCAGCTCTTGGTACGGAACTTGCGCACCGCGATCGGTGCCATCACTGCGGTGATCACCACCGACCAGCCCAGGGTCACCCACAGGTCGTGCGCGACCGGTCCGCCGACCATCAGTCCACGCGCGGCGTCGGCCAGCGAGGACAGCGGGTTGTAGTCGGTGAACGTCTGGAGCCAGCCCGGCATCGAGTTCGTCGGCGCGAAGATCGACGAGCCGAACTGGAGCGGGAACAGCACCAGGAACCCCATCGCCTGGACGGACTGCGCGCTCTTCATGATCACGCCGAGGGTGAGGAACACCCACATGATCGCCGAGGCGAACACGGCGGACAGCCCCACGGCGGCGAACAGACCGGGCCAGTTGGTGATGTGGAAGCCGACCAGGACGGCCACGACCAGCAGGACGGCGATCGCGAACAGCATGCGGGCGATCTCCACCGAGATCTTCGCGAACAGCACCGAGCCGCGCCCGATCGGCAGCGACCGGAAACGGTCCATCACCCCGCTGTTGAAGTCCTGGTTGAAGCCCGTCCCGACGCCCTGGGACAGCGTCATGCTGGTCATCGCCAGCATGCCCGGGATGACGTACTGGACGTAGCCGTCCTGGCCGCCGCCCAGCGCCTGCCCGATGGAGCCGCCGAAGACGTACACGAACAGCAGGGTGAAGACGACCGGCATCAGCAGGGCGTCGAACATCGACTCGGGGTCCTGCCGGATCCACAGCAGGTTGCGGCGGACCAGGGCCCCGGTGTGGCGCAGGTGGGAGCGCAGCGGGATACGGACGTCGGCGGCCGGAGCGGTGGCGGTGGCGGCGCTCATACGGCGACCTCCTCACGGGTGTCGGCGGGCGCGGCGTCCTGCGGGGCACTGGCACGCTGGCCGGTGAGCGACAGGAACACCTCGTCCAGGCTGGGGAGTTCGGTGGTGATCGAGGAGATGGTGATGCCGCGCGCGATGACGGCGCCGACCACGGCGGTCAGTTGCTCGTCGCTGAGCACCGGCACCAGCAGGGTGCCGCTGTCGGCGTCCACGACCGTGGTGGCGAGCCCGGTGATGCCCAGCTCGTCCAGCAGCGCGGCGAGCGGGCGCAGTTCCAGCGGGTCGCCGGGCCGCACCCGCAGCGTGCGACCGCCGACCCTGGCCTTCAGCTCCTCGATCCGGCCGCCCGCGACGACCTTGCCGCGGTCCACGACGGTCAGCTCCGAGGCCAACTGCTCGGCCTCCTCCATGTACTGGGTGGTCAGCAGCACGGTCACCCCGTCGCCGACCATCGTCTTGACCTCGGCCCACACCTCGTTGCGGGTGCGCGGGTCGAGACCGGTCGTCGGCTCGTCCAGGAACAGCACCTGGGGCCGGCCGATCATCGAGGCGGCCAGGTCGAGCCGGCGCCGCATGCCGCCGGAGTAGGTGGAGGCGGGGCGCCGGGCCGCGTCGGTCAGCGAGAACCGCTCCAGCAGTGCGTCGGCCCGGGTGCGCGCCTCCTTGCGGGACAGGTCGAGCAGCCGCCCGATCATGTACAGGTTCTCCCAGCCGGGGAGCTTCTCGTCCACCGAGGCGTACTGGCCGGTGAGGCCGATCACCCGGCGCAGCTGCCGGGGCTGGCGCACCACGTCGTAGCCGGCCACCGTGGCCTGCCCGGCGTCCGGTGCCAGGAGGGTGGACAGGATGCGCACGAGGGTGGTCTTGCCGGCCCCGTTGGGTCCGAGCACCCCCATCACGGTCCCCTCGCGCACCTCCAGGTCGACCCCGTCCAGCGCCTTGGTCTCGCCGTAGTGCTTGACCAGTCCCCGCACCGTCACCGCGTGGCTTCGCCCACCCGGACTGTCATCGATTCGCGTCATGCCCAGCACGGTGTCACCCCCCACCGACAAACCACCGACACGGCGCCTATAAGGCACCGACAACAAGAACAGCCCGTCCGGCGTTTGAGGACGAGGCCGTTCAGGCCGAAGGGGGGTCCGGGGGCGCAGCCCCCGGGGGACGTCGGCTCCACGCAGGGGGACGGCCCGTCGATGGGGGAAGTTCGGCGGGCCGTCCCGTGGTGTTGCCGCGATGGCTCAGTGGACGGAGTGCTCCTCCAGCGGGAACGTTCCGGCGACGACGTCCTCGGCGAACGCCTTCGCCGCGTCACCCATGACCGCGCGCAGATCGGCGTACCGCTTCACGAACTTGGGCACCCGGCCCGAGGTCAGCCCCATCATGTCGGTCCACACCAGCACCTGCGCGTCCGTGTCGGGACCCGCGCCGATGCCGACCGTCGGGATGTGCAGCACCCGCGTCACCTCGGCCGCCAGCTCCGCCGGGACCAGTTCGAGGACGACCGCGAACGCGCCCGCGTCCTGCACCGCCTTCGCGTCGCGCAGCAGCTGCTGGGCCGCCTCCTCACCGCGCCCCTGGACCCGGTAGCCCATGGCGTTGACGGACTGCGGGGTCAGACCGATGTGGGCCATGACCGGGATGCCGGACTCGACGAGCAGCCGGATCTGGTCGTGCGAGCGCTCGCCGCCCTCCAGCTTCACCGCGCCGACACCGGCCTCCTTGACCATCCGGGTCGCCGAGCGCAGCGCCTGCACCGGGCCCTCCTGGTAGGAGCCGAAGGGCAGGTCGCCGACGATCAGCGCGCGCCGTGTGCCGCGCACGACCGCCGCCGACAGCATGGTCATCTCGTCGAGGGTGACGGGCACGGTCGTCTCGTACCCGAGGTGGCAGTTGCCCGCCGAGTCGCCGACCAGCATCACCGGGATACCGGCCTCGTCGAAGACGGACGCGGTCATCGAGTCGTACGCGGTGAGCATGGGCCACTTCTCGCCCCGCTCCTTGGCGAGCGCGATGTCGCGGACGGTGATGCGGCGTGTGCCCTTGCCTCCGTACAGCGCGTTGCTGCCGTCGGAGGGCTTGGTCCGGGCAGCCGAGAACTGCGTCATTGCAACGGCTCCTTCAGGTCATCTCGAGGCGCCCTGACGGCGTCCCCGGATCCCTCCCATGGTGGCACCTCGTGCCGGTCGGGGCCAGGGGACCCCCGTGTGATCCCGTACGCCATCCCAGCGCATCCCGCTTGTGTCCGGCTTGACCCCCGACGGGTGCGGCGCGGCCCCCAGGGAGGCGGAACATCTCGGTCCGGCGTGCGACCGGCAAGGTCTGGGCAAAGAATTCAGATACGAGACGGTTCCGTATTGGAATGACCCTAGGGTCGTCACCATGACAACTCCTGCCGTCCCCGCCCCCCGGATACCCGAAGCGGTACACCGGCGTCGCTGGGCGATCCTCGGCGTGCTGATGCTGAGTCTGCTGATCGTCGTGCTCGACAACTCGATCCTCAACGTGGCGATCAAGACCATCTCCACCCCGGCCCCGGTCGGGCTGGGCGCCACGCAGAGCGAGATCGAGTGGGCGATCAACTCGTACACCCTCGTCTTCGCGGGCCTGCTGTTCACCGCGGGCCTGGTCGGAGACCGCATCGGCCGCAAGAAGATCCTGCTCGGCGGGCTCGTCGTGTTCGGCGTCGGCTCGGCCCTCGCCGCCGAGTCCGGTTCCCCGGGCCAGCTCATCGCCTACCGCGCGCTGATGGCCCTCGGTGCCGCGTTCGTGATGCCCGCCACCCTCGCCGTCCTGATGAACGTCTTCGAGCGCGAGGAGCAGCCCAAGGCCATCGGCATCTGGGCCGGCGGCGTCGGGCTCGCCATCGCCATCGGACCGATCACCGGCGGTGCGCTGCTCGACCACTTCTGGTGGGGCTCCGTGTTCCTCATCAACGTGCCCATCGTGATCGTCGCGGTCGCGCTGATGATCTGGCTGGTGCCCGACTCGCGGGACCCGCGGCCCGGCCGTCTCGACCCGATCGGCGTCGTCCTGTCCGTCGTCGGCCTGGTGCTGCTCGTCTACGGCATCATCGAGGGCGGCGAACTGGCCGACTTCACCGATCCCAAGGTGCTCGCGAGCATCCTCGGCGGTCTCGCGGTGCTCGTCGGCTTCGTCGTCCACGAGAAGCGCAGCGACCATCCGTCCCTCGACGTCACGTACTTCAAGAACAAGGTCTTCTCGGCCGCCATGAGCGCCATCGCGCTCGTGTTCTTCGCGCTGATGGGCGTGACCTTCTTCTCGGTCTTCTACACCCAGAGCGTGCGGGGCTACTCGCCGCTCCAGTCCGGTCTGCTGATGCTGCCGCTGGCCGCCGCGCAGATGATCTTCGCGCCGCGGGCCCGGCTGGTCGTGGAGCGGTTCGGCAACAGGGCCACCACGACGGCCGGTCTGGTGCTGATCGCCGTGACGCTGGCCGTCTTCGCCACGTTCCGGGCGGACACGCCGATCTGGTTCCTGGAGGTCGTGTTCTTCCTCATGGGTACGGCGATGGCGCACATCATGACGCCGACGTCCGTCGTCATCATGCAGGCCCTGCCGCGCGAGAAGGCCGGCTCGGCGTCCGCGCTGAGCAACACCTTCCGCCAGGTGGGCGGCGCCCTCGGCATCGCGGTGCTCGGCTCGGTGCTGGCGACGTCGTACCGCACGGGCATCGAGGGCAGGCTCGGGGTGCTGCCGGCCGGGCTGCGGGACACCGCGGGCGAGTCCATCGAGGCCACCCTGGGCGTCGCCGCCCGGCTCGGCCCGCGGGGCGACGCGCTGATCGGCTCGGCCAACGACGCGTTCCTGCACGCCATGCACGTCACCGCGCTGTGCGGCGCGGGTGTCGCGATCCTCGGCGCGGTGATCACGGCCCTGTTCCTCCCGGGCCGCCCCCCGGCCCCCCAGCAGACGGAACCGGAACAACAACTGGTCACCACGGCCGACTGACCCAGTCGCCGCGCACGCACCGGAAATCCCCTTCGCGCCCGCCCCCCACCCGACCGGTCGACGGTCGAGCGGGTGAGGGGGAGGGACGACGGGGAGTGCCCCCGGCGGGGCGATCGGCCGACTCACGGGCGGGGCGGGCCGGGAGACCCGCAGGACGCACCCGTCGAACGGCCCCCCGCCTGGCCCCTACCCGACCGGTCGACGGCCGACCGAGTGAGGGGGAGAGACGACTGGGAGACCCGCAGGACGCGCCCGTCGGACGGCCCCCCGCCTGGCCCCTGCCCGACCGGTCGACGGCCGACCGAGTGAGGGGGGAGACGACGGGGAGCGCCCCCGGCGGGGCGACCGGCCGACTCACGGGGCGGGGCGGGCCGGGAGACCCGCAGGGCGTGCCTGTCGGACGGCCCCCCGTCCGGCCCCCACCCGACCGGCTGACAGCCGACCGAGTGAGGGGGGAGAGACGACTGGGTGACCCGCAGGGCGTGCCCGTCGGACGGCCCCCGTCCGGCCCCCACCCGACCGGTCGACGGCCGACCGGATGAGGGGGAGGGACGACCGGGAGTGCCCGCAGCGCCGACCGGCCGGCTTACGGGGCGGGCGACCGGGATAGCCCAGGACGCGCCCGCCGGATGCCCCGCCGAACGGCCCCCTGCCGGTGCCCCCACCGGACACCCCGGCGGACGCGCCCTGCGGCCCCGGACGGCCGGGACGGGGGGCCGGCCGTCCGGCTACAGGGTGGCGGCCGGCCGGTCGTCGTGCCGCCACAGGACGGGCGGTCGTGGTCCGTCCCTGCTGCCGGGGTGGTCGGGCGTCCGGTGTCGGGCGTGCGGCGTGTGGGGAAGGTGCCGTACGGGGGAGAGGGGGCCGCGGGAGAATTGGTGTGGTGGAGTGAGAGGACGGATGACGTGAGTCTTGCCGAGAGTCGGCCGCAGCCGTGTGGTCCCGCCCGGGGCCGCCCGCGCAGCGAGGCCGTGGAACGCGCCATCCTGGAGGGCGCGATGAAGCTCCTGGAGGAGGGCGTGCCCCTCGCCGAGCTCTCCATCGAGCGCGTGGCCCGCACGGCGGGCGTGGGCAAGGCCACCATCTACCGCCGCTGGAGCGGCAAGGAGGAACTCTTCGTCGACGTCATGCGCGCCGCCGAGCTCCCCGAACCCGAGCTGCCCGGCACCTCGATGCGCGACGACCTCGTCGTCCTGCTGGAGGACCTGCGCCACCGCGGCCTGGTCAGCCGCTCCTCGGCGATCCTGCACAACGTCCACGTCCAGATGAAGAGCAGCCCCAAGATCTGGGCCGCCTACCACGCCAACGTGATAACTCCCCGGCGCAAGCTGCTCATCGAGATCCTGCGCCGGGGACAGCGGGACGGCGAACTGCGCACGGACGTCGACCTCGAACTGGCCAACGACATGTTCGTCGGCCCCATGCTCACCCGCTCCGTGCTGCGCCCCGACGCCGCGCTCCCGGAGGGTCTCGCGGAGCAGATCGTCGACACCGTCCTCACCGGCCTGCGCCCGGCCGACCCACCGGATGCCCAGACCTCGCTCGGCGAACCGGACGAGCGCTCAACTGTCGCTTGAACAAGCCGAACCCGCCGAGCCCGCCGAGCCCTGACACGGTGTCGGACGTGAAGCCGTATGCCGGCATCGCCCCGGTCGCCTGCGTCACACCCGTGCCGAACCGCGAAGGGCCGCGAATGTGCGCGTTTCGTCACAGTGCGCACCCGTCCCCGGGGTCTCAGGAACCCCCGGGACGGACTTGTTCGTCCTCGTCTTCCGTACGGCCGTCATAGGACGGCGGAACGGAACCGATCATCCCCTAGGGTCGTACCCCGGGGGGAAGACGGTGAGCACGGCGGGCAGTGAGGCAGACGGTATGGCGCAACAGGCGTACGTGACGGAGACGGACCACGGCGGCTCGGAGCCCGAGCACCGGCGCTCCCGGCTCCGGCGCCTGCTGACCCGCTCGCTCGCCGGCTGGCGCGGGGACCGGCGGATCTGGCGGCGCGGCCTCGTCGTCGCCGCGATCGCTGGCCTCCTCGCCCTGGTGATGGTGCTGCACTCCCGCATCCCCAACAAGGTCGGCAACCTCGGCAGTCTCACGGAGACGTTCCTGCCCTGGCTGGGACTGCTGCTCCCGGTGCTGCTCGCGCTCGCCCTGCTGCGCCGTTCGGCGACCGCGCTGATCGCGACGGTGCTGCCCGTGGCCGTCTGGCTGAACCTCTTCGGCGGGCTGCTCATCGACCGCACCGGCCCCGGCGGCGACGTGGAGGTGGCCACGCACAACGTCAACGCCGAGAACCCCGACCCGGCCGGCACGGCCCGTGACGTGGCCGCGTCGGGCGCGGACGTGCTCGCCCTGGAGGAGCTGAAGGCGTCCGCCGTGCCGGTCTACGAGCGGGCGCTGGCGCCGACGTACCGGTACCACGCGGTCATCGGCACGGTCGGGCTGTGGAGCAAGTACCCGATGAGCGGGGTGCGGGCCGTCGACATCAAGCTGGGCTGGACGCGCGCGCTGCGCGCCACCGTGGCGACGCCCGAGGGGTCGCTCGCCGTGTACGTTGCCCATCTCCCCTCGGTGCGCGTGAAGTTGGAGGCGGGGTTCACGGCGCGGCAGCGCGACAAGAGCGCCGACGCGCTCGGTGAGGCCATCGCCGACGAGAGCCTGGCGCGGGTCGTGCTGCTCGGCGATCTGAACGGCACGATGAACGACCGCGCCCTCAACGCGGTCACCTCCCAGATGCGGTCCACGCAGGGCGCGGCCGGCAGCGGCTTCGGGTTCAGCTGGCCGGCGTCGTTCCCGATGGCCCGCATCGACCAGATCATGGTCAAGGGGGTCGAGCCGGAGAGCTCCTGGACGCTGCCGAGGACGGGCAGCGACCACTTGCCGATCGCCGCGCGTGTGAAGGTCGACATGTCTTCGTAATCCTCCGGAATACTCCACGGGGGAGACTTTGTTCCGTACCTGAACATAAACTGTACGGACATCTCTCTCCCGTGAAAGGCACAGGCCATCCATGCCTCTGGCCCTGCTCGCCCTGGCCGTCGGCGCGTTCGGCATCGGCACCACCGAGTTCGTGATCATGGGCTTGCTGCCCGACGTCGCGGACGACCTGCACGTCTCCATCCCCACCGCCGGTCATCTGGTCTCCGCCTACGCGCTCGGTGTTGTCATCGGCGCCCCGCTGCTCGCCGCCGTCACCGCGCGGCTCTCCCGCCGTACCGTCCTCATCCTGCTGATGGGCCTGTTCGTCGCCGGCAACACGCTGTCCGCGTTCGCGCCCGGCTACGAGTCCCTGCTGGCCGCGCGCTTCCTGAGCGGGCTGCCGCACGGGGCGTTCTTCGGTGTCGGCGCGGTCGTCGCCACGGGCATGGTCCCGCCGGAGCGCAAGGCGCGCTCGGTGTCGCTGATGTTCCTCGGGCTGACCGTCGCCAACATCGCGGGCGTCCCGGCCGCCACGCTCACCGGGCAGCACCTCGGGTGGCGGGTGACCTTCCTCGGGGTGAGCGTCATCGGCCTCGCGGCGATCGCCTCCCTGGCCGTCCTCATCCCGCACGACCGCGCCCAGGTCCCCACGACGGGGCTGCGCGGCGAGCTGGCGGAGCTGCGCTCCCTGCCGGTGTGGCTCGCGCTCGGTACGACCGTGGCGGGGTTCGGCGCGCTGTTCGCGGCGTACAGCTACGTCACGCCGATGCTCACGGACGCCGCCGGGTTCGCCGAGACCGATGTGACGCTGCTGCTGGCGCTGTTCGGCGTCGGCGCGACCGTCGGCAACCTGCTCGGCGGGCGGCTCGCCGACCACGCGATGCGCGGCACGCTCTTCGGTGGGCTGGTCTTCCTCGGTACGGTCCTCGCGCTGTTCCCGGTGCTGGTGCGGACGCCGTGGAGCGCGGCGCTCGCGGTGGCCCTGCTGGGCATGGCCGCGTTCATCACCGGCTCGCCGCTCCAGCTGATGGTGATGGAGAAGGCCGCGGCGGCGCCGTCGCTGGCGTCCTCGGCCAACCAGGCGGCGTTCAACCTGGCCAACGCGGGCGGCGCGTGGATCGGCGGCCTCGCCCTCGCGGCGGGCCTCGGCGTGACGTCCCCGGCCCTCGCCGGCGCGGCCCTGGCCCTCCTGGGCCTCGTCGTGGCCACGGCGTCCTACCTCCTGGACCGCCACCGCGGCACCCTGTCCTCCGGCCACGAACGCCTGATCGCCACCCACGTCCCGGACCAGCCGAAAACAGTGGCCCCCTGACACATCCGGCCCCCGGGACACAGCGGAGGCCCCGCCCCTGCCACCGGCGCCCGGGGGGGCGACCGACGGGCCGGAAGGGGCCTGCGCGGTCCGGCAGTCGCCCCGACGGCATGAGCGCCCCCACGGTGACAACGACCGGCACGCCGACGCCGGACGCGAGTCCCCGAAGACCCAGCGTCCGCCGCCGAATTCGATACCGGGGAAGGACCGCCCGGCGCTCCTGCGGGGCCCAGCGGCCGGGGAGTACGGCGAAGCCGGGCGGGCGCGTGCCGGACGCCCCGGCGTTCGCCGTCCGCACCGCGGCTTCCCGGCTTGGGACACCCCCGCCCTGGAGGGCCCTGCCGAGCAGAGGAACGGCCTCTGCCCGAGTTCGATGCCGGGGAAGGACCGCCTGGCGGCCGGGGGGTACGCCGACGCCGGGCGGGCGCGTCCCGGGCGGCCCGGCGTTCGCCCTTCCCGCCGTGGCTCCCGGCCTGGAAAACCCCCGCCCGGAAGGGCCCTGCCGAAGGCGGGAACGGCCTCTGCCGAGTCGATCGGGCGCCCCCCAGCCACAGCCCTACCGAGCCACGGTTCTCCCGAGCCGCGAGCGCCCCCGAGCGACGGGACCTCCCGAAATATGGGTGCGCCCCACTCCCGCCCGGGCGGCGCAGCCCATGGCCCCCGGGGCGGAGACGAACCGGTCGGGAGTGGCGCCCCCCCGGCGGGGGAAGCATCCGGCGCTCGAATGTCGGCCGAGTTGTCCTGCCCAGCCTGCCGAACCCCCGGAGGGCTACGCCGATTCGCGCCAGGCGTTGGTGATCGGGAGGCGGCGGTCCTTGCCGAAGCCCTTGGGGGAGATCTTCGTGCCCGGCGGGTACTGGCGGCGCTTGTACTCCGCCGTGTCCACCATCCGCAGCGTCTTCGTCACCAGCGCCGCGTCGAACCCCGCCGCCACGATCGCGTCGGCGCCCTTGTCCCGGTCGACGTACAGGTCGAGGATCGCGTCCAGGACGGGATAGTCCGGCAGGGAGTCCGTGTCGACCTGCCCCGGCCGCAGCTCCGCGCTCGGCGGCTTGGAGATCGAGTTCTCCGGGATCGGCGGCGTCTCGCCCCGTTCCAGCGCCGCCCGGTTGCGCCACTCGGCCAGCCGGAACACCGACGTCTTGTACACGTCCTTGATCGGCCCATACGCGCCCACCGAGTCGCCGTACAGCGTCGAATACCCCACCGCCAGCTCGGACTTGTTGCCCGGCGCCAGCACGATGTGGCCCTCCTGGTTGGAGACCGCCATGAGCAGCGTGCCGCGCAGCCGGGACTGGAGGTTCTCCTCCGCCAGACCCGCGAGGCCGAGCGAGTCCATGTACGCGTCGAACATCGGCGCGATCGGCACCGTACGGAAGTTGAGCCCCGTGCGCCGCGCCAGCTCCGCCGCGTCGTCCTTCGAGTGGTCCGAGGAGTACTTCGACGGCATCGACACGCCGTACACGTTCTCCGCGCCCACCGCGTCGCACGCGATCGCCGCCACCAGCGCCGAGTCGATGCCGCCCGACAGCCCGATCAGGACCGACCGGAAGCCGTTCTTCTCGACGTACGCCCGCACGCCCACCACCAGCGCCGAGTACATCTCCTCGGCGTCGTCCAGGCGTTCCGCGTACCCCCCGGTGTACTCCGGCTCGTACGCGGGCACCGGCTCCTCGGTCAGGACCACGCGGTCGATGCGCAGCCCGTCGTCGACCACACCCGTCGGCGCGTCCGCGGCCGCCGCCGGCAGCTCCAGGTCCAGCAGCATGCAGTCCTCGGTGAACTGCGGCGCCCGCGCGAGGACTTCGCCCGCCGCGTCGACCACGATCGAGTCGCCGTCGAAGACCAGCTCGTCCTGCCCGCCCATCATCGCGACGTACGCGGTGGTGCAGCCCGCCTCCTGGGCGCGCTTGCGCACCAGCTCCAGACGGGTGTCGTCCTTGTTCACCTCGTACGGCGAGGCGTTGACGGACAGCAGCAGCCCGGCCCCCGCGGAGCGCGCCGCGGGCACCCGGCCGCCGTCCTGCCACAGGTCCTCGCAGATCGCGAGCGCCACGTCCACCCCGCGCACCCGCACCACCGGCATGGTGTCGCCGGGCACGAAGTAGCGGTACTCGTCGAAGACGCCGTAGTTGGGCAGGTGGTGCTTGGCGAAGGAGAGGACCACCTCGCCGCGGTGCAGCACCGCCGCCGCGTCCTGCGGGGCGCCGGCCGGCTGGCCGTACCTCGGCTGGGCGGTCTCGGACCGGTCGAGGTAGCCGACCACCACCGGCACCTCGCCGAGGCCCTCGTCGGCCAGCCGCGCGGCGAGCGCGCGCAGGGCGGCCCGGGACGCCTCGACGAACGAGGAACGCAGCACCAGGTCCTCGACCGGATACCCGGTCAGCACCATCTCCGGGAACGCGACCAGATGCGCTCCCCGCTCGGCGCAGTGCCGGGTCCGGCGGACGATCGACTCGGCGTTCCCGGCGAGGTCGCCGACGCGGGCGTCGATCTGATTCAGGGCGAGTCGAAGTTGAGGCACGCGCCCAGTGTAATCGTCAGAGAGACGCGATGGGGGGCGTGGGGTGTGTGACACCCCACGCCCCCCTACCCGCGGGGAGCGGATCAGTGGCGGCGGTACGACTGGACGTAGCCGTTCGCGGGCGTACCCACGCCGGTCACGTCGTCGTAGCCCTTCACGGCCTTCAGCGAGCTGTCGGCGCCGAGGACGCGCACCGAGGTGAGCAGGCCGTCGGCGTCGTCGACGCTGTTGGCGAAGTCCACGCGGGCGACCGCCAGGCCGGAGCCCGTCGGGTTGTCCGTGACGTCGTGGTACGCCTTGGTGCCGTACTTGGTGTAGATCGCCGGGTTGGCGAAGCCGATCGCCTTGCCGCCCCGGGCCTCCTGGGCCAGGGCCTGCACGGCGGCGATCACCGGCGCGGCCAGCGAGGTGCCGCCGATGCGGTACTCGCTGTACTGCTGCGACCCGTCCGGGAAGGTCTGGGTCTGCCCGACCTTGAAGCCGGTGTTCGGGTCGGCGATGGCCGAGATGTCCGGGACGACACGGTTGCCGGCCGCGCTGTTGGCCGTGGCCAGCGCGTTCGGCACGACGCCCTTCTGGTAGTACGGCTGCGGCACGGTGCTGCTGGTGCCGCCGCCCGCGCCCGAGGTGAAGGCGCCGGGGAAGCCGGTCCAGCTCTTGCCGTCGGCCGACAGGGTCGCCTTCTCGGTGCCCCAGCCGGTCTCCCACTGGTACTTGTCGCCCTTGCCGACGGCGAGCGAGGTGCCGCCGACGGCGGTCACCCACGCCGAGTTGGCCGGGGTGTCGACCTGCTTGGTGCCGGTGTGCGCGACCTCGTCGCCGTTGTCGCCGGAGGAGAAGTAGAAGCCGATGCCCTCCACCGCGCCCAGCTGGAAGACCTGGTCGTAGGCGGCCTGGAGGTCCGGCGTCTGGTTGGCCTCGATGTCCCCCCAGGAGTTGGAGACGATGTCGGCCAGGTGGTTGTCGACGATCTTGCCGAGCGAGTCGAGCAGGTCGTCGTCGAAGCAGGAGGCGGCGCCCACGTAGGTGACGTCGGCGGCCGGCGCGACCGCGTGCACGGCCTCGACGTCCAGCGTCTCCTCGCCGTACCAGCCGGACGCGTCGCACTCGTCGGGACTGGTCGCGGTGTAGTTCTTCGGCAGGACCTGGTGCAGCTGGCCGGTCTTCCAGCCCGCGTCACCGTGGTTCTTGGCGTAGGTGGCCGCGTCGAAGCCGATGGTCGGGGAGGCGTAGGCGTCCGTGATGGCCACCCGCACGCCCCGGCCGGTGAAGTCGCCCGCGCCGTAGGCGGCGCGCAACTGCTTGCCGGTGTAGCCCTGGACGGCGTACGGGATCTTCTTGCCGAAGGCGCTGGGCAGCGTGCTCGCGACATTGGAGCCGTAGTACGAGGAGAACGGCCCGGCGTTCTTGAACACGGCGGCCGGCGGCGGCAGTTGGTCCTGGTGCTGCGCCTTGTGCGGCGCGTTGTCCAGGCCGGTGACGGTCAGCACGGCGCCCTTGAGGCTCTCGGGGACCGAGGCCGACTGCTGCGGGGCGCGGTAGGTGCGGCCGCCCTTCGCGAAGTTGTGGAGCTGGGTGCCGAACGCCGTCTCGACGGCGGCCACGTCACCGGAGACGGAGACGTAGTGCTGCGTGACCCCGGTGACCTTCAGACCGGCCGCAGTCAGCCACGACTTGACGGCGGCCACCTGGGCCTTCGTCGCGCCGAAGCGCGCCTGCACCTGCTTGGCGCTCAGGTACTTGCCGTACAGCGGAGAGGACGGATCGGAGACGGCCCTCGCGTAGGCGGCGAGCCCGGAGGCGTCCCGTCCGGCGAGGTAGACCCGGGCGGAGACCTGGGCGCCGTTCGAGGTGGCACCCTTGTCCGCCTTGGCCGTGGCCCACGTCGGCCTGGTGCCCGCGAGCGTGTCCCGGCCCGGGTGGTCCGCGGCGTGGGCCGCGGGTATGCCGAGCGCCAGCGCACCGGCGAGCATCGGCAGTGTCGCTGCCAAACTCACGCCGGCACGGGTCTTGGCACGGTTGGATCTCATAGAACCCCCTGCATTGCGGTGCGCATGCATGTTGTGGTTGGGCGTCGCCGATCCACCGGGGTCCGCGGCGGTTGTGGCCCTCGAATGGATCACACGATGAGGGCCACTCTTGCGATGAACCGTTCATGCCAGGGGCACGCAGAGGTCAAGAGAAGCTCAAAGAAGCGCCACTAGGGGCGAATTGAGGCTTTCCTCCACCCGTCCGGATCATGAACGCGGCTTGGCGCCACGCTGCTTCAGCATGTCCGACATGAGCTGGATCTCCGACTGCTGGCCCGCCACCATGCCCTGGGCGAGCTTCTTCTCCACGCCCACGTCGCACCGGGCGACACAGCCCTCGGCCATGTGGATGCCGCCCTGGTGATGCTCCGTCATGAGCTGGAGGTAGAAGACCTCGGCCTGCTTGCCGTCGAGCGTGCCCAGCTTCTTCAGGTCGGTGTTGGTCGCCATGCCCGGCATCAGCGCGCTGTCCTTCCCGGGCGGCATGTCCCCCATGCCCATCCAGGCCATCGGCGGCTTCGCCGACACCTTGGGCAGCCCCCACAGGTCCAGCCAACCCAGCAGCATGCCGCGCTGGTTGGCCTGCGTCTGCGCGATGTCGTAGGCCAGGCGCCGGACTTCCTCGTCCTTCGTGCGGTCGCGCACGATGTACGACATCTCCACCGCCTGCTGGTGGTGGACCGCCATGTCCCGGGCGAAGCCCGCGTCCGCGGAGTCCGCGGCGGGCGTCGTCACCGCGGCCGGGCCACCGCCGTCCTCGGCCACCGCGTAGGTGATCGCGCCGGCCGCCAGTACCGCCACCGCCGCGCCCGCCGCCACGAGTCCCGCGCTCCTCACTGGCCGAGACCGCCCGTGCACGCCGCGCCCGGCTCGGGCGTCTGCTTGCCCTGCACGAACTCCTCGAAGAACTTGTCCACGGCCGGGTCGCTCGCGCCCGTCACCGTGCGCTGGTGGCCCCACGCCGTCATCATGATCGGGTCGGCCTGCTTGTCGTCCGGGCTCATCAGCGTGTACGGCGTCTTCCCGACCTTCGCCGCGAGCGCGTCGACGTCCGCCTTCGGGGCCTTCGTGTTGTACGTCACCCACACCGCGCCGTGCTCCAGGGAGTGCACGGCGTTCTCGTTCTTCAGCGGCTTCGTGTAGACGTCGCCGTTGCAGTTCTGCCAGACCGGGTTGTGGTTGCCGCCGACCGGGGGCTCGGTCGGGTAGTGCACGGCGGTCGCGACGTGCGTGCGGCCCAGGGTGCCCTTCCAGGTCTTCACGCCGTCCTTGCCGGTGACGAAGCTCCCGGACGCCTTGGAGTCGCTCGCCGCCGTGGAGTCCTTGCCGGAGTCCGACTGCGAGTGCACGAGGACGACGCCGCCGACGACAAGACCGGCCACGACCACCACGCTCGCGGCGATGGTGAGCACGCGGTTGCGGCGCTCGCGGGCACGCTCCGCCCGCCGCATCTCCTCTATGCGCGCCTGCCGCGCCGAGCTGCTGTTCTTCTTGCCGGAACCCATGGCGGTGTCCTTCAGGAGGTTGTCGGGACGGACGTGTACGGGTGGGACGTACTGATCGTAAGGCGGGAGGGTGCTCCTTCCGAAGGGGAGGGGCGGACGGGAGGGGCGAGCGGGAGCGGAAATTTGAGCGGGGGATACGTATTACCTACGCTGCCGGTATGCGGCTGCTGAGGTCCACCGATCTGGCGCTGCGGGTCCTGATGCGGCTCGCGGTCGCCGGGACGGGCACGCCCACCACCCGGCAGGTGGCCGAGGACATGGACGTGCCCTACACCCACGCCGCGAAGGTCGTGGCCGAGCTCCAGCACCTGGGACTGGTCGACGCCCGGCGCGGGCGCGGCGGCGGACTCGCCCTCAGCGAGCGGGGGCGGACGGCGTCGGTCGGCGCCGTGGTGCGCAGGTTCGAGGGCGCGGACGACGTCGTCGACTGCGAGGGCGCCGGGTCCGGCACCGCGCCCTGCCCCCTGAGGGCGGGCTGCAAGCTGCGCGGTGCCCTGCGCCGGGCCCAGGAGGCGTTCTACGCGTCCCTGGACCCGCTGACCCTCACCGACATGGTCACCGAACCGACGGGCCCCTTGCTCCTGGACATCTCCCGCCGCCCGTAACGCCCCGCACGGGAAACGCCCCGCACATCAGCGCCCCCAAAGGGGCGCGGGGAACTGCGCGACCAGCCCCAATGCACCCGCGGGCGACGAACAGCGGACGCCACGGCACGCCACGGCACGGCACGGCACGGCACGGCACGGTCGACCCGGCGGAGCGCTCAGTCCCGGGTCAGCCACAAGTCCGGCCCGAACACCTCGTAGTGCACGTCCGCCGGGGAGACCCCGCGGCCGAGGAGCGCGCTGCGGACCGTACGCATGAAGGGGAGCGGCCCGCACAGGTAAGCGTGGGTGCCCTCGGCGACGTCGATCCCGTCGAGGTCGACCAGGCCGGTGCGGGTGTCCGGGAGGGCGTCCCGCTCGTAGAAGAAGTGCGCGCGGGCGTCGTCGAGCTTGGAGACGTACGCCTCGTGGTCGGTGCGCAGCGCGTGGTCGGCGGGGGAGCGGTCACCGTGCACGACGGTGACCGGCGCCCGGTGCCCGCCCTCGGAGAGCCTCGCCAGCATCGCGATCATGGGGGTGACGCCGATGCCCGCGGAGGCCAGCAGCAGCGGGGTGTCCGGGGTGACGTCCAGGACGAGGTCGCCGTAGGGCTCGGACAGTTCGAGGACGCTGCCGGGCCGCACCCGCTCGTGCAGGTGGTTCGAGACCTCGCCGTCGGGCGTGCCGCCGCCCCGCACCCGCTTGACGCTGAACTGCCACACCGGTGACCCGGGTGCGCCCGAGAGGCTGTACTGGCGTATCTGCCGGGCCCCGTCCGGGAGTTCGGTGCGGACCGAGACGTACTGCCCGGCCCGGAAGGGGGTGACCGGACCGCCGTCGGCCGGGCGCAGCCGGAACGTGGCGACGTCGTCCGTCTCGGTGATCCGCTCGACGACCTCCCAGGGCCGCGGGCCGCGGTCGCCGCGTTCGGCGTACAGCCCGCGCTCCAGGGCGATCAGGGCGTTCGCCATCAGCCAGTAGACCTCCTCCCAGGCGGCCGCGACCTCGGGGGTGACGGCCTCGCCGAGGACCTCGGCGATGGCGGCGAAGAGGTGCTCGTGGACGATCGCGTACTGCTCCGGCGTGATCCCGAGCGAGGCGTGCTTGTGGGCGATGCGGCCGAGCATCACGTCCGGGCGCTCGTCCGGGTGCTCCACCAGGTGGACGGCGAAGGCGGCGATGGACCCGGCGAGGGCCTGGCGCTGGGTGCCCGCGGCCTGGTTGCCGCGGTTGAACAGGTCGCGCAGCAGGTCGGGGTGTGCGGCGAACATCCCGGCGTAGAAGCGCTCCGTGATCGTGTCGAGGGACGCGGCGACGGCGGGGAGGGTGGCGCGCACGGCGGTGGCGGACTGCTCGGACAGCATCGGGACTCCTTCTGGCTCGGATGGCAGGCACGCTAGTTAAAGTTGCATCTGAGATGCAAATTTAAGTTCCGGGAGGCGAGCGGGACCGGCCATGACGGATGCCGGTACGAGCAGGCAAGATGGGCGGGGGAGAAGTGCGAGAGGTTCATCCGCCGTACGGGAGGCGTTCCCTCCGGGGACGGGTGACCGATCATGGTCCGCAACGCGCGCGAAACGGTGTTGTGGTGGGATGCTCAGGTGCCCGACCGCCTTCCCTGGTACCCGGACAGGCGGCCTGACCAGCAAGGATGGGGAAGCGGAAGATGGACAAGCAGCAGGAGTTCGTGCTCCGGACGTTGGAGGAGCGCGACATCCGGTTCGTGCGCCTGTGGTTCACCGACGTGCTGGGCTTCCTCAAGTCCGTCGCCGTGGCCCCCGCCGAGCTGGAACAGGCCTTCGACGAGGGCATCGGCTTCGACGGCTCCGCCATCGAGGGCTTCGCCCGGGTCTACGAGTCCGACATGATCGCCAAGCCGGACCCGTCGACCTTCCAGGTCCTGCCGTGGCGCGCGGAGACCCCCGGCACCGCCCGGATGTTCTGCGACATCCTCATGCCGGACGGCTCCCCGTCCTTCGCCGACCCGCGCTACGTCCTCAAGCGCGCCCTCGCCCGCACCTCCGACCTGGGCTTCACCTTCTACACCCACCCGGAGATCGAGTTCTTCCTGCTGAAGGACCGCCCGCTCGACGGCACCCGGCCGACACCCGCCGACAACTCCGGCTACTTCGACCACACCCCGACCAACGTCGGCATGGACTTCCGCCGCCAGGCCATCACCATGCTGGAGTCCATGGGCATCTCGGTGGAGTTCAGCCACCACGAGGGCGCCCCCGGCCAGCAGGAGATCGACCTGCGGTACGCCGACGCGCTGTCCACGGCCGACAACATCATGACGTTCCGCCTGGTCATGAAGCAGGTCGCGCTGGAACAGGGCGTGCAGGCCACGTTCATGCCGAAGCCGTTCTCCGAGCACCCCGGCAGCGGTATGCACACGCACCTGTCGCTGTTCGAAGGTGACCGGAACGCGTTCTACGAGTCCGGCGCCGAGTACCAGCTCTCCAAGGTCGGCCGCTCCTTCATCGCGGGTCTGCTGCGGCACGCGGCGGAGATCTCCGCGGTGACCAACCAGTGGGTGAACTCCTACAAGCGCATCTGGGGCGGCGCGGAGCGCACGGCGGGCGCCGGCGGCGAGGCCCCCTCCTACATCTGCTGGGGCCACAACAACCGCTCGGCCCTCGTCCGCGTCCCGATGTACAAGCCCGGTAAGACCGGCTCCGCGCGGGTGGAGGTCCGCTCCCTGGACTCCGGCGCGAACCCGTACCTGGCGTACGCCCTCCTGCTCGCCGCCGGCCTCAAGGGCATCGAGGAGGGCTACGAGCTTCCGCCGGGCGCCGAGGACGACGTCTGGGCCCTCTCCGACGCGGAGCGCCGCGCCATGGGCATCGAGCCCCTGCCCCAGAACCTCGGCGAGGCCCTGACCCTGATGGAACGCAGCGACCTGGTAGCCGACACCCTGGGCGAACACGTCTTCGACTTCTTCCTCCGCAACAAGCGCCAGGAGTGGGAGGAGTACCGCTCCGAGGTAACGGCCTTCGAACTGAGGAAGAACCTGCCGGTGCTGTAGGGGCAGGTCGGGGCGGGTTTCCCGCTGATTCGGCAGATGGGGCCGACGGTCACGGACCGTCGGCCCCAACGCGTCTCACCCCGAAGCGGGAACCCGGGATCGCTGTGTCCGAGGTAGTTGCTGAGCGCCTTGATGTTCTCGGCGGCATCCGGCGGAACCGAGGCGCCGAACGTCCTGAGAACGTGCATGCCGTGCTCACGAGCGGCTTGTCCCTGCTACGCGGCTTCCGTTCCGGCGGGGGCGTTCGGGGCCACGCCCCGTGCGACGGGCAACCGTGCGGCCGATGCCAGGACCTCGACCAAGTGGTCGGCCAGTAGTCCGACACGGGGGTTCGGCTGGATGAGGGTGGTCGCCCGGCCGCTCGTGCTGCGCTCTGTTGCCCAGGCATGGTCGAGGGCGGTGAAGTCGTCGTCGATCCAGATGACGGGAGCGTCACCCAACCAGGTGTTGACGTGGTCGCGTTTCCACAGGTAGCCGTCGGGGTGGCTGGTGGTGATCTGCGGGCGTGGGAGGTCGACGTACGGCAGGGGCGGGAGACCGAGGAGCGGTCCGATCAGGGTGGTCGCGTCCTGGCGCCAACTGGTGCACCAGACGGGGATGACCAGGCCCGCCCGGATCACGTGCATGAGCAAGGGGCCGTGTGCGGGGTTGAGCCAGATGGTGACAGGGGCTTCGGGGGCTCGGTTCGCGGGGACAACGTCGTGGCGCGTGTGACTGGTCGGAATGGTCCCGTCGGCCCCGGGAAAGGGGATGAGGACGCCATCGACGTCGAGGAGCAGGTAGGGCGGGCGCATCGAATTCTCCCGGGGGAGTCGGCGTGGGGTCAGAGTTTGCGCGCGGTGATCAGCAGGGTGGAGGGCCAGAGGCCGTGGCGGCCGTCGTGGAACTCCTCGGCCGAGGCGAGCCGGAATCCGGCGCCGTCGAGGTGTCTCTCCCAGCGGCCGACGTCGAAGTCCCAGCGGGCGACGGGCAGCCGGGAGCGGTCGGGAAGAGTGACGTAGTCGCGGCGGGGCCGGTCGTCGGGGGCGGGGCGCAGACCGCCGCGTCGGGGGTGAGGGACGGAGAAGGCGAGAGTGCGGCCGGGTTTGAGGCGCCGGGCGACCGCCGGGAGCAGAAGCTCGGGGGCCACGAGGCCGACTGCCCCAAAGATCGAATAGACCGCGTCGAACGGTTCGTCGGGGGTCCGCAGGTAGTGCACAGCGTGGTCGGCCACGAAGGTCAGGTTGTTCAGCCGGCCGTAGTGTGAGCGGGCTCGTCGGATCTGGAGGCCGACGAGGTCGACGCCGGTGACATGAGCGCCGTGGCGGGTGGCGAGGTGAGCAGCGTTGTGGCCCGGGCCGCAGCCGAGTTCCAGCAGTCGCTTGCGGCACAGGTCCGGTCCGAGGATTTCCGCACCGGGGCCGCTGCCGGGGCGGGTCGTCCATTCCATCCGCGCGGGTACAGACAGCGGCTCGGCGGGAGCAGCCATGGTGCGTTGAACCGCATGGACATACCAAGGGGAAGCCTGGGCCGGCACCTAGACCTCCAACAGGTGCAGGATGTCGGCGAGATGGCGGCGTACGGCCTTGATGCAACCAGGATCGGTGGCCGGGTCGTTGATCCAGCGGATGGACTGTTCCATGAACCATTCGACGGCCCAGATACGATGCCAGCCCAGCGCCCACTTCTCGGCAGCGAGACCGCCTCTTGCGGCGAGGGCGTCGGGGGCGCCGCCCTCGCGGACGTACGTTTCCAAGAAGCCCCGCAGACGCGCAGGATCGGGTGCGTCGAGTGTGCCGTGCCAACTGGCGAGGTCGAGCAGACCGGGCCCGGTGAACGCCCGCGCGAAGTCGAGGAGCCGCCAGCCGTGCCGGCCGACGTGGAGGCTGGTGGGGTGGAACTCGGAGTGCACCCAACCGAACGGGGCCACGGTCGCACCGGCAGAACGGGCCTCGGCGGCCTGAGCGACTCTGCCGAGGGCGTCTTCGACGTCGTCGGTGTCCTGCCACCGCTTGACCTTGCGGAGACGGCCGAGGTGTTCCAGGGCCCTGCTCGGCAGGGCACGCAGCCGTTCTCGGTCGAGAACGGGGAGGGCGCCGGCCGACCGGGCCCCGTGCAGAAGTACGGCTGCGGCGGCGCCGTCGAGGTCGTCGGCTTCCTGCGCGGTCGGGCCGAGGTCCTCCAGGAGCATCCCGAGCCAGCCGTCCATCGTTGCGGAGGCGTGGACGGTTGGCACGGGGACGCCGACGATGCGTGCCAGGCGCAGGGTGTGGTCCTCGCTGTCGAACGGCCTCTTGGCGTACTTGAAGATGGCGGTGGTGCCGTCGCTGAAGGACAGGCGTTCGACGCCGGACATGGACCACACACGCACCTCCTTGCGCTCCGGGTTCGATCGGCCGGTGATGGTCAGGAGGTCGTTCAGGAGAGCGACGTTGAGGATCGTGTCCACTGGGGCTCCGGTGCGATGGGTGGAGTCCGGGGCGGGCGAGAGGAGTTGGCCCGCCCCGGAAGGGAGAGGTGGTGCTACGCGGCCGGAGGCACACGCTGGGCGTAGACCTGCTCGATCCAGTCGGCCTTGAAGGCCGCGAGGTCGTCGCGGAAGGCCGGCATGGACGCACCGTAGGGCGCCACGACGCCGCCGGACTGGTCCGGCACGGACTGGCAGCCGTGCACGAGCCGCCCGCCGAGGGCGGCGTGGGCCTTGATGGACTCGATGCGGCGGTGCTCGTTGAACCAGCCGCCGTGGTACACCTCGTCGAGCATGGCGCCCATTTCGTCGTCCAGGTCGAAGACGACGGAAGTGGCGGCCGGGAAGAACCAGCACGGTCCGACGTTGGAGATACGCCCGTCCAACTCGACCTTGTTCAACGCCATCAGGGTGGCCGCTTCGCGCAGCATCCGCAGGTGAGCGGCAGTGATCCGCGGTAGGCCGAGGCCGGCGAGATGTTCGTCGCGAAACAGGTACGAGTAGACCTCGTAGGCGGTGGCGAGCACCTGAGCGGCGTCGGAGGTGGGGGCGGTGTGGGTCCTGATGAACTCCAGCGCGAGCTGTTCCACGGTGCTCTCGGCCGTCTCCTCCACATCCAGCAGCTGGGATTCGACAAGCTCCCAGTCCGCCACGAGCCAGGTGCTCGACTCGAAGCGGAAGAAGTACTCGGCCGGGTCGATGGTGATGCGCCGGTCGTCGACCTGGACGCCGGGCAGTCGGCTCCATCGCTCGTCGAACGCCTCGGGCAGTACGACCGCGATGGCCGCGGTGTTGATGGTGGTCACCGTGTCTCCGTCTCTGATCGGCAGGGTTCGAGCAACGGAACGCCCGAACCCTGAGCGGATGTATGACTTGGGGGAGCCGCCGGGCGAGTGGGGAGTCTGGTCGCGGTGTCGGACCGGGCCGGGCGGCTATGTTCAGTGAACCCTCCGTCACGCACAGTGGGTACGGTGAGAGGCGGTTGAAGCGGTATACGCGGTTTACAGCCCCGGACGGGAGGCGATCGTGACGGCGACGGGAAAGCCCAACTCCCGGCTACGTGAGACCATCGCTGCGACCGGGTGCACGTATGAGGCGCTGGCGAGGGACATCCGCCGCATCGCAGCCGAGAACGGTGAGACTCTCCAGACCAACAAGTCGGCCGTCTCCCACTGGGTGAACGGCACCCGCCGTCCCACGGGGAGGACCGGCCAGTATCTGGCCGAAGCCCTGTCCCGTCGGACAGGTCGCAGCATCACCTCGACTGAGATCGGCCTTCGCCCACCAGGCATCGAGGAGCCGGACGAGCGCGATCCCGTGCTGGCTGCGACTGACCTGGGCCGCGCTGATGTGGAGCGCCACCGCTTCCTCGCCGTGGCCGCCTTCACCACGGCAGGCGTTGCCATGCCGCTCACCCACGATCACGAGGCCACCGCCCGCATGCTCCGCGCCCGCACCGGCACATCTGCGATCGGGGCCGAGGACGTGGACGTCGTACGCCAGATCACCGCCGCCTTCAGCGCGGCCGACGAGCGCCTCGGCGGCGGTCATGGTCTGACCACGGTCACCGCCTACCTCGCTGACACCGCCGCTCCCATGCTCCGGGGCCGCTACCCGAACGGAGCCTTACGCCAGGCGGCATTCGGAGCCGTGGCCGAACTTGCCTACCTGGCAGGCTGGAAGCACCACGATCTTGGCCAGGAAGGCGCTGCCCAGCGCTATTACCAGGTCGGCTACCAGCTCGCCTGTGAAGCGGATCCGCACGGTCACGCCGGTTGGATGATGCGCGTCCTTGCCCACCAGGCCCTCAGTCTCAAACAGCCCCGTCATTGTGTTGATCTCGTCGAAGGCGCCCTTGCTCGCGGTCTCGGTCACGTCGACGGCCGGACCGAGGCGCTGCTGCACATCACCCACGCCCGCGCCTACGCAGCCACTGGTGAGAAGCCAGCCGCGGCCCGCGCCCTGCTGGCCGCCGAGGACGCCCTCCTGCGCGACGACGGCCCTCAGCCCAGCTACTCTCACGTCAGTGGCCCCGCTGCCGGCACCGTGGCCAGCCACAGCGCCCGGACTCTCACCGACCTGGCCGACCATGTCGGCACTGAACAGCAACACCGTGACGCTTTGATGCGCTGGGACCCTGAGAAATACAAGCGCGTCCATGCCCTCACCCACGCCGATCTCGGCGACAGCCTCGCCGCGCAGGCCCGCGCCGACGAGGCGGTGGCCGCGTGGACTCAAGCCCTGGCCCTGATGGAAGGCTTGTCCTCCGACCGCACTCGCAAGGCGATCACCTCGCTCCGCTCCACTCTCTCGGTCTACCGGCGCCGCAAAGTGCCGGGAGCTGCCGAACTCGCCCGCCGCGCACACGAAGCGCTGGCCTAAGCTGCCCACCAACCGGCCGACGAAGGGACAGCAGTCGTGGTTCAGCGGACAACCGACGGAGAGTCCGGCGCCCTGCCGCCCGCTCTCGCGTCCATGACCCTGCTGGTCGCCGCGGTCATCGTTCACGACAAGGCCGCCGACCGTGTCGTTCTCCTCCAACGCGGTCAGAACGCCAAGTTCGCCCAGGGCTTGTGGGACCTGCCCGTCGGCAAGAGTGAACCTGGCGAGCCCGTCACCGAGACCGCGGTGCGCGAGCTGTACGAGGAGACCGGTCTGACCGTGAAGCCGGAGTCGTTGAAGGTCGCTCACGTCATCCACGGTGCCTGGGGAGTGGAAGCCCCCAACGGGTTCCTCACCGTCGTTTTCGTCGCCGAGGAATGGAGCGGCGAGCCTGAGAACAGGGAGCCCCGTAAGCACGCTCAGGTTCGTTGGGTCGACGTCGATTCCGTCCCCGAGGAGTTCGTGGACACCACCGCCAGTGCGCTGCGCCGTTACCTGAGCGGTGGGCCCCAGGTGTCGCTGGACGGGTGGGAGGCGGCAGGCATCGCTCCGAGGTGAGTGTGGCTGGGGGCGATGCGGCGTGTTGTGGGGTTCGACTGGGTGGGTCACCTTCCCGGTAGGGGTACGTAGGCCGGGGACACCGCCGCTCGGGCCATGTGGTGGGGGGTGCCCGTGCCGTTGGCCGGGACTGTGTAGAGGTCGGCTCCGTAGTCTGCCGGGAGGGCGTAGACCAGGGTGTGGGGGTCCTTCCAGACCGCCTGGTCGTCCACGCTGCGGTGTTCGGCCAGCGGCGTCTCGCGCAGGGTGCGCAGGTCGAGGACGTACAGGCGCCACGGCGCGTCCGGGGACAGGCCCTTGACGCGCTTCTTGAAGGCGACGCGGGTGCCGTCGGGGGAGAGGGACGGGCACTCGACGTTGGAGCGGACCGTGGTGACGGTACGGGCGCGCAGGTCGCCCCGGACCAGATAGGTGCTCCCCTTCGTGGCCAGCGTCGCGTAGAAGGTGCGGTCGTCCGCCGCGAACGTCACCCCCCAGAAGTTGACGTCCGCCGCGTGGTAGGGCCGGCCGTCCCTGACGATCCGGAACTCCTCCAGGGACGGGGTGAACCGCCCGGTCCTGGTGTCCACCACCGCCGTACGCGTCGAGAAGTTCGTGCCCGCGTACGAGTCCCCGCCCACGAACGCCGTCCACGCGGCGAAGCGGCCCGTGGGGGAGACCCGGGCGCGGGAGGGGATGCCGGGGACGTCGTAGTGGGCCGTGGGCTTCAGACGCGCGTCGAGGAGTACGGCCCGGTAGGTGTCCGACAGCGTGCCGCGCACCGCCTGGAGGCACACCCCGGTGCCCGAAGCGGCGTAGAAGCGCAGGCACTTGACGCCGGACGCGGTGCGCGGGCCGGAGGGGTCCGACGCGGGGACCGAGACCAGTTCGTCGCGGTGCGGGCCCCACGCCATCGAGCGGAACACCATCCGGCCGGGCGTCGTCAGATCGACCTCGCCCGGTGTGACCCGGGGCCCGCCCGACTGGGTGCGGTCGCGCTGCTCCGCCCGCGCGGAGGCGTGCAGCACGGCGGCCAGCGCGACCGCCGCCAGGACGACGACGGCCGACAGCAGGACGAGGACGCGGGACCGTACGGCCATCGCGGTCATCGAGGTCATCGCGCTCATCGGGGTCTTCGCGGTCATCGGGGTCTTCACGGTCATGGGGCGGGCTCCCGGGTCGGGCCGAGGTCGGTCGGGCGGGGCGGACCTGCGGGGCCGGTCGGGCGCGGCGGGTCTGCGGGGCCGGTCGGGCGGGGCGGGTCTGCGGGGCCGGTCCGGTCGGTCGGGCCGGTCGGGTGGTAGGGCGTCCGACGGGGGTCGGTCGGGCGCAGGGCGAAGGAGAACGCCGCGCACACCGCGAGCGCCCCGGTGGCCGCCGCGAGGGCCGTGCGGTCGCCCCACACCGTCCACGCCGCGCCGAAGCCGAGCGAGCAGGCGAACCGGGCCAGTGCCTGGCCGGTCTGCACCACCGCGAGCCCGGACGAGCGCAGCTCCTCGGGCACGCCGTCGGAGGCGGCGGCCATCAGGACGCCGTCGGTGGCCGCGTAGAACGCGCCGTGCAGGGCGAGCACCGCGTACGGCAGCGCGGTGCCGTGCCAGGAGGTGAGCAGCAGGCCGTACGCCGCGAGCAGCGCGCCGTGCCCGCCGAGGAACACCCGCCAGCGGCCCACCCGGTCGGCGAGCCGGCCCAGCGGCACGGCGAGCAGCAGGAACCCGGCGGCCGTCCCGAGCGGCAGCAGCGCGAACCAGTGGTCGGGCACGCCCAGGCGGTGCTGGAGCAGCAGGTACACGAAGGAGTCGCTGACCGTCGCGAGGCCCAGCAGCAGCGCGCACACGGTGATACGGCGGATCGGGCGCCGACGCAGCAGCCCGAGGGCCGCACGGAGCGTGGGGCGCGATGGGTCGGCGTTCTGTCCGAGGGGTTGTTGTGGCTGTTGTGGCTGTTGTTCGAGGGGCATCCGTCGCACGCCGGGACCCCGTCCGGCAGGCCGCCGGACGGCAGTGGCACCCCCGGGCACGAACAGCACCAGGACCAGCACGCCCACGACCGCCACGCAGAAGCTCACGGTGAACACCGCGTCGTAGCCGTCCACCGTGGCCCGCAGGATCAGGAACGCGGCCAGCGGTCCGAGCAGCGCGCCCGCCGTGTCCATGGCGCGGTGCACGCCGAAGGCGCGGCCCCGTGTCTCCGGGGTGCTGGAGAGCGAGATCAGGGCGTCGCGCGGGGCCGTGCGCAGTCCCTTGCCGGTGCGGTCGGCGGCCAGGATCAGGCCGATCGGCGTCAGGGTGTGGGCGAGCAGCAGCAGCGGCTTGCACAGGGCCGAGAGGCCGTAGCCGAGGCCGGCGACCCACTTGTGGCGGCCCCCGCCCCGGTCGGCGAAGTGGCCGCCGGCCAGCCGGACCAGCGCCGAGAAGCCGTTGTAGACGCCGTCGAGCAGGCCGAAGCCCAGCGGGGAGAGGCCGAGCCCGGCGACCAGGTACAGCGGCAGCACCGCCGTGACCATCTCGGAGGAGACGTCGGTGATCAGACTGACCGTGCCGAGCGCGAGCACGGTGGGGGCGACCGCGGTACGGCGCCGCCCGGCGGGGAGCCGGGCGGCACCGGTCGCGGACACCTCGGCGCGGGGGGCGCCCGCGCGGCTGTCCGCTACGTACATGTCACGACGTCCAGATGCCGGTGATGTCCTTGGCGGAGGCCGCGTTGCCCGCGTGCGTGGTCAGGCCCTGGGTGTCCTCCAGGGTGCGCAGCAGGTCGTAGTGGTTGTAGGTGGTGGCGGAGCTGGAACCCGGCGTGACCGGCTGGCCGTACAGGACGGTCGCGATGCGGTTGCCGCTGAGCCGGTTGTCCTCGTCGAAGGTGACGACGAGCAGGCTGTTGTGGGTCTTGGCCCAGGTCGCGTAGGCGCCCAGGTTGTTCTTCAGCCAGCTGTCACCGGTCGACACTGAGCAGTCGTGCATGTCGCTGCACAGGTCGGGGACGACGAAGGACATCTGGGGCAGCGTCGAGAAGTCCGTCGGGAACTGCGCGAACGTCCTGGCGGTGGAGGTGGGGACGTTGCTGAAGCCGAACCACGGGTTGTGCTTGCGGGCGTAGCGGCCGCTGCTGCACGTGGTCGAGCCCTGGCTGGGCAGGGTCTCGTTGTAGCTGGCCCAGGTGCGGCCGGCGGCGAGCTGCTCGGAGGCGAGGTTGCGGGCGGACGAGAAGCCGGGGGTGTAGCAGCCGTCGTCCGTGATGCCCTGGGTGGATCCGGAGAACAGGGCGAAGTAGTTCGGCTGGCTGGGGTGGGTCTCGGCGAAGAACTGGCTGAGGTTGGCGCCGCCGGTCTTGAGCGAGTTGATGTACGGCGCGCTGGAGGAGCCGATGACCTGGCTGTAGGCGTGGTTCTCGAAGACCACGACGACCACGTGGTCCGGGGACGGTACGGCGCCCGCGGCGTGCGCGGACTCGTCGCCGAGGCCGGTCCACAGACCGATCGCTGCGGCGGCGAGGGCCACGCCGGACGCCAGGACGGCGCGGGCTCGGCGGTACACGGAACTGCCGGACACATCAACCTCCGGGATGCGGGGAAGGACGGTACTGGCGGTGCTTGCCGAGCATGCGCATGCCAACAATCCCCTCCCCGACGGCACCCGCCCGGCCGGATGAAGACCACATGAACTGCTCTACCCGGAGCACCACCGCCGCGCCCCGACACCCCCACCGTCACAGAGCCCCCGCGGGCGAGTGCGGTTAGGCTCCTGGCAGGACGGCTGTGAGGCGAGGGGAGGGCGCGGATGGCGCCGGGGCGTAGGAGCAGTACCTTCACGCGGCTGCTGCGGCACGGCTTCACCGACCCCTCCGCCGCCGAGCGGCTCCTCGACGGCCCCGAACTGGCCGCCGTGCGCGACGACCCCGTCCTGCTGGAGGCCCTCGGCGCCACCGCCGACCCCGACCTCGCCCTGCACGGCCTCGTCCGCCTCCTGGAGGCACAGGACGGCCCCACCGCGCACCGCGAACTGCTGGACACCCTGATAGCGGCCAAACCCCTGCGCGACCGGCTGCTCGGCGTGCTCGGCGCCTCCGCCGCCCTCGCCGACCACCTCGCCCGGCACCCCCGCGACTGGGAGGCCCTGGTCACCTACGAGCCCCGTGACCTGCACCCGGGCGTGGAGGAGTTCGAGCGCGGCCTCGCCGGGGCCGACGACCCGGTCTCCCTGCGCGTCGCCTACCGCCGCTGCCTGCTGTCCATCGCCGCCCGGGACGTCTGCGGCACCACCGGCGTCGTCGAGACCGCCGCCGAACTCGCCGACCTCGCCACCGCCACCCTGCGCGCCGCCCTCGCCCTGGCCCGCACGTCCGCGCCCGAGGACGCCGCGCTGTGCCGGCTCGCCGTGATCGCGATGGGCAAGTGCGGCGGCCACGAGCTGAACTACGTCTCCGACGTGGACGTCATCTTCGTTGGCGAGGCCGCCGACGGCGCCGACGAGAGCAAGGCGGTGCGCGCCGCCACCCGGCTCGCCTCGCACATGATGCGGATCTGCTCCGAGACCACCGTCGAGGGCTCCATCTGGCCGGTCGACGCCAACCTCCGCCCCGAGGGCCGCAACGGCCCCCTCGTGCGCACCCTCAGCAGCCACGTCGCCTACTACCAACGCTGGGCCAAGACCTGGGAGTTCCAGGCCCTCCTCAAGGCCCGCCCGGTCGCGGGCGACGTCGAACTCGGCGCGGAGTACGTCGCCGCGCTCGCCCCCCTCGTCTGGCAGGCCGCCGAACGCGAGAACTTCGTCCCCGACGTGCAGAAGATGCGCCGCCGCGTCGTCGAGAACATCCCCGCCGCCGAGATCGACCGCGAACTGAAACTGGGCCCCGGCGGCCTGCGGGACGTCGAATTCGCCGTCCAGCTCCTCCAGTTGGTGCACGGCCGCACCGACCGCTCGCTGCGCAGCGGCACCACCCTGGACGCCCTCCAGGCCCTCGCCGCCGGCGGCTACGTCGGCCGCGCCGACGCCGGCCGGCTCGACGACGCCTACCGCTTCCTGCGCTCCATGGAGCACCGCCTCCAGCTCTACCGGCTGCGCCGCACCCACCTCGTCCCCGAGGACGAGGCCGACCTGCGGCGCCTCGGCCGCTCCCTGGGCCTGCGCGCCGACCCGGTGACCGAGCTGACCCGCGAATGGAAACGGCACACCGGGGTCGTACGCCGGCTGCACGAGAAGATCTTCTACCGGCCGCTGCTCGACGCCGTCGCCCAACTCGCCCCCGGCGAAGCCCGGCTGAGCCTCGAAGCGGCCCGCGAACGACTCGTCGCCCTCGGCTACGCCGACCCCGCCGCCGCCCTGCGCCACCTGGAGGCCCTGGCCTCCGGCGTCACCCGCAAGGCCGCCATCCAGCGCACCCTGCTGCCCGTCCTGCTCGGCTGGTTCGCCGACTCCGCCGACCCCGACGCGGGCCTGCTCAACTTCCGCAAGGTCTCCGACGCCCTCGGCAAGACCCCCTGGTACCTGCGGCTGCTGCGCGACGAGGGGGCCGCCGCCGAGAACCTCGCCCGGGTGCTGTCCGCCGGCCGCCTCGCCCCCGACCTGCTGATGCGCGCCCCCGAGGCGGTCGCCCTCCTCGGCGACGGGGACGGCAGCAGCGGCGGCGACGGCCGCGGCGGACTCGCACCGCGCGGCCGGGCCCCGCTGGAGCAGGAGATACTGGCCGCCGTCGGCCGCGCCGCCGACGTCGAGCAGGCCGTCACCGCGGCCCGCGGAGTGCGCCGCCGCGAACTGTTCCGCACGGCCGCCGCGGACATCGTCGCCTCCTACGGCACCGAGGCCAGCCCGGTCGAGGCCGACCAGGGCGCCCTGGTCGACCGTGTCGGCGCCGCCGTCTCCGACCTCACCGCGGCCACCCTCGCCGGCACCCTGCGCGCCATCGTCCACGACGGCTGGGGCGACACCCTGCCCACCCGCTTCGCGGTCATCGGCATGGGCCGCTTCGGCGGACACGAACTCGGCTACGGCTCCGACGCCGACGTCCTGTTCGTGCACGAACCCCGCGAGGGCGCCGACGAACAGGAGGCCGCGAACGCCGCCAACCGGGTCGTCGCCGAGATGCGCCGCCTGCTCCAGCTCCCCAGCGCCGACCCGCCGCTGCTCGTCGACGCCGACCTGCGCCCCGAGGGCAAGTCCGGACCCCTGGTGCGCACCCTCAAGTCGTACGAGGCGTACTACCGGCGCTGGTCCCTGGTCTGGGAGTCGCAGGCGCTGCTGCGGGCCGAAGCGGTCGCCGGGGACGCGGACCTGGGCCGCCGCTTCATCGAGCTGATCGGGCCCCTGCGCTACCCCGCCGAGGGCCTGGGCGACGAGGCCGTGCGCGAGATCCGGCGCCTCAAGGCCCGCATGGAGTCCGAGCGCCTGCCGCGCGGCACCGACCCCAAGCTGCACACCAAGCTCGGCCCCGGCGGCCTGTCCGACGTCGAATGGACCGTGCAGCTGCTCCAGCTGCGGCACGGCTGGGCGGAACCCGGCCTGCGCACCACCCGCACCCGCGAGGCGCTGGCCGCCGCCTGCGCGGCCGGGCTGCTGTCCGGCGAGGACGCGGCCGTGCTCGACGAGGCGTGGGTGCTCGCCACCCGGGTCCGCAACGCGGTCATGCTGGTGCGCGGACGCGCCGGCGACACGTTCCCCACCGACCCCCGTGAACTCGCCGCCGTCGGCCGCTACCTCGGCTACACCACGGGCCACGCGGGAGACATGCTCGACGCCTACCGCCGTACGGCCCGCAGGGCGCGCACGGTCGTGGACGAGCTGTTCTACGGGGCGTGAGCCGGCCCTACCGGACGGGGACCGGCGCCGGCCGCGCGGGCACCGGACGCGGCAGGGCGTACGGGAAGGCGCCGTGCCACACGCGGGAGACCGTGAAGCCGAACGCCAGACAGAGCAGGCCGCCCGCCGCGTCCAGCCAGAAGTGGTTGGCCGTGGCCACGATGACCAGCAGGGTCGCGACGGGGTAGAGCAGGCCGAGGACCCGCACCCAGGGCACCGAGGCCAGCGCGAAGAGCATCAGACCGCACCACAGGGACCAGCCGATGTGCATGGACGGCATCGCCGCGTACTGGTTCGACATGTGCTTGAGGTCGCCCGAGGCCATCGAACCCCAGGTGTGGTGGACCGTCACCGTGTCCACGAAACGCCCGCCGTTCATCAACCGCGGCGGCGCGAGGGGATACAGGTAGTAACCGACCAGCGCCACACCGGTCGTGGCGAACAGGGCCAGCCGTGCCGCCGCGTACCGCCCCGGATGCGAGCGGTACAGCCACACCAGCACCCCGAGCGTCACCACGAAGTGCAGGGTCGCGTAGTAGTAGTTCATCCCGACGATCAGCCAAGTCACCGAGTCGAAGGATCGGTTGACCGAGTCCTCGACGGCGATCCCGAGGTGCCCCTCCATGCGCCAGAGCCAGTCGGCGTTGCGCAGCGCAGCGCCCCGCTGCTCCGGCACGGCGTTGCGGATCAGCGAGTACGTCCAGTAACTCACCGCGATCAGAAGGATCTCGAACCACAGCCGGGGCCGCCGGGGGGCGCGCAGCCGGCCGAGCGGAGTCCGCCGGGCCCCGCCCGTGACGGGCCGCGGAAGGTCCGGCTGTTCGCGACCTTCCGGCTCTGTCACGGTCGAGTCACTCATAGGCACAGAGTCTGCCAGAAAAGGTTTCTCCGACAGATCATCCCAAGGTCGGGTCCGGCCCGCATGTTCTACGACGAGCGGACGATCCACCCGTCCCCGGGGCGCTCAGGGGCGCGTTGCCCCGCTCTCAGGGGCGCGTGCGCTCCCCGGGCGCGGACGCCGTCGACCCGCGCACCACCAGCTCCGGCATGAACACGAACTCGCTGTGCGGCGCGGGCGTGCCGCCGATCTCCTCCAGCAGCGTGCGCACCGCCGCCTGCCCCATGGCCGGCACCGGCTTGCGGATCGTCGTCAGCGGCGGGTCCGTGAACGCGATGAGCGGGGAGTCGTCGAAGCCGACCACCGACACGTCCGTCGGCACCTCCAGACCGTGCTGCCGCGCCGCCCGTATCGCGCCCAGCGCCATCATGTCGCTGGCGCACACCACCGCCGTGCAGTCGCGTTCGACGAGCGCCGACGCGGCCGCCTGACCGCCCTCCAGCGTGTACAGCGAGTGCTGCACCAGCTCCGTCTCGACGGTTCGCGGGTCCAGACCCAACTGGTCCCGCATCGCCCGCACGAAGCCCTCGATCTTGCGCTGCACCGGGACGAACCGCTTGGGCCCCAGGGCCAGTCCGATCCGGGTGTGCCCGAGCGACACCAGATGTGTGACCGCCAGCGTCATCGCCGCCCGGTCGTCGGGGGAGATGAAGGGCGCCTGCACCTTCGGCGAGAAGCCGTCGACGAGCACGAACGGCACGTCCTGCGCCCGCAGTCGCTCGTAGCGCTGCATGTCGGCCGTGGTGTCCGCGTGCAGCCCCGAGACGTAGATGATGCCGGCGACCCCGCGGTCCACCAGCATCTCCGTCAGCTCGTCCTCCGTCGACCCGCCCGGGGTCTGGGTGGCGAGCACCGGCGTGTAGCCCTGGCGGGTCAGCGCCTGCCCGATGACCTGCGCCAGAGCCGGGAATATCGGGTTCTCCAGCTCCGGGGTGATCAGGCCCACCAGGCCCTCGCTGCGCTGCCGCAGCCGCACCGGACGCTCGTAGCCCAGGACGTCGAGCGCGGCGAGCACGGACTGGCGGGTGGTGGCGGCGACGCCCGGCTTCCCGTTGAGGACGCGGCTGACGGTCGCCTCGCTCACCCCCGCCTGCGCCGCGATGTCGGCGAGCCGTGTGGTCACGGCACCGGACTGTACCGGCCGCGCCTCCCGTTGCCCACCGACGGGACGCCGTGCGCGCGCGGCCCCGCGGCCCGCTGCCGATCGCTGCGTCATGGCGCTCCCTCGTTTTCGTCGCGGCAAAACCTTGCAGAGTCTTGCACAACTGTTCCCCATGCCGCCCAGCGGCTTCAATACCAGGCTTCGCGGGGGCCGACGATACGTCACGGTCCGGTAACCGATGAGATCCCTTGCACTTTTTTTCTGCAAGGTCTTTCGCCGCGCTTGCATCGCTGTTACGTTCCCTGTCGCCCGGCCGTCGCAACGGCGCAGTCGGCAAGTCGGTGGGCCGGCGGCGGGACCGCCTGCCACGACCCGGGCATTCACCCTCAAGGAGAACTCATGCGGCGTGGCATAGCGGCCTCCGCGCTGGTGGCATCCCTCGCCCTCGCGGCGACGGCGTGCGGCGGCAGCGACAGCGGCAGCGGCAAGGCGGACGGCCCGGTCACCCTCACCTGGTGGGACACCTCCAACGCCACCAACGAGGCGCCGACGTACCAGGCCCTGGTCAAGCAGTTCGAGGCCGCCCACAAGGACATCAAGGTCAAGTACGTCAACGTGCCCTTCGACCAGGCGCAGAACAAGTTCGACACCGCCGCGGGCTCCAAGGGCGCCCCGGACGTGCTGCGCTCCGAGGTCGGCTGGACGCCGGCCTTCGCGAAGAAGGGCTACTTCCTGCCGCTGGACGGCACCGAGGCCCTCGCCGACCAGGCCAAGTTCCAGCCCAGCCTGATCACGCAGGCCCAGTTCGACGGCAAGACGTACGGCGTGCCGCTGGTCACCGACACCCTGGCGCTCGTCTACAACAAGGCCCTCTTCCAGAAGGCCGGCATCACCGAGGCCCCCAAGACCTGGGACGAGCTGAAGTCCGACGCCGCGAAGATCAAGGACAAGACCGGCGCCGACGGCTACTGGGGCTCCACCCAGGCGTACTACGCGCAGAGCTTCCTCTACGGCGAGGGCACCGACACCGTCGACGCCACCGCGAAGAAGATCACCGTCGACTCCGACGCCGCCAAGAAGGCCTACGGCACCTGGCTCGGCCTCTACTCCGGCAAGGGCCTGCACAAGGCGGACACCACCGCCGACGCCTACGCCCACATCCAGGACGCGTTCGTCAACGGCAAGGTCGCCGCGATCGTCCAGGGCCCCTGGGAGATCACCAACTTCTACAAGGGCTCCGCCTTCGCGGACAAAGCCAACCTGGGCATCGCCCCCGTCCCGGCCGGCTCCACCGGCAAGGCGGGCGCCCCGACCGGCGGCCACAACCTCTCCGTGTACGCCGGCTCCGACAAGGCGCACCAGGAAGCGGCCCTGAAGTTCGTCAACTTCATGACCTCGGCGAAGTCCCAGGAGACCATCGCCCTGAAGAACTCCACGCTGCCCACCCGCGAGGACGCCTACACCGCGCAGGTCAAGGCCGACCCGGGCATCGCCGGCTACCAGGGTGTGCTCTCCGCCGCCCAGCCGCGCCCGGCCCTGCCCGAGTACAGCTCCCTGTGGGGCCCGCTGGACACCGAGCTGCCGAAGATCGCCGGCGGCAAGGAGAGCCTGGACAAGGGCCTCGCCAACGCCGAGGTCGCCATTCAGAAGCTGGTCCCGGACTTCAGCAAGTAAGCCCCGCGTGGCCGTCGGATCCCCCGGGAAGCGGGGGGAGGGATCCGGCGGCCACCGGCCTGCGCACGGCCCCACCCCCCCGTTGAACCTTCCGAAGGTGTCGAACCATGACAGTCGCCATCGACCGCGCGACCGGCAAGCGCCGCGGTGACCGCGCCCCCCGCCCCGGGCTCGGGCAGCGCCTGAAGCACGGGTACCAGCGCCACTGGTACGCCTACGCCATGATCGCCCCGGTCGTCGTCGTGCTCGGCGCGCTGGTGATCTACCCGCTGGTGTACGGCCTCTACCTGACGCTGACCGACGCCAACAGCCTCAACACGGCGCGCACGATCGGCGTCAACCACATCGACGCCACGTACAAGTTCATCGGGCTCGACAACTACAAGGACATCCTGTTCGGGCCGACGGCGTACGACCGCTTCTGGTCGCACTTCGTCTGGACGATCGTGTGGACCGCGCTGTGCGTCGCCCTCCACTACGTCATCGGCCTCGGCCTCGCCCTGCTCCTCAACCAGAAGCTGCGGGGCCGCACCGTCTACCGGCTGATCCTGATCCTGCCCTGGGCCGTGCCCACCTTCGTCACCGTCTTCGGCTGGCGCTTCATGCTCGCGGACGGCGGCATCATCAACTCCGCGCTCGACGCCCTCCACCTGCCGACGCCGCTGTGGCTCGAGGACACCTTCTGGCAGCGGTTCGCCGCGATCATGGTCAACACCTGGTGCGGTGTGCCGTTCATGATGGTCTCGCTGCTCGGCGGACTCCAGTCCATCGACTCCACCCTGTACGAGGCCGCCGAGATGGACGGCGCGGGCGCCTGGCAGCGCTTCCGCCACATCACCCTGCCCGGTCTGAGGTCGGTCGGCTCGACCGTCGTCCTGCTGGGCATCATCTGGACGTTCAACCAGTTCGCCGTCATCTTCCTGCTGTTCGGCAACACCGCCCCGGACGCGCAGATCCTGGTGACCTGGGCCTACTACCTGGGCTTCGGACAGCAGCCGCGCGACTTCGCGCAGTCGGCCGCCTACGGCATCCTGCTGCTGGCCGTCCTGATCGTCTTCACCTCGTTCTACCGCCGCTGGCTGAACCGCAACGAGCAGCAGCTCGCGATCTGAGGCAGGAGTTCCCATGAGCACGACCACCGCCGAACCCTCCGCCCCGGTGACCGGACCGCGCCCGGCGGACACCCGCCGCACCGTGCGCCGCCGGGGCGAGCGAAGCCGCGCCGCCTCCCTCGCCTCGCACGGCGTGCTGATCGTCGCGAGCCTGATCGCGCTCTTCCCGATCGTCTGGCTGGTCTTCCTGTCCCTCGGCCCGGACAAGGACGACTATCTGCACCCGGGCGGCATCTGGAAGAAGATGACGTTCGACAACTACGCGTTCGTCCTCCAGCACACCGCGTTCTTCGACTGGCTGAAGAGCTCGCTGATCGTCTCGCTTGGCACCACGCTGATCGGCGTCCTCGTCGCCGCGACCACCGGCTACGCCGTCTCCCGCATGCGCTTCCCCGGCTACCGCAAGCTCATGTGGGTCCTGCTGGTCACCCAGATGTTCCCGATCGCCGTGCTGATCGTGCCGATGTACCAGATCCTCTCGGACCTCCAGCTCATCGACAGCTACCTCGGCCTGATCCTCGTCTACTGCTCGACCGCGGTGCCCTACAGCGCCTGGCTGCTCAAGGGCTACTTCGACACCATCCCGTTCGAGATCGACGAGGCCGGACGCGTCGACGGACTGACCCCGTTCGGCACCTTCTTCCGGCTGATCCTGCCGCTCGCCAAGCCGGGCCTCGCGGTCGCCGCCTTCTACAACTTCATCACCGCCTTCGGTGAGGTCGCCTTCGCCTCGACGTTCATGCTGGACGACAGCAAGTACACCTTCGCCGTCGGCCTCCAGAGCTTCGTCAGCGAGCACGACGCCCAGCGCAATCTGATGGCGGCCACCGCCGTACTGGTCGCGATACCCGTGTCCGCGTTCTTCTACCTCGTGCAGAAGAACCTGGTGACCGGCCTGACCGCCGGTGGAACCAAGGGCTGACCGCCGGTTCGGCCCGGTTCGACGCCGGCCCACCCGACCCATTTGACTCTCCTCATGAACCCGATTCCGTTACGCAGCAAGGACGCCATGAGCCAGCACTCCGCCGACCCGGCACCGGACTCCGCCCTCGCCACCGTCGCCCAGCACCGCGACTGGTGGCGCGACGCGGTGATCTACCAGGTCTATCCGCGCAGCTTCGCCGACAGCAACGGCGACGGCATGGGGGACCTGGAGGGCGTACGGTCCAGACTCCCGTACCTGCGCGACCTCGGTGTGGACGCCGTGTGGCTCAGCCCCTTCTACGCCTCGCCGCAGGCCGACGCCGGCTACGACGTGGCCGACTACCGCGCCGTCGACCCCATGTTCGGCAGCCTCCTGGACGCCGACGCGCTGATCCGCGACGCCCACGGGCACGGCCTGCGGGTCATCGTGGACCTGGTCCCCAACCACTCCTCGGACCAGCACGAGTGGTTCAAGCGGGCGCTCGCCGAGGGCCCCGGCTCCCCGCTGCGCGAGCGCTACCACTTCCGCCCCGGCAAGGGCGACAAGGGCGAACTCCCGCCCAACGACTGGGAGTCCATCTTCGGCGGCCCCGCCTGGACCCGGGTCACCGAGCCCGACGGCACCCCCGGCGCGTGGTACCTGCACCTCTTCGCCCCCGAGCAGCCCGACTTCAACTGGGACCACCCGGCCGTCGGCGACGAGTTCCGCTCCGTCCTGCGCTTCTGGCTGGACATGGGCGTGGACGGCTTCCGCATCGACGTGGCGCACGGCCTGGTCAAGGCCGCGGGCCTGCCGGACCTCGGCTCCCACGACCAGCTGAAGCTCCTGGGCAACGATGTCATGCCGTTCTTCGACCAGGACGGCGTGCACGCGATCTACCGCCAGTGGCGCACGGTCCTCGACGAGTACGTGGGGGAGCGGATTTTCGTCGCCGAGGCGTGGACGCCGACCGTCGAGCGGACCGCCAACTACGTCCGCCCGGACGAGCTGCACCAGGCGTTCAACTTCCAGTACCTGAGCACCGCGTGGGACGCCGAGGAGCTGCGCGCCGTCGTCGACCGCACCCTGGAGGCCATGCGCCCGGTCGGCGCCCCGGCCACCTGGGTGCTGTCCAACCACGACGTCACCCGGCACGCCACCCGCTTCGCCAACCCGCCCGGCCTCGGCACCCAGATCCGGCTCGCCGGCGACCGCGCGCTGGGTCTGCGGCGGGCGCGGGCGGCCACCCTGCTGATGCTGGCGCTGCCCGGCTCGGCGTACGTCTACCAGGGCGAGGAGCTGGGCCTGCCGGACGTCGTAGACCTGCCCGACGAGGTCCGGCAGGACCCGGCCTACTTCCGCGGCGAGGGCCAGGACGGCTTCCGCGACGGCTGCCGGGTGCCGCTCCCGTGGACCCGGGAGGGCTCGTCGTACGGCTTCGGCAGCGGCGGCAGCTGGCTGCCCCAGCCGTCGGCCTGGGCCGAGCTGAGCGTGGAGGCGCAGCAGGGCGTGCCGGGGTCGACGCTGGAGCTGTACCGCTCGGCGCTCGCCGTCCGCCGCGAGCGGCCCGACCTGGGCGCGGGCGAGTCGGTGGAGTGGCTGACCGCTCCCGAGGGCGTCCTGGCGTTCCGGCGCGGGGAGTTCGTGTGCGTCGCCAACACGACGGGCGCGCCGGTGAGCGTTCCGGCGTACGGGCGGGTGCTGCTCGCCAGCGGCGCGGTGACCGAGGCGGACGGCGCGACGGAGGTGCCCGCCGACACGACGGTCTGGTGGACGACCGCCTGACCCCTGGCTGACCCCGGTTTGACCCCGGTCTGACCCCGGGCTGATCTCCGCCCGGTCTCCGCCCGGCCCCGGCCTGGTTTCTGCTCGGCCCCGCCGGGCCCTTGGCGACTTCTCGCACCAACTTCACGCGGCCCGCTGCCTTTTCAGGCGGCGGGCCTCTAACATCTGCGTCACCGCAAGGTGGTGAAAGTTTTCAGCAAGCGCCTTCAACGACGAAGGAACACCGACATGGCACGCAGGACCCTCTCGGGCGCGCTCGCCCTCATGGCCGCCGCTTTTGTCATGAACCCGACGGCCGCACAGGCGTCCCCGCCGGGCACCAAGGACGTCACGGCCGTCCTCTTCGAGTGGAAGTACGCCTCCGTGGCCCGCGAGTGCACCACCGCGCTCGGCCCCGCCGGCTACGGCTACGTCCAGGTCTCCCCGCCCGCCGAGCACATACAGGGCTCCCAGTGGTGGACCTCGTACCAGCCGGTCGGCTACCGGATCGCCGGGCGCCTCGGCGACCGGGCCGCGTTCCAGAACATGGTGAACACCTGCCACGCGGCCGGGGTGAAGGTCGTCGTCGACACCGTGATCAACCACATGTCGGCGGGCAGCGGCACCGGCACCGGCGGCTCCCCGTACTCCAAGTACGACTACCCGGGCCTGTACTCGTCCTTCGACTTCGACGACTGCACCGCCCCGGTCTCCGACTACCGGGACCGCTGGAACGTCCAGCACTGCGAACTGGTGGGCCTCGCCGACCTGGACACCGGCGAGGACTACGTCCGCCGGACGATCGCCGGGTACCTGAACGACCTGCTCTCGCTCGGTGTCGACGGCTTCCGCATCGACGCCGCCAAGCACATCGACAGCGCCGACCTGGCCGCCGTCAAGTCCCGGCTGACCAGGCCCGGAGCCTACTGGAAGCAGGAGGTCATCTACGGCGCGAACGAGGCGGTCCAGCCCACCGAGTACACGGGCAACGGCGACGTCCAGGAGTTCCGCTACGCCTACGACCTCAAGCGCGTCTTCACCGGCGAACGCCTCGCCTACCTCAAGAACTACGGTGAGGGCTGGGGCTACTTGAGCAGTTCCGTGGCAGGCGTCTTCGTTGACAACCACGACACCGAGCGCAACGGCTCCACCCTCAACTACAAGAGCGGCGCCGCCTACACGCTGGCCAACGTCTTCATGCTGGCCCACCCCTACGGCGCCCCGGACATCAACTCCGGCTACGAATGGACCGACCCGGACGCCGGACCGCCGGCCGGGGGCACCGTCGACGCCTGCTGGCAGAACGGCTGGAAGTGCCAGCACGCCTGGCCCGAGATCAGGTCCATGGTCGCCTTCCGCAACGCCACCCGCGGCCAGGGCGTGACGGACTGGTGGGACAACGGCTTCCAGGCCATCGCCTTCGGCCGCGGCGCCAAGGGCTACGTCGCCGTCAACCACGAGTCCTTCGCGGTCGGTCGCACCTTCCAGACGTCCCTGCCCGCGGGCACGTACTGCGACGTGCAGGGCAACAGGACCGTCACGGTGGACTCCGGCGGCCGGTTCACGGCCACCCTGGCCGCCGACACGGCCCTCGCCGTCTACGCGGGCAAGTCCGCCTGCTGAAAGTTCTTTCCGGCCGTTTCACGACTCTTGCAGCAACCGTTTCGCGGGCGGTACGGTCGCGCGAGCCCGGACCCGCACAGAGCCGCAAGCGCCAACAGAGCCGTCAGCGCAAGGAGTCCACGTCCGTGATACCGAGATGGCCGGCGCCCAGACGCCGTACCGCCCACGCAGGCCGAGTCGCCGCGGTCACCATGACCGCGCTGGCCGCGGCACTCGTCCAGCCCCTCGCCGCCCGGGCGGCCGCACCGCCCGCGCCCCCGTCCGACGCCCGGCTCGCCGCCGAGCCGGCCCGGCACGACAGCACGCGCGAGCAGTTCTACTTCGTTCTGCCGGATCGTTTCGCCAACGGTGACCGGGCCAACGACCGCGGCGGACTGACCGGTTCCCGCACGAGCACCGGCTACGACCCCACCGACAAGGGCTTCTACCAGGGCGGCGACCTCAAGGGCCTCACCCGCCGGCTCGACTACATCAAGGGACTCGGCACCACCGCCATCTGGCTCGCCCCGATCTTCAAGAACCGCCCGGTGCAGGGCACCGGCGTCAACGCCTCGGCCGGGTACCACGGTTACTGGATCACCGACTTCACCCGCGTCGACCCGCACTTCGGGACCGACGCGGACCTGAGCACCCTGATCTCCACGGCGCACGCCAAGGGCATGAAGGTGTTCTTCGACGTCATCACCAACCACACCGCCGACGTCGTCGACCAGGACGGGGCGTCCCACGACTACCTGTCCAAGGGCGCCTTCCCGTACCTGACCGAGGACGGCAGGCCCTTCGACGACGCCGAGTACGCCGACGGCACGCGGACGTTCCCGGCCGTCGACGCCGACTCCTTCCCGCGCACCCCACGGGCCACGAGCGCCGACAAGGTCCCGGCCTGGCTCAACGACCCGTCGATGTACCACAACCGGGGCGACTCGACGTACGCGGGCGAGTCCACCACCTACGGCGACTTCTCCGGCCTCGACGACCTGTGGACCGAACGCCCCGAGGTCGTCGACGGGATGGAGAAGATCTACGAGCGCTGGGTGCGGGACTTCGGCGTCGACGGCTTCCGCATCGACACCGTCAAGCACGTCGACATGGAGTTCTGGACGCAGTGGGCGACCGCGCTCGACCGGTACGCCGCGGCCCACGGCCGCAAGGACTTCTTCATGTTCGGCGAGGTCTACTCCGCCGACACCTCGGTCACCTCCCCGTACGTCACCCGGGGCCGCCTGGACGCCACCCTCGACTTCCCCTTCCAGGACGCGGCCCGCGCCTACGCCTCCCAGGGCGGCAGCGCCCGGCGGCTCGCGGACGTCTTCGGCGACGACTGGAAGTACACGACCGACAAGGCCAACGCGTACGAGCAGGTCACCTTCCTCGGCAACCACGACATGGGCCGCATCGGGTACTTCCTGAAGCAGGACGACCCGGGCGCGAGCGACGCCGAGCTCCTGAGGAAGGACCGGCTCGCCAACGAGCTGATGTTCCTCAGCCGCGGCAACCCCGTCGTCTACTACGGCGACGAACAGGGCTTCACCGGCTCCGGCGGCGACAAGGACGCCCGCCAGACCATGTTCGCCTCCACGGTCGCCGACTACCTCGACGACGACGAGATCGGCACCGACCGCACCCGGGCGAGCGACGCCTACGACACCGCCGCCCCGCTCTACCGGGACATCGCCGCCCTCGCGAAGCTCCGCAAGGCCGAACCGGCCCTCACGGACGGCGTCCAGACCGAGCGCCACGCGGCCGACGGCCCCGGCGTCTACGCCTTCACCCGCGCGGACGCGCGCACGGGCGCCGAGTACGTCGTCGCCTTCAACAACGCGGACGACCCGAAGTCCGCGACCTTCACGACCGGTTCGGCGGACATGGCCTACCGGGGCGTCTACGGCACGACCGCCACGGTGCGCTCCGGCGCCGACCGCGAGGTCACCGTCACCGTCCCCGCCGGATCCGCCGTCGTCCTCAAGGCGGCCGGACGCCTCGCCGAACCCGCCACGGGGCCGGCCCTCACCCTGAAGGCCCCCGAGGCCGGCGCCACCGGAACCGTCGAGCTGTCCGCCGACGTCGACGGGGCACGGCTCGACCGGGTGGTCTTCGCCGCCCAGACCGGCAACGGCCCCTGGCGGGTCCTCGGCTCCGCCGACCACGCCCCCTACAAGGTCACCCAGACCATCGGCGGGGACGTACCGCCCGGCACCGCCCTGCGCTACAAGGCGGTCGTCGTCGACCCGGCAGGCCGCACCGCGAGCGCCACCGCCACCAGCACCACCGGCACCCCGCCCGCGCCCGAGGTCCCCACCGCCTCCTCCCGGGACCACGTGGTCGTCCACTACAAGCGCGCCGACGGCGACTACACCGACTGGGGCCTGTACGCCTGGGGCGACCTCGCCGACGGCGAGGCCACCACCTGGCCCGCGGGCCACCCCTTCACGGGCCGCGACGCGTACGGCGCCTTCGCCTGGGTCCGGCTGAAGCCCGGCGCCTCGAACGTGGGCTTCCTGGTCGTCGACAAGGACGGCACCAAGGACGTCTCCGCCGACCGGTCCATCGACGTCACCCGGACCGGCGAGGTCTGGATCGAGCAGGGCAGCCCCGACGTCCGCACCGAGCGGCCCGGGTATCCCGCCCAGGACCCCACCAGGGCGGTCCTCCACTACCACCGCGCCGACGGCGACTACGACGGCTGGGGACTGCACGTCTGGACGGGCGCCGCGCACCCCACCGACTGGTCGAACCCCCTGGAGCCGGTGAAGACTGACAGCTATGGCGCTGTCTTCGAGGTGCCGCTCACCGAGGGTGCCACCAGCCTCGGCTACATCGTCCACAAGGGCGACGAGAAGGACCTGCCCACCGACCAGTCCCTCGACATCAAGACCGACGGACACGAGGTGTGGCTGGTGAACGGCCAGGAGGAGCACCTGCTCCCACAGCCCGCGGGCAGCGCCGCCGCACTCGACCTCGGCACGTCCAGGGCCGTCTGGATCGACCGGGACACCGTCGCCTGGAACGGCGCCGAGGGCGCCGCCTCCACCCAGCTGCTGTACTCGCGCGACGGCTCCATCACCGTCAAGGACGGTGCCCTGACCAGCGACGACGAACGCTGGCTGCGACTGACGCGGACCACGCTCACCGACGCCCAGAAGGCCGGGTTCCCGCATCTGAAGGACTACACCGCCTGGTCCGTCGACCCGCGCGACCGCGACCGGGTGCGCGAGGCGCTGCGCGGTCAGCTCGTCGCCTCCCAGCGCGCGGCGAACGGCGCCGTGCTCGCCGCGACCGGCGTCCAGATCGCCGGAGTGCTCGACGACCTGTATCCCGGCGCGACCAAGGCGGAGCTCGGGCCGGTCTTCCACCACGGCAGGCCGACCCTCGCCGTGTGGGCGCCGACCGCGCGGAGCGTGGCCCTGGACCTCGACGGAACCGTGCGGGCGATGCACCGCGACGACACCACCGGCGTCTGGTCCCTCACCGGCCCCGCCTCCTGGAAGAACAAGCCCTACCGGTACGTCGTCGAGGTCTGGGCGCCCAGCGTCCGCAGGATCGTCACCAACGAGGTCACCGACCCCTACTCGCTCGCCCTCACCGCGAACTCCGAGCGCAGCCTGGTCGTCGACCTGAAGGACGGGTCCCTCGCCCCGGGCGGCTGGTCGACCCTCGTCAAGCCGAAGGCCGTACCGCTGAAGGACGCCCAGATCCAGGAGCTGCACGTCCGGGACTTCTCCGTCGCGGACAAGACGGTCCCGGCGCAGGACCGGGGCACCTACCTCGCCTTCACGGACAAGGACGGCGACGGCTCGAAGCACCTGCGCGAGCTGGCGAGGGCGGGCACCTCGTACGTGCACCTGCTCCCGGTCTTCGACATCGCCACCATTCCCGAGCGCAGGGCCGACCAGGCCACCCCCGACTGCGACCTCGCCTCCCACCCCGCCGACTCCGACGAACAGCAGGCGTGCGTGGCGAGGACCGCCGCCGGGGACGCCTACAACTGGGGCTACGACCCGTACCACTACACCGTCCCCGAGGGCTCCTACGCCACCGACCCCGACGGCACCGCGCGCACCCTCCAGTTCCGCCGGATGGTCAAGTCCCTCAACGAGGACGGCCTCCGCGTCGTCATGGACGTCGTCTACAACCACACGGCGGCCGGCGGCCAGGCCGCCACCAGCGTCCTCGACCGGATCGTGCCCGGCTACTACCAGCGGCTCCTCGCCGACGGCAGCGTGGCCGACAGCACCTGCTGCGCCAACACCGCGACCGAGAACGCCATGATGGGCAAGCTCGTCGTGGACTCGATCGTCACCTGGGCCAGGGAGTACAAGGTCGACGGCTTCCGCTTCGACCTCATGGGCCACCACCCCAAGGCCAACATCCTCGCCGTCCGCAAGGCCCTCGACGCGCTGACCCCGGGGAAGGACGGCGTCGACGGCAAGAAGATCATCCTGTACGGGGAGGGCTGGAACTTCGGCGAGGTCGCGAACGACGCCCGGTTCGTGCAGGCCACCCAGGCCAACATGGCCGGCACCGGCATCGCCACCTTCTCCGACCGGGCCCGCGACGCGGTGCGCGGCGGCGGTCCCTTCGACGAGGACCCCGGTGTGCAGGGCTTCGCCTCCGGCCTGTACACCGACCCCAACTCCTCGACGGCGGGCGGGAGCGCGGCCGAGCAGAGGGCCCGGCTGCTGCACTACCAGGACCTCATCAAGGTCGGCCTGAGCGGCAACCTTGCGGGCTACCGCTTCACCGACAGCGCGGGCGAGGACGTCACCGGCGCCGGCGTCGACTACAACGGCGCACCCGCCGGCTACGCCGAGGAACCCGGCGACGCCCTCGCCTACGTCGACGCGCACGACAACGAGTCCCTGTTCGACGCCCTCACCTACAAACTGCCCAGGGACACCTCCGCCTCCGACCGGGCCCGGATGCAGGTCCTCGCCATGGCGACGGCCGCCCTCTCGCAGGGTCCGGCGCTCTCCCAGGCGGGCACCGACCTGCTGCGCTCCAAGTCCCTGGACCGCAACTCCTTCGACAGCGGCGACTGGTTCAACGCCATCCACTGGAACTGCGCGGACGGCAACGGCTTCGGCCGCGGACTGCCCATGGCCGCCGACAACGCCGCCAAGTGGCCCTACGCCAAGCCCCTGCTGGGGTCGGTGCGGGTCGGCTGCGAGCAGATCACGGGGGCCTCGGCGGCCTACCGGGACCTGCTGCGCATCCGTACGACGGAGCCCGCGTTCTCGCTCGGGACGGCCGCGCGGGTCCAGGAGCAGCTGTCCTTCCCGCTGTCGGGCACGGCCGAGACACCGGGTGTGATCACCATGCGCCTCGGTGACCTGGTCGTGGTCTTCAACGCCACCCCGCAGCGGCAGGAGCAGCGGATCGGTGCCCTCGCCGGGACCCCGTACCGGCTGCACCCGACGCAGTCGGGCGGTGCGGACGCGGTGGTGAGGACCTCCTCGTACGCGGCCGGCACGGGCACCTTCACCGTCCCGGCGCGGACCGTCGCGGTGTTCACCCGGGCGGCGACGTAGGGTCGGGCCGACGCCGTACGAACAGGAGTGCTCATGCCGCAGATCACCGTCGACCATTCCCGCACGCTGACGCCCGCCTTCGACCGCGAGGGCTTCGTGCGGGCGCTGCACAAGGCGGCCGTGGAGATCGCGGCGGCTCGGCCGGAGGCGTGCAGGACGCAGTTCCGGTCGAGCGAGCTCACCGCGCTCGGGTACGAGGAGCCCGGTGCGCACGGGCACACGGACGTGCACATCACCATAGGTCTCCTCGTCGGCCGCAGCGAGGAGACCAAGGCCCGGCTCGTCGAGACCGCGCTGGACCTGCTGCGCGAGCACGTCACGGACGACGGGTCCGTGCTGCACGCCTCCGCCGAGGTCCGCGAACTCGACGCGTCCTACCGGTCGTTCACGCGTTAGCCCGGGGAGACGTCAGCCGGGGGAGACGTCAGGACGACAGCGCGAGCAGCCGGCCGACGAGGTTCGTGAAGACACCGTCGGCCGGTTCGTCCTTCACCATCCCGCGTACGATCTCCGCCATCTCCTCGTCGTGGGCGGCGCTGACCGCGGCGAGCGCCGCGAAGTCGTGCACCAGCTTGACCTCCAGCTCGGCGCGCGGAACGTGCCGGCCGTCCAGCCAGATCAGCGCGGTCGACTCGGCCAGCGAGATCCACGAACGGATCACCATTTCCAGCCGCGCGGGCGGGTCCGTGACCTCCAGGTGCGACAGGATCTGCTCGTAGGCGGCCTGCCGCACCGAGTGGATGAGCGCGTTGGTCGCCGAGGAGCCGACCGCCGGACCACCGCGCATCAGCGCCGAGAAACCGGGCCCGTGCTCGTCCACGAAGTCGAAGAACCGGCGCATCACCCGCAGCAGACGGCCCCCGAGCGGTCCCTCGTGCGGCTCCCGGAAGCGGTCCGCCAGGTCCTCCGCCGCACGCTTCAACGCGGCCTCGTACAGGCTGAGTTTGCCGGGGAAGTAGTGGTAGACCAGCGGGCGCGAGATGCCCGCGGCCGACGCTATCTCGTCGATCGAGACATCGTCGGGCGAACGACGGCTGAAGAGTTCGAGGGCGACGCCGATCAACTGCTGCCGCCGTTCCTCGACTCCCATCCTGCGACGAACCCCGGTAGTCATGCGAACACCTTACCGATCTGTTCCGACCCGTAACGGACCGGACCGGAAGCGGTGTTCACCCGGTTCCGTCATATTGTCAGACATGCCCTAGTGGAGGCCGTTCACCTGGGTACCGTCCTTCAGCGTGCCGGTCAGCTCCGCGCGGGCGCCCTGCTTCGCCCGTACGGCCAGTCGGCCGCCCCGTGCCGACGCGGTGACGCCGCCGGTCGTGCGGATCGACGCCGTCTCCCTGTCGCCCGTCGCCAGCAGGTACCAGCTCCCGGTGCCCGACTTCCACAGCACCCCGGCCAGCACGTGCGGATCGCGCGGGCCGCACGCCGTGGCGTCGGCGCCCTTCGCGACGACCGCCCCGACCGGCCCGCCCGGCGTGTGGAACTGGGCCAGCGACAGCGTGCCGTCCCCCCGCCAGGTCTCCGCCCTGGTGCACACCCAGGACGCCGTGCCGCCCGCCTCGGGCAGCTCCTGGTCGGCGTACGACCACGCGTTGACGCTGCTCACACCGGCCAGCCGGGAGGCGGACAGCGAGCAGGCGAACGGCGCCCAGGCACGCAGCCCCGCCGCTCCGGACGCCTCCCCGGCCGCGCCGGGCCGTCCGGCGGTGAGGTGCGCGGGCATCAACTCACCCAGGTCGGTGGCGAGTCGGGTGCCGGACGCGGTGGTCAGCTGGAGCACGTTCCACGAGGTGCAGGAGCCGGGCCGGGGCGCCGGGGCGGCCAGCGGGGCGGTGACGCCGTCGGTCAGATCGAGGTCCATCGCGCCCGCGTCCGGCTTCAGCAGGTCCCGCTCGGCCGCCTTCGTCACCCAAGGAGCCGTCAGATAGCGGAGGTTGCCGTCGGAGCGGCCCAGCACCAGCGCGCTCGCCCCGGTGCCGGTCGCGCCGTCGGCACGCGCGAGGTCGAGGGCCGCGCCCGCGTCACCGCTCCTGGGCTCGGCGTAACGGGCGATGCGCAGACCGTCGTGCAGGATCACCACGCGGGCGTTGTCGACCTCGCCCGCGTACAGCAGTTGGGGCGGTCCCGCGGGGCCGCCGGTCTGGGTGCCGGGGGTCGCCGAGACCCGCACGGAGCCGCCGGGCCGGGCCCAGACGGCCAGCGCACGGCGCAGCAGCGTGGAGTCCTTGGTGAGGGGGCCGCGCGCGGGCCAGACGGAGAAGTCGGTGCGGGCCGAGGTCTCCCAGGCCGTGGGGGCGATCCTGACCAGCCGGCCGGGGTCGAGGGCGGCCTCGGCCGCCGGGTTCTGCGCGTACGCCGGAGCGGCGGCGCCGTCCGGGCCCCAGCCGCCGCCGGGCAGCGCGACGAGCACCCCGCACACCGCGAGCGCGGCGACCGCGGCGAGCGCCGCCCTGGTGTGCTGCCGGCGCCGCATCAGGTCGGTGGGCCGGACCTGGAGCGAACAGGCGTCGAACTCGGGGGAGCCGAGCAGCCCGTACTGCATGGGCACGCCGTTCGCCTCGGCGAGCGCGGCGCCCGGGTCGGCGGCGCCGGCGGCCTTGAGGACCCGGTGCACATCGGTGTCCGGGAGCCCTTCGAGGCCGCGCAGCACGTACGCGGCGCGGGCGGCGCCGGTGAGGGCCGACAGCCGCTGGTCCAGGGCGAGTTCGTCGGCGCCGCCCGAGCGCGGGAACAGCCGCAGGCCCCACACCTGGGGGAGCAGCGGCGGCAGTTGGGCGCGCTTGGGCCAGGCCGTCGGCCGCAGCGGCAGGTTCGCCTCCAGGGCCGTCCGCACCACCTGGAGGCGGACGAACGCGTACCCCGGGTCGCCGTCGCGGCCCGTCGACTGGGCCGGGATCGCGGCGGCCCGGCCCCGGCCCCGGGGCAGCGCGCGCTGGACGAGGGCGTGCGCCGCCAGCACCCGGCGGCTGCGGCCGAGGCCGGGCGGCAGCACGAGGTAGGCGAGCCGGACGAGCCGCGGATAGTGCTCGACGAGCGCGGCCTCGGCCTGCTCGACGTCGACCACCGAGCCCGGGGCTGCGGCGGAGGTGGACGCGTGACGGTGGGCTACACCCTGTGGCTGCACGTCCGTGAGAACGAGCGAATGCCCGGTTGGTCACCGCCGCCCGGGTGACATGACCGGGTGGGATGGGCGGGTTCGCGGGACGGACGGAGCCATGGGCCCGCGCCGGGCGGATCGAGAGCCACCGGTGAGGCCACCGGCCCGCTGGATTTGAGCGCGGCGGGGGCGGGCGCCGTATCGAAGGGCGGGCCCCGCGCCGGGGCTCCGTGCGGCATGCTTCTCGCCACCAGGACCGGAGGAACAGATGAGGGTGACAACGGGCGCAGTGGCCGTGCTGGCGCTGGGAATGGCGCTGGTGGGCTGCGGTTCGGGCGGCGACACCAAGACGGTGCCGCCCACGGCCACGGGCAGCCTGGAGAGCCTGGCCGCCGAGGTGAAGTGCCGGCCGGACATCCAGACCGACGCCGACGAGATCCGCCAGGCCATCTGCAAGAACACCGACGGCAAGTTCGTCCTCGCCACGTTCGCCACCGACCGCGGCCAGCGCGAGTGGATCAACGACGCCAAGGACTACGGCGGTTTCTACCTCGTGGGCCGCAAGTGGGTGGCCGTCGGCGACGACGGCGTGGTCCAGGCGCTGCGCGGCACCCTCGGCGGCGACGTCGAGATCGGCACCGACCACCACGCGCACACCGGCTGACGCCGTGCGGCGCACGAACGAGAAGCGGGGGGGGGGGGGGGCCCCCCCCCCCCGCCCGGCGGGGGGGGGGGGGGCCGCGGCCCGGGGACCCCCGGTGGGGCCGTTTGGGTG
>NZ_JBEZXS010000054.1:0-49668 GCF_040638185.1 Streptomyces sp. NPDC026672
GTACGAGGGCGATCCTCCGCCTTGCGACTGCACGCACCAGACGCCGCGGGCCCCGCCCTCCGGGCGGACGGCGCCACTTTCGAAACACGCCCTAGTGGCCCGACGGTGCCGGGCCGGGCTGCGCAGAAGCATTCCGTACCACTGTCCCGCGCGGACGCGGGCCGCGCCGCGCGTACCCCCGCCGGGTGTCCGCCGGTGGGGTGGCCGACGCGTCCCATCAGGCGAAGGCCCCGGTGGCCGGCGCTCCCGAGTGGAATGGGTGTTGTTGCCGCCGCTCCGACGCCACCCGTACGCCCCACCGGGCGAACGCATGTGTACAGCCCTGTGCCCGCACCGACGAGAGGAACCGGGATGCGCCCCAGCAGCGCCCGACAGGGTACGCGCGACGAGCACCCGCCCGATCCGGCCGAGCCCGGGACCGTCCCGCGCGGGGAGGACGTGGACGCCGACGTACCGGCTGCCGTCGAACGGAGCCTGCGGCAGATCCTGGACGAACGTGTCGCGCAGGCATCGTCCTTGGAGCCGCTGTTCGGCCAGGACCTGGCGGCACGACTGGCCGCCTTCACCTTGGCGGGGGGCAAGCGCACCCGACCACGGTTTCTGTGGTGGGCGCTGCGCTCCTGCGGCGGTGGCGGCGAACCGGCACGGACGAAGGCCGCCCTGCGCATCGCGGCCGCACTCGAACTGATCCAGACCTGTGCCCTCGTGCACGACGACGTGATGGACGACTCCGACCGGCGCCGCGGACGGCCGTCGGTGCACGCCGACATCGCGAGGCGGCACTCGCCGTGCTGCGGCAGGACCGACCGCGGTTTCGGCAGGGCCGCGGCCATCCTGGTCGGTGACCTCGCCCTGGCCTGGGCGGACGACGTCGTGGCCGCCACCGTGACGGAGCCGGCCGCCGCGGACGCCGTCGCCGCCATCTGGCGTGCCCTGCGCACCGAGATGGTGGCCGGACAGTACCTGGACCTGCACGGCCAGGCCACCGGCACACGCTCCCCAGCCGCCGCCGTGCGTGTCGCGTACCTCAAGAGCGCCCTGTACTCCGTCGAACGGCCGATCGCCCTGGGCGCCGCGCTGGCGCGGGCCGATCCGCGCACCACCGCGGCGCTGTGTGCGGCGGGACGATGCTCGGGCATCGCCTTCCAACTGCGTGACGACCTTCTCGGTGCCTTCGCGGAGCCGCAGGTCACCGGGAAACCCTCGGGGGACGACATCCGGCAGGGCAAGCCGACCTATCTCGTCGCCGTCGCCAGGGACCGGGCCGTGGCAGAGGCCGACACGGACGCGCTGACCGTACTCGACCGGTGCGTGGGCGCGGGCCGGCTGACGGAGGCGCAGATGGTGGAGGTGCGGCAGGTACTGATCCGCACCGGAGCCAGGGCCGCCGTCGAGCACCGCATCGAGCAGTTGGTCGCCCGCAGCCTGCGCCATCTGACCGAGGCCCACCTGCGGCACCCCGGCCGCGATCGGTTGCGGGACCTGTTGTGCGCCGCCGCGGGCGTCATGTCCGAACCGGACGTGGCCGCGGGCCCCCGTCGGCCCGGGGCCGGGGCGGAACCGGTCGCCGCGCCGCACGGCCCGGCACGGGGGCGGCCCCGATGAGGACGGTGGCCGGCCGCAGCGATCGCGTCGTGGTCGTCGGCGCGGGCCTGTCCGGCCTGTCGGCCGCACTGCACCTGCTCGGGGCCGGACGGCGGGTGACCATCGTGGAACGCGACCACCTGCCCGGCGGCCGGGCCGGCCGGCTCGACCGGAGCGGCTACCGCATCGACACCGGCCCCACCGTCCTGACCATGCCCCACCTGGCCGACGAGGCGTTCGCGGCCGTCGGCGACCGGCTCCGCGACCACGTCGAGCTGCTGCCCCTGGACCCGGCCTACCGGGCGTGCTTCGCCGATGGCAGCAGGCTCGACGTGCACACCGACGCCACCGCGATGGCGACCGAGATCGAACGGTTCGCCGGGCCGCGTGAGGCGGCCGGGTATCTGCGGCTGCGCGCCTGGCTGACACGGCTGTACACCGTGCAGATGCGCCGGTTCATCGACGCCAACTTCGATTCTCCGCTGGGGCTGTTCACCCCCGACCTGGCCCGATTGGCCGCACTCGGCGGCTTCGGCCGCCTCGACGCGCGCATTCGACGATTCCTGACCGACGAGCGTCTGCGGCGGGTGTTCACCTTCCAGGCCCTGTACGCCGGTGTCGCACCGGCCCGCGCCCTGGCCGCCTATGCCGTCATCGCCTACATGGACACCGTGGCGGGCGTGTACTTCCCGCGCGGCGGCATGCACGCCCTGCCCCGTGCGATGGCCACCGCCGCGGTCGACGCCGGCGCCGACCTGCTCCTCGGCCGTGAGGTCACGCGCCTGGAGCGGTCCGGCAGCCGGGTCACGGCCGTGGTCACCGCCCGGGAACGGATCCCCTGCGACGCGGTCGTCCTCACTCCCGACCTGCCGACCGCCCACCGGCTGCTGGGCCGCGCACCCCGCCGCCCGGTACCGCTGCGACACGCGCCGTCGGCCGTCGTCCTGCATGTGGGCACGGACGCCACCTGGCCGCATCTGGCCCATCACACCCTCTCCTTCGGGGCCGCGTGGCACAGAACGTTCGACGAACTGACCCGGACCGGGAGCCTGATGACCGACCCCTCCCTGCTCATCACCCGCCCCACGGCCAGTGATCCCGCGCTCGCCCCCCGGGGCAGGCACCTGCACTACGTTCTGGCCCCTTGCCCCAACACCGACGTCGGGCCGTCGGCCGCGGCCTGGCACGACCTCGCGCCGCGTTACCGCGACAGCCTCCTGGCCGTCCTGGAGGCACGCGGGCTGCATGGCATCACCCGGCACATCGACGAGGAATGCCTGGTGACGCCCGCCCACTGGGCCGCCCAGGGGCACGCCGCGGGCACTCCGTTCTCGGTGGCCCACACCTTTTCCCAGACCGGTCCGTTCCGCCCCCGCAACGTCGTGCGCGGGACGGACAACGTGGTCCTCGCGGGCTGCGGCACCACCCCCGGCGTCGGAGTGCCGACCGTTCTGATCTCCGGCAGGCTGGCCGCCGCCCGCATCACCGGCACCCCCCGTCGCCGCCGTCCGCACACCTCCCCATCCGGTACGGCAGCGCGCGGCGGCCGCCCATGACCGCGCGGGAGCTGAACGCCGCCGGCATCACCGACCCGGTGCTGCGCTCCGCCTACGCCCGTTGCCGCCGCCTCAACGCCCGCCACGGCCGGACCTACTTCCTGGCCACCCGCCTGCTGTCCGCCGATCGCCGACCGGCTGTGCACGCCCTGTACGGCTTCGCCCGGTGGGCCGACGACATCGTCGACAGCCACCACGTCGCCGGACGCGACGACCGGGCCGCGGCCCTCGCCCGGCTCGACGCGCAACTGCGGCGGGCACTGAGCGGTCGCCGGAGCACCGGCGGCTGCGACGAGCCCGTGGTGCTGGCCGTGGCCGACACCGCTGCCCGCTACACCATCGCCACCGAACACTTCACGGACTTCATGGCTTCCATGTGCAGCGACCTGACGGTCACCGAGTACGCCACCTACGACGATCTCTGTGTCTACATGCACGGCTCGGCCGCGGTCATCGGCCTCCAGATGCTGCCGGTACTCGGCACCGTGAGCCCCCTCGCCGAAGCCGCCCCGCACGCCGCCGCCCTCGGGCGTGCCTTCCAGTTGACCAACTTCCTCCGCGACGTCGGCGAGGACCTGGACCGCGGCCGTGTGTACCTGCCGACCGACCTGCTCAGCGCCCACGGCGCCGACCGGGCCCTTCTGCAGTGGAGCAGGTCCACCGGGCGAGCGGACCCCCGCATCACCGCCGCGCTCCGGGCGGCCGAGGGCCTCACCCGAGACGTCTACCGTCAGGCCGCGCCCGGACTGGCGATGCTGGACCGGTCGGCCCGCCCGTGCATTCGTACCGCCTACACCCTCTACCAGGGCATCCTGGACGCCATCGCCCGCGACGGATACTCCGTACTGCACCGGCGCGCCGTGGTCCCCCGCCGTCGTCGGGCACTCCTCGCCGCCGACGGGCTCGTCCGGGTCTGCGCCGCTCGCCTGGGCGCCCGCCGGGGCAGCGGATGTGCTCCGGGTGCCTCCGTCCCGACGAGGTCCGTCCCGCCGTGGAGTGACGCGAAGGAGACCGGATGAGCCCCGGACCCACGCCGCCCCGTGGACGTTCTCCGCTGCGACTGCGGCGCGGCCCGCTCCCCTGGGCACGCCAGCGACCGACCTGGCGGGAAGCACGGCCCGCGGTCATCGCCTCCGCCGTCGAGCGGGCCACGGCCCGGCCGTCCGGCAACTGGTTCGTCGTGGGCGCCGTCAGGGACGTGCGGCCCACCCGACCGCTGTCGCGGAACGTCGCCGGTCTGGAGGTGGTGGTATGGAGGGACGGCAGCGGGCGCCTGGTGGGCGGGCCCGGCGTCTGCCCCCACCTCGGCGCGCCGCTGGGCGACGGCCCGGTGCACTGCGGCACCCTGGTCTGCCGCTGGCACGGCCTCGCCCTCGACGGTTCCCGATCCGCCGGGTGGGAACCTCTCCCGGTGTACGACGACGGCGTACTGGTGTGGGTGCGGCTCGACGCCGTCGGAGGGGAACACCCGACGCACGCTCCCGTAGTGCCCCTGAGACCTCCGTCGGCGACTGCTCTCCAGACCGTCTGGCACGGTGTGGGACGCTGCGAACCGGTGGACGTGATCGCCAACCGACTCGACCCGTGGCACGGAGCCTGGTACCACCCGCACACCTTCGTCGACCTCACCGTCGTCGAAACCCCGGCCGACACGGAGGACGCGGAGGACGCGGATCGATTCGTCGTGGACGTCTCCTTCCGCCTCACTCGTCGCTTCGTCGTACCCGTTCGCGCGGAGTTCACCGCGCCCGGACCGCGCACCGTGCTCATGCGGATCACGGAGGGCGAAGGAGAGACATCCGTCGTCGAGACCCATGCCACGCCTCTGGGTCCTGACGACCGCGGCGGACCCCGCACCCTGGTCCTCGAAGCCGTGACGGCCACGTCCCCCCGGCCGGGCTTCGTCCTCGCACGCAGAGCCGCCCCCCTCCTGAGGCCCCTCGTGCACGCCGTCGTCGGCCGCCTCTGGCGTGACGACCTGGCCTACGCCGAACGTCGCCGACGTCTGCGTGAGACCGGCCGGTCACCCGGCTGACCGGGGCGGGATCCCGGCCCGTGTGCGGTCAGCCGCCGGTGCCGGGCCACTGCCACGTATGGGTGCCGAGCCACCAGGTGACCACAGCGACGAAGACCAGGACGAAGAGGCTCACGAACAGCGCGCACCCGAACGCGGCAGCCAGGATCCACGCCCGCACACCCCGGCCATCGGTGTTCCGGCGCCGTGGCGGTGCTTCGTTCGGCATGACCTCATCGTCCGTCCCCGGTCGGTGAGCCGCACCCCGACGGGCAGCCCGCGGACGGCGATAACCGGCCGGTTTTCCAAGCGCACTCCCGGTCCGACACGGAATCGCTTAGATTAATCGGCACAACTTTTGCCGCAGAGAGCGGGAGCGGTTGCCGTGGCCCAATCCTTCAGCGAAGATCACGAGCAGTTGCGCGAAGTGGTACGTCGCTTTCTCGCGGAAAAGTCGTCCGAAAGCGACGTCCGGCGCCTGATGGAACAGCCGGAGGGTTTTGACCCGGCTGTCTGGAAACAGATGGCGGATCAACTGGAACTCATGGCGCTGACAATTCCGGAGAGATATGGCGGATCAGGCCACTCTTATGCGGAATTGAGTGTCGTACTGGACGAGATGGGCCGGGCGCTGTTGTGCGCCCCCTACTTCTCGACCGTGGCGCTGGCGGCCAATCTGCTGCTCGCCACACAGGACGAGTCGGCGAAGTCGGACTACCTGCCCGGTATCGCGCGCGGCCGGACCGTCGCCACGGTCGCGATCGCCGAACGGCAGGGGCGGTGGAGCGAGGACGGCATCACCCTGGAGGCCGTCGCCACCGCGGACGGGGTGTGGCGGCTGACGGGGGAGAAGCACTACGTTCTCGACGGCCATGTCGCCGACGTCGTCCTCGTGGTCGCCAGAACCCGGGCGGGAGTGTCGCTGTTCGCGGCCGAGCGGGACACGGCCGGCCTCGTCGCCACCCCGGTCGCCACGATGGACGGGACCCGCAAGCTCGCCCGGCTCTCCCTCGACCGGGTGCCGGCCCGCCTGATCGGCACCGAGGGTGAGGGCTGGCCCGCCGTGGCCCGGATGCTCGACCTGGCGGCCGTCGCGCTGGCGGCGGAACAGGTCGGCGGAGCGCAGCGGGTCCTGGAGATGGCCGTCGAGTACGCGAAGCTCAGGGTGCAGTTCGGACGGCCCATCGGCAGCTTCCAGGCCATCAAGCACAAGTGCGCCGACATGCTGCTCGCGGTGGAGTCGGCGCGTGCGGCGGCCTACCACGCGAGCTGGGCGGTGGCCGAGGGGAACGACGAGGAAGTGCCCACCCTGGCGAGCCTGGCCAAGTCCTGCTGCTCCGAAGCCTACTTCCACGCCGCCGCGGAGAACATCCAGATCCACGGCGGCATCGGCTACACCTGGGAGCACCCCGCCCATCTCTACTTCCGGCGGGCCAAGAGCAGCGAACTGCTCTTCGGCGACGCCGCACACCACCGCGAGCTGCTGGCTCAGCGGATCGGAGTCTGAGAACCGACGGACAGAAGGACGGACGACCGTTGGAACGAGCGCCGGACGAACCTGTGTTCTCACACCTGCCCAGCTCACCCGCCCCCACCGCGCCCCATCGAGCCGCGTCCCACCGGGCCGGGGCCCACACCGAACCGTTCCGCCGACGCGTGCGGGAGTGGATCTCGGCCAACATCCCGGCCGGGCCGGCCGGGCCCGCGCCGTGGTCCGCGCCGGAGGCGCACGGCGCCGCCGGCGACGAGGAGACCCGCCCGGCGGCGGCCGCGGCGTCGTACGCGCGGTGGGAGCGCAGACTGCTCGCCGCGGGTCTGGTCTGCCCCGCGTGGCCGCGACGGTACGGCGGTGCCGCTCTCGGTCCGGACGAGGTGCTGGTGCTTGAGGAGGAGTGTGCGCGGGCGGGCGTCCCGCGGATCGGGCGGGGAACCGGCGAACTGGTCGTGGGACCGGTTCTGCTGGCGCACGGCACCGAGGAACAGCGCTCCCGCCTGCTGCCCAGGATCCTCTCCGGCGAGGACACCTACTGCCAGGCGTACTCCGAGGCGCCGCACGGATCCGACCTCGCCTCCGTGACGACCCGGGGCACGGTGACGGGCGACGAGATCACCGTGACCGGCCGCAAGTCGTGGGTCCACGGTGCCCACCGGGCCACCACCGCACTGGTCCTGTGCCGGACGGACCCCGGCGCCGCCCGCCACCGTGGGCTGTCCTGCGTCGCGGTCCGGCTGGACGACGGTGACACGGAGCTGCGCCCGGTGCGGACGGCGGACGGGGCGCGTGACGCCCACGAGATCGTGTTCGACGGCGCCCGCGCGCCGCTCCGCGACGTCATCGGCGGGCCGGGCGGCGGATGGTCGACGGTCATGACCGCCGTGGCGCACCACCGGGCCGGCCGGGCGGCAGCGGCGCACCTGGGCTTCCAGGCCGAGTTCTGGGACCTCGTCAGCCAGGCACGGAAGTCCGGAAGAACCCGCGATCCCCTGGTCAGGGACCAACTGGCCTGGGCCTACACACGCCTGGCGCTGCTGCGCTGGGCCGCCGTGGACCGGCCGGAGCACGGCGCGGCGTTCGGCGCGACGGGCCCCGAGTCGGCCGTGCCGAGCCTGCTGCGCGCGGAGTACCACCGCCGGTTCGGCGAGATCGCCCTGAACATCACCGGCGCGGCCGGCCTGGTCCGCCCCGAGGCCGGGGAAAGCCCGGAGCGGACGGACCGCTGGCAGCAACTGTTCCTCTCGAGCCGGGGTGACACGATCGCGGGCGGGACCGCCGAGATCCTGCGCGACATCATCGCGGAACGCGTGCTGGGACTGCCGAAGGAGCCACGCACGGGAGGGAGCGGCACGAATGGCGGGAGTTGATCGCTCCCGCCCGCGCGAACGGTCCGCATCACACCGCGTCACTAGGATTCCGCACATGGTCACCACCACACGAGCAGTCCTCGACGTCCTCGACCGCTACCAGCCGCGGACCGCCACCGAGCACACCGACGTGGAACGCGTGCGCGCTCTCGCCGAGGCGGGGGACCCCTGGGGGCGGGAGACACCGCTGCACGTCACGGGATCCGCGTTGATCGTGCACCCGGACAGCGGACGGGTCCTGCTGCGCTGGCACCATCGGCACGAGTCCTGGCTGCTGGTCGGCGGGCACGCCGACCCGGAAGAGTACGATCCGCTCGCCATCGCCCTGCGGGAAGGGCGGGAGGAGACGGGGCTGCCCGACCTCGCACCCTGGCCGGACGCGGAGGTCCGGCACCTCGTCGTCGTGCCGGTGCCGGCGAACAGCCGGGAAGGAGCGCACGAGCACGCGGACATCCGCTTCGTGCTGGCCACCCGGACCCCCGAGGCGGCCCGGCCGGAGAACCCGCAGGCGCCCCTGCGCTGGCTGTCCCCGCAGGAGGCACGCGGACTGATCACCGAGGAGAACATCCACGACACCCTGTCCCGCGTGGAGCCGTTGCTCGCGGGCTGACCCGGCAGGAGGGCAGATGTACGCCGTGCTGTCAGTGACGGACAAGACGGGGATCACCGAACTGGGAGCCGGTCTGAGCCGTCTCGGGATGCGACTGGTGGCCACCAGCGGTACCGCCGGGCTGCTGCGGGAGGCCGGTCTCGATGCGACGGTCATCGGGGACCTTTCCGGCGTGCCCGAGCTGATGGGGGGCCGCGTCCGCGCCTTCCACCCGTCGGTCTTCGGCGGACTGCTCTACCGCCGGGGACACCCGCGGGACGAGGCGGACGTCCGACGGCACCGCGTTCCCCGCATCGACGTCCTCGTCTGCAACTTCCGGGACGTGCCGCCGGACGACAGCACCGACGGCGCGGTGGACTCCATCGACGTGGGCGGCCCCGCCATGGTGCGCGCCGCGGCCAAGAACCACGCCGACGTGCTGCCGGTCGTGGACCCGGCGGACTACGGGGACGTCGTCGACGCCCTCACCGCGGTCGGCGGCGTGGTCAGCGAGACCGGCCTGGCGTTCCGGCGCCGGCTGGCACGGAAGGCGTTCCTCCGCACGGCGGCCTACGACCAGTCGATCCACCGGCTCCTCACCCGGCTGACGGAGACCGGTCAGGCGCCGCCGCGCTCCTGAGCATCTGTCACCCCAGTCGCCCCAGACATCGAGAGTGGTGGTCTTCCGCATGGACATCCGGGCCCTGCACGCACAAGCCCTCCAGTCGACCCACCGGTTCGTCGCCGCCGTCGGCGCGGACCAGTGGGAGGCGCCGACACCCTGTGAGAAGTGGACCGTACGACAGCTCGTGAACCACCTCGTGGCCGGGAACCTGTGGGTGCGCGAACTCGGGAACGGCCGGACCGTCGGGGACGTAGGAACGGAACTCGACGGGGACCTGCTCGGCGACGATCCGTCGGCCGCGCACGAGGCGTCGGTCGCGTCGGCGACCGAGGCGTTCGCGGCCGCCGACGCCATGGAACGACTGTGGCCGCTCTCCTACGGGGAACGGCCGGGCCGGGTCTACGCCCGGCATCGATTCGTGGACGTGCTGGTCCACGGGTGGGACGTCGGCCGGGCCGTGGGCGCGGACCCCCGGCTGCCGGCCGGCCTCGTCGACGCCTGCCTGGAACTCTTCGACAGCCGCCCCCAGTCGTTCGCCGCGTGGGGTTTCGCCGAGGTGGCGCCGCAGCCGGGTGCCGCTCCCCAGGACCGGCTGCTCGCCCTCACCGGCCGTCGCCCCTGACCGGTCCCGCGCCCGGCCCGCAACCGCGGACCGGGCGCGGGACCTCGGTCCGTTCCCCCGGGAGAGCGTTCCCTCACCCGTTCCCCTCTTTGTCCCCGTCCCCGTTTTCGTTCCTGTCCCCGTTCCTCGTCCCGGACGCGCCGTCCGTCTCCAGGCGTGCCAGGACCTCCGCGGTGTGCTCACCGAGCATCGGCGGACGCCGGTACACACCCGAGGGCGTCGCGGTGAAGCGGATCGGGCAGTTCGGGAACACCACGGGACGGCCCCCGCCCGGCTGTTCCACGGCGACGAGCATCTCCCGGGCCCGGACATGGGGATCGTCGAACAGGTCGGCGGCGTCGTTCACCGGCCCCACGGGGACCCGGCCGCCGAGCTCCGCGGCGATCTCCGCCGTGGTCCGCTCCCGCGTCCAGTCGGCGATCACGCGCTGCACGAGTCCGGCGTGGGCGACCCGGTCGCCGTTCGTGCGGGTCCGCTCGTCGGCGACGAGTTCCGGACGCCCCATCGTCTCGCACAGCACCTTCCAGTGGTTGTCCGTCGGGGCGGCGATCGCGCACTGGCCGTCCCTCGTGGGGAAGATGTCGAACGGCACCAGCTGCGGATGACTGTTGCCCGTCGGGCGGCTGACCACACCGGTGTACGAGTAGCGGTAGACGGCGGTCTCGCACAGGGAGACGATCGAGTCGACCATGGCCACGTCGACCATCTGGCCCTCGCCCGTGGCACGCGCGTGGTGCAGGGCGGAGAGCACCCCGATCGCCGCCAGCGTCGCGGGGTACAGGTCGCCGATGGTCGGGCCCACGCGCACGCCGTCGTTTCCGGAAGGACCGGTCATGCTGACCAGTCCGCCCATGGCCTGGGCGACGACGTCGTAGGCCGGCCAGTCCACGTACGGGCTGGCCCCGGTGCGCGGATCGCCGAACCCGCGGATGGACGCGTACACCAGTCGGGGGTTACGGGCGTGGAGCGCCTCGTATTCCAGACCCCACCGCTCCATCACGCCCGACCGGTAGTTCTCCATCAGCACGTCCGCGGTGTCGACGAGCTTCAACAGCCGTTCCCGGTCGGCGGGCAGGCCCAGGTCCAGGACGATCCCAAGCTTGTTCCGGTTGATGCTGGCGAACAGCCCGCCGTAGTCGCGGTCGTCGTCGTCCTTGGTGAACGGGCCGCTGTAGCGGGGCAGATCCCCGGCGGGCGGCTCGATCTTGATCACTTCGGCGCCGAGATCGGCCAGGATCATCGTGCAGAAGGGACCCGACACCGCACGGGTGAGGTCGACGACCCGGACGCCCCTGAGCGGGCCCGAGGGACCGGGCCGCATCGGCGCGGCGTTCTCGTGGCCCGTGAGGTGGTCGGCCCGGCTGTCCGACGTCTCCCGGGGCTCCCGTGGACTATGCCTGGTCAATGCGTTCCGTCCCTTCCAGAGCGCTCACATCGGCGCGGCAGACGTACCGGACGGGGCGGAACACCACGTCCCCGGTGAAGGAGACCGCGGATATCGGGTGCGACGGACGGAGCCGGGGCTCGCCCCAGTCCGCGGCGTCGAAGACCGCAAGCGACGGCCGGCCGCGTTCCGCCGTCGTCACGTCGTAGCCGCGCTCGGCCTGGATGAGCCGGTTTCCGCGCGGCGTGCGGGCCAGGTGCACCGAGTCGGTGAACTGCAGGTCGGCGGCGGCCAGCGGAACGGGGTCGAGGAGCCGCACGTCGAGTACGGGACGGCCGTCGAGGCGGACCGAGGCGGCCGAGCCGTGGTAGCGGCGGTGCAGCTCGACCGCGGCCGGCCGGGTCCGGTGCCCCCACCGCTCGGCGAGCACCGCGGCGGCCTGTTCCCCGTCCACGAAGCACGACACCTGGAACCCCCGGCTGCGGGCGCCGCTGCGGCACACGATGCGGGTCTCGGCCAGCGTGAACGGTCCGGCCACGCTCTCCTCGACGCGCAACACGGTCACCGTGATCGCCGGGGGATTCACCGGATGCAGGGCCGGCGGCAGGACGTCCTGCCGGGCACGGCTGTCCACCTCGTAGACCGCCTGCAGCACCTCCGTGCCGCGGCACACCAGGGATTCCGTGGCGGGGACGGCGACGAAGGGCGCGTTCGCCGCCATCGCCTCGGGGTCGGCGGTTCCGCAGAGCATCAGCGTCCGCCCTCGGCGAAGTGCGGCATGACCTCCGCCGCGAAGAGCCGCATGCTGTCCAGCACCTTTTCCTGGGGTACCAGATTCGCCGTGTTCAGCAAGAAGTTGATGGCGTCCACACCCATGCTCTCCCAGATCTTGACGGCCTTGACGATGTGGTCCGGGTCCCCGATGGCGACGCCCTCGGGGACCGGACGGCGTGCCGCGGGGTCGTCGTCGCGGATCCGCGCGACGCTGCCCGCCGCGAGATTGCCCAGCGACCGGTACGCGGGAGTCGGATAGACCTCCCTCGCCCACAGCAGCTGGCTGTTGAGCATGCCGAAGGCGGAGAACATGGCACCCCCGAACCGGCCCGCGACCGCGTCGTCCTCGTGGCAGAAGAGATAGTTCATGGTGGCCACCTGGTCGTTCACGGTGTGCCCGACCGGGTCGCACTGCTGGATGCGCTTGCGGTACTCGTTGGTGCGCCGCTCCTGCTCCTTGAAACTCGCCGCGGCGACCCCGAGACATCCGATACCCCGGTCGGCCGCGTCGCGCTCAGTGCCGGGCGACGTCACCGTCACCCACAGCGGCGGGTGGGGATCCTGCAGCGGTTTGGGCACGACGGGCCGCTCCGGCAGGGAGAAGGTCGTGCCGTCGTACCGCACGCGTTCCTCGGTCCACATGCGGGGCAGCACGTGCACGTACTCGTCCCACGACATCTTGGTGGTGTCGGGATCGGCCATGAAGCCGCCCAGCTCCGTGATGGTCGACGCGCGAGCCGTGCCCAGGTCCAGTCGCCCGCCGGAGAGGATGTCGAGGGCCGCGGCCCGTTCCGCGACCCGCACGGGGTGGTTGATCTGCGGTACGCACACCACGCCCCCGTGACCGACACGCAGCCGCGACGTCGACATGGCGACGGCGGTGAGGAAGACCTCAGGAGCCGAACAGTGCGAGTACTCCTGGAGGAAGTGGTGCTCGACCGCCCACGCCGTGGTGAACCCCAGCTCGTCGGCGAGCCTGCTCTGCTCCAGGGCGTCCTGGTAGACCTTGACCTCGTCGGCGTGCCCCAGCGGCTGAGGTACCGACAGTTCGAAGAAGATGCCGAATTTCATGCGCGCTCCCGTCAGGCTCTGTCCTGCGGGCCGTCCGTGCCCGTCCCGCCCTTCCCGTCAGTCCACCGGTCCGTCCGGCCCCCGCACCCGCCGTCCCGCGGCCACGACCAGCCGCGGATGCCGCAGGGCCCCGATGTCGCGCAGCGGGTCCCCGTCCACCGCGAGCAGGTCGGCGCGGCGCCCGGCCTCGAGGACCCCGGTGTCCCCGAGGCCCAGCACCGCCGCCGCGCCGGAGGTGGCGGCGACCAGCGCCTGGTGGCGGGTGAGTCCGATGCCCTCCTCGCCCACGAGGGCCGCCAGGTCTGCCGGGAACCCGTCGAACGTCCGCTGGGGGACGCCCGCGTCCGAGCCCGCGAGCATGGGCACCCCGGCGGCGAGCAGGAGCCGGAACACCTCGCGGATGTGCTTGTGCCGGTCCCGGAACCGTGCCGCGATCACATCGGTGCCGTCCCGCATCCGCTGTAGGGCGCCGCTGATCGTGGGCACGAAGGCGACGGAGCGGGCGGCCATCAGGTCGGCGGTGGCCGGGTCGTACTCGATGCCGTCCGCCGTCTCGAACAGGCAGTGTTCGATGGTGCGTGCGCCGGCCTCGGCGGCGAGTCGGATGCTCAACGGGTCGTAGGCGTGGGCCGCGACCGGACGGCCCAGCCGGCCGCTCTCCTCGGCACAGGCCCGGATCTCCTCCTCGTCGAACTGGGGGCGCACCGGGTTGGTGCGGGGCGTGAGGTTCCCGCCACTGACCATGAGCTTGATCCAGTCCGCGCCGTCGCGCACCTGGCTCCGGACGGCCACCCGGATGTCGGTGGGCGAGTCGCACTCGTGGCTGAACCAGTGGCAGTGGCCGCCGGTGACGGTGATCGGCCGGCCGCTCGTCAGCACCCGCGGTCCCGGGAGCCGCCCGTCCAGGACCGCGGCGCGCAGGGGGAAGGCGACCTCGTTGAGGGTCCCCAGGTCCCGCACCGTGGTCACGCCGGCCTCCACCGCGGCCCGGAGGTTGACCACGGCCCGCACGGCGAGCGCCGCGGCACCGGCCCGCGCCTCCCGCTTGTAGTCGCGGACGGGTACGGCCGACCCGCTCAGCGTCAGATGCACATGACCGTCGATCAGACCCGGCATCAGAGTGGCCCCCGGCAGGTCCACCCGGGGCCCTGCCGTGACATCACCCCAGCCCAGGTCCGCCTGCCGTCCGACGGCGGCGATGAGACCGCCGTCGACCAGGACGAAACCGTCGTGGACGGGTTCGGTGGCGATCCCGTCCCAGACCCGGTCTGCCGTGAAGAGCCAACGCCCTTCGCCCTCTTGCTCGTTCACCCGCGCCACCCCTCGACGGCTCCGGCGGCACGCAGGTCCGGCGCCCGGTCGGCGTCGTGCAGTACCGCTTCGACGACCCGGTGCCCGACCCGGTCGCCCAGGGTCAGGATCGATTCCGGATGGAACTGCACCGCCGAGACGGGCAGGGTGCGGTGCTCCACCGCCATGACCACCCCGTCGTCCGTACGCGCGGTGACCTCCAGGCAGTCGGGCACCTCCGCCGCCCGGATCGAGTGGTAGCGTCCCGCGGCGAACCGCGTCGGCAGCCCGGCCAGCAATCTGCCGCCCGTGACGTGGACCCAGGACGCCTTGCCGTGCACCGGCCTGGGCAGCAGGTCGAGCGACCCCCCGAAGTACTCCACGACCGCTTGCAGGCCGAGGCACACCCCGAAGACGGGAATCCCCGACCGCAGAGCCTCGGCGAGCGCCCGGGAGGTGCCGAAGTCCGCGGGTCGGCCCGGCCCCGGGGACAGCACGAGCAGGTCGGGCCGCTCGTCCGCCATCACCCCCGGGCCGAGCGGGGCACGGAACGTCCGTACGTCCGCCCCAGCCTGACGGAAGTAGTCGGCGAGGGTGTGGACGAACGAGTCCTGATGGTCCGCGACCAGGACGCGCCGGTGCGGCGGCCGGGGACCGCGCCGCCCCGTCGCGGCGCGGTCCCCGGCCGTGCGGTGTTCCTCCCCGCGGACCGCGGCGAGCAGGGCGGACGCCTTGAGTTCCGTCTCCCGTTCCTCGTCCTCGGGCACCGAGTCGAAGAGCAGGGTGGCACCGACCCTCACCTCGGCCCGTCCGGACCGCAGCTGCACGGTCCGTATCGCCAGGGCCGTGTCGACGTCCCCGTTGAACGCGACCCGGCCCACCGCCCCGCCGTACCAGCGGCGCGGAGTGGTCTCGTGCTCCTCGATGAACTGCATCGCCCACGCCTTGGGGGCGCCGGTGACGGTCACCGCCCAGGTGTGCGCCATCAGCGCGTCGAGGCCGTCGCAGTCCTTGCGCAGGACGCCCTCCACATGGTCGGCGGTGTGGATCAGGCGCGAGTACAGCTCGATCTGGCGCCGGCCGATCACCCGGACGCTGCCGGGCTCGCAGATGCGGGCCTTGTCGTTGCGATCGACGTCCGTGCACATGGTCAGTTCGGATTCGTCCTTGCGGGAGTTGAGCAGCGTCAGGATCTGCTCGGCGTCGGCGACGGCGTCGCGCCCGCGCGGGACGGTGCCGCTGACCGGGCAGGTCTCCAGCCGGCGGCCCCGGACCCGGACGTACATCTCGGGGGAGGCCCCCACCAGGTGCTCGCCGTCCCCGAGGCTGACGAGGAAGCCGTAGGGCGACGGGTTGTCCCGGCGCAGCGCGCGCCACAGTTCCGAGGGCCGCCGGTCGGTGCCCTCGGAGAACGTCTGGCTGAGGACCACCTCGAACAGGTCGCCGCGGCGGAACGCCTCCCCGGCCTCCGTGACGAGGTCCGCGTACTCGCCGGCCGGGAGGCTGCGGTCCGAGCCGCCCCGGCCGCCGGTACAGGGGGTGCGGGGGCCGTCGCGGCGCATCCCCCGGGTGGAGTCCGTCTCGTCACGGAACTCGTACCGCAGGCGTTCCGCCACCCCCCGGGCGCCGTCGACGACGAGCAGTTCGTCCGGCAGGTACAGGACGAGGTCGCGCTGGCCGGCCGGGCGGGGCAGGCGCAGCCGCGCCGGCTCGAACTGGAAGCCCAGGTCGTAGCCGAACGCGCCGTACAGCCCCGCGTGTTCGTCCGCCGCCGAGTGCAGGAAGTCGCGGACGGCGCGCAGGACGGAGAACACGGACGGACGGCGGCTGCGTTCCTCCTCGGCCGCGCCCACGGCGGGCTCGGCCACGTCCGCCACCAGGTCGGCGCCTTCCCCCCGGACACCGGTCACGTCGCCGGCCTGCCGCAGCACGGGGTCGAGCATGTGCAACAGGGGCGTGCCCCGGTCGTTGAGCGGACTCAGCCGGACCTGCCGCCCGCGTGCCGTCACCCGCAGCGGCGGATCGACGAAGCCGATCCCCCAGCGGGTGTAGCGCCCTGGGTACTCGGTGTCCGAGACCATGACCATGCCGAGCCGCTCGTCCAGCGCCGCGGCCATGTCGTCCAGTTCGGCGGTGTCGGCGGGGAGCCGTTCGCACTCCACCGTCACCCCGCCCGCCGTGGTGAACTCAACGGGCACGGCTCGCCTCCAGGCCGGTGCTCCCGCCGCCGGCCGGAGCCGTGGCGGGCGTCAGCAGGGGGGCCTCGCTCAGGTAGACGGTGTCCGCGCGTTCGGGGCCCACGCCGACGGCCACGATCTCCACGTCGAGCGCGGCGGCGAGGTGGTCGACGTATCGACGGGCGGCCTCCGGCAGCGCGGCCGGTCCGCGCGGCGCCACTCGCGACCAGTCCGTGTCCCCCCAGCCCTCCAGCCGCTCCAGCACGGGGGTGGCCGACGCCAGGTCGGACAGCCGTGTCGGAAAGGACTCGGTGAACCGGCCGTCGATCCGGTAGCCGGTGACCACCATGACCTCCTCCAGACCGGCCAGGACGTCGATGTTGGTCAGACACAGCCGGCGGATCCCCTCGACCTCGACGGCGCGCCGGACCATGGGGACGTCGAACCAGCCCACACGACGCCGTCGGCCCGTGACGGTGCCCCACTCGCGGCCCCGGGTGACCAGGTGGTCGCCGATCGCGCCGTCGACCTCCGCCATGAGCGGGCCGCCACCGACCTGGACCGTGTACGCCTTGGCGATGCCGAGCACGCTGAAGTCCTGGGCGGGCGACGTGCCGGTGCCGACGGTGACACCGCCGGCACCGCTGTAGCCGCTGGTGACGTACGGGTAGGTGCCGTGCTCCAGATCCAGGCCGAAGCTCTGGGCGCCCTCGTAGACGATGTGGTGCCCGTCGGCGCGGACCTGCCGCAGGTACCGCGACACGTCGCACAGATGGGGCTCCAGAAGCCGGCCGGCCGCGCCGTACTCCGCGACGAGCCGGTCGATCTCCTGGGCGACCGGTTCCGGGTCGACGGGACGTCCCAGGACGCGCTCCACGAGGTCGCGCTTCAGCGGCACCAGACGTGACAGCCGGGCGTACAGGAGGTCCTCGTCCAGCAGTTCGGCCATGCGCAGGCCGATCCGCGCCGCCTTGTCCTCCCGGCAGGGGCCGACACCGCGGTTGGTCGTCCCCAGCCTGCCGGTGCCGTGGACGAAGCCCGTGGCCGCGGAGGTGGCGATCTCGGTGCCCCGCCACTCCTCCTCGGCGGCGTCCTGCGCCACGTGGTACGGGAAGATGACGTGCGCCAGCTCGCTGATCCGCAGATCGACGTCGAGCCCGGCCGCTCGCAGCGAGGACAGCTCGTCCAGCAGGGAGACCGGCTCGATGACACAGCCGTTGCCGAGGACCCCGACGGAGCCGCGCAGCACTCCGGCGGGGATCTGCACGAACCGGTACTCGGTGCCGTCCGCCACGACGGTGTGCCCGGTGTTCGGCCCGGCCTGGTAGCGGACGACGGCGTACGCCGATTCGCAGGCGATGTCGGTGTACTTGCCCTTGCCCTCGTCTCCGGCCTGACAGCCCACGATGATCAGGTCCATGCCGCACCCGCCCCGGGCTCCGTGGGGAGGGCGCCGGGCGTCCGGCCGGGGGCGAGGCCGGCCAGCCGGTCCAGCACCCGGCCCAGGTCGTCGGCGCCCCACACCCGGGTGCCGGTCCACAGCTCGCACAGCGACCGGTACATCTCACCCACGAGTTCCACGACCTCCCGAGGGAGGGGATCCGGGGCCGGCCACGTTTGCCTCGGGCGTCCCTCCCGGACCCATTCCTCGACGCGGGACTGGAGGCCGGTGGCCGTGTAGTGGTCGCGCAGCACCTGCTTGCCGACGTGCGCGCCGTCGAGGAGCAGCCGGACCTCGTCCGGTGTGCCCGCGTGGTCCACGAGAACCAGCCGTCCCCCGTCGTCGCGGCCGTACTCGACCTTTCCGTCGGCGAGCACCAGTCCGAGGCCCCTGGCGTGATCGCCCACCACCTCGGCGACGAGCCGGGTGAGTTCCTCCAGCTCGGCCTGCTGCTTGTCGTCGAGCCCGCCGATCGCGGCCGCCTCGTCCCTGCCGACGAAGCGGTCGATCTCCTCCAGCTTGGTGGTGTACTCGATCACCGGACGCTCCAGCACGGTGCCGGGGACGGGGGGACGGGTGAGGCCGATGTCGGACGGGGCCAGCCGGCCCAGCCGCAGGCGGCGCAGCACCGACGACCCCTCGGGGACGAGGGTGCGGAAGATGACCTGGAGCGGGACGAGATGGTTCACGTCCGTCGGCCCGAGCGTCCGCGTCCGCGGGTCGATGACCCTCAGCAGGTCGAAGTCCATCCGGTCGGGCGGACCGAAGCCGCGGAAGTGGGTGGCGACCCCCGCGTCGGCCAGCAGACCGAAGTTGAACGCCGCGATGCGGCAGCACGCCTCGCCCTTGTCCGGGACGGGGTCGGGCATCTTGCCGTAGTGGAAGACCGAGTAGTCGTCGGTGAACCGGAAGGTGCCCGCCCCGCTCCGCCCGTCGGCCGGTTCCCGCCGGACGAGCAGATCCTTCGTTGAGAACCTCTTCGGCACTGCTGCCTCCTCGCGTGCGCCGTCCTGTGGGTTCAGGTGACGGTGGTTCCGTCGTCGAGCACCGGGATCCAGTCGACGTCGGCGGGGTGGTTGCGGGCACCGCTGAACCAGAATTCGCGGACGATTCCCGACTCCCGCAGCTGAGCGAGCCATTCGACGGCGGCTTGCGGACGCCGCGTGAAGGCGTAGCACATCGGACCCTCGGAGCTCATCGCGATGGCGTCGATCTCCTCCCCCCTGCGCGCCTCCTCCAGCAGGAACTTCACCTGCGAGGACTGCATGTCGATCTGCTTCTGCTTGAAGTGGCTCTCGTACGTCAGGAAGTTCACCGCGCGGCAGAAGGCCGGGTAGTCCGTCTCGAGGACGGAGGTGGCCAGGTTCATCAGGACCGCGTGGGCGGTACGGCGGGCCTCCTCGGCCGGGATGGGCAGGGTCCGGGCGAAGAACTCGCGTTCGGTCTCGCCGTGCATCTGGTTGCCGTTCGGGACGATCACCAGCACCGGCCAGGTCGGGAACGGCGCCGAGATCAGCACGGGCGGTCGCTTCCCGCCGCCCGCGAACCGCGTGGGGACCAGATAGCGCTTCGGGTCCTCGGCGAAGTCGTCGGGGTTGCGGTGGCCGCCGTCGACGAGGAAGCCCCCGCGTTCGATGAGGTTGGGGCTGGCGCCGGAGGTGCCGGCCCGGCCGGCCGCCCGAGCGATCTCCGCGGTGCCGACCGACAGGCCGGCGAACTGCGCGTACGCGCGGCCCACGGCGACCGCGGTGGTGGTGCCGGAACCGAAGCCCGTGTGCGGCGGAAGGCCCTTGCGGATCACCACCTTCGCCGGCGGGCCGTCCCACGCCTCCCGCAGCCGCCCGAGCAGTGCGCTCACGGCGTCCACGTGGGCCGAGCCGTTCTCGTCGGCCGTCACCGCGTTCTCGTGGTGCGGCAGGACGACCGCCTCGAGGCCGGGGGAGCGCAGCGCCATGGACGCCATGCCGTTGCGGCGGCCGGTCTCCCCGTTCAGGTCGATCAGTGTGAAGCTGACGCGGCATCCGGTGCGGACACGCACGCCCCATTCCTGCGATACGGCGTCGGGCATGGAGCTCTCCTCGCGTTGGGGGGCGGTGGGTCAGCGGACCGCGTCCACCTCGGGCTCCTCGATCACCAGGTCCTCGTACCGGGATCCCGGTTCGATCAGGCCCCAGCGCCGCATCCAGGCGTGGGCCTTCTCGAACTCCGGACGGGTGTAGGGCTCCGGGGCCACGTACCGCAGCCGCGGCAGATGGAAGTCGTCCGGGGTGATCTCGCCCTCGAAGACCTCCGGCAGCGACTCGACCAGATAGTGCAGATACGGGCGCTTGTCCTCGTTGAGCGCGGTGACCGCCCGGTTGACGGCCCGGTTGCAGGCGGCGTAGGCAGCGCGGTCGAAGCCCGGCGCCGCCAGCTCCAGTCCCGCGTAGTGGGTCTCGATGACCTTCTGGAAGCCCTGCTTCTCGGCCAGGGTGATCCACGGCTCCGACAGGGCGACCGCGGCCGCTTCGCCGGACTGGACGGCCCGGTAGCCGTCGATGGTGTGATAGCCGACCGTCTTGATCTGGTCGGACTCCAGGAAGCCCTCCAGCATCTGGATGGCCGCGTAGTGGTTGCCGTTGTGGAAGCTGACCGCGACCGGGGCGTTCGCCAGGGTCTGGGGATAGATGTACTGCGACCCGGGCGCCGCCATGAGGGCCATGACGGCCACCGACGAGCGCTTCCCAATGATCTTCGCTCCCCGTCGGCTGTCGTGGGCGCGCCGGATCTGCCCCCACTCGCAGGCGCGGTACAGATCGACCTGCCCCTCCTCGAAGGGCACGTGGTTGCGGATCGAGTCGACGAGTTCATGGTCCGCGACCGGTTCGCTGAGGACCTGTTCCGCGCGGTTCCTTATGAATTCCACCGACACACCCTCTGCGGCGAAATAGCCAAGCTCGTCGGCGACCAGCCACGGCAGTGCGAAGACGGCGGATGGGCCGATGCCTTCGGTGCGCACGGTAACCGTCATGAAAACGACCCCTTTCGGAAAGCTGATTCCGTCCCGGATGAACTAATACCAGATTCGAACGGGACTGCCAAGCACTCGTATTTTCACCGGAATTCGGGCAGCCGATATCGCCGCACCGTTCTTCCGGCCGTCGCCGAAAAGATCGTGCTGAAGAAATTCCTTTCACTCGGAAATTCGGGAATCCCGGGCCGGTCGCGGCACGGGGGCACGCGCCTGCCGCACCCCCAGGACCGCATGCGCCCGCTCCGCGCCCAGGCCGAGGCACGCGGAGTGCTCCAGTTCGGAGAGCAGGCCGTACAGGAAGCCCCCGGCGAACGCGTCACCGGCGCCGATCGCGCTCATGACCGGACCGCCCCGCGCCGTGACCCGGTGACGGCCTCCCGGGCCGTGGGCCACCGCGCCGCCCGGACCCAGCGTGACGACGCCGAGCATGCCGTGCCCGGCGAGCACCGCGGCCGCCGCCTCGGCGTCGTCCGTCCCGGTGAGCGCCATGGCTTCCGCCCCGTTGCCGAGGACGACGTCCACCCCGGCTGCCAGCACCTGCGCGAAACGCCGCCGCTGCGCGCGGACGAGCCGCCGGTCGGAGAGCGCGAGGACGCGGGCGGCCCCGAGCGCGGCGGCGCGCCGCAATGCCTCCACGACCGCTTCGCACCCCTCCTCGGAGGCCAGCAGATAACCCTCGGCCAGCACTCCCTGCCAGGACCCGTCACCGGCCAGGCACGCCTCCACCGCCCCGGGCAGCAGCCGCAGCCGCCACCGCTCGCCCTGCCATATGAGGAAGGACCGTTCGCCGTCCGGGAGCAGCAGCACCAGGCACCGGCCGGTCCGCCCCCGACCCGGGGAGGGGGCCGGCACGGTCACCCCGCGTACGGCCAGGTCGTCCCGGATCGCCCGAGCGAGCGGGTCGTCCATCGACGCCGTGGCGAGCACGGCCCGCCCGCCGCCGGCCGCGAAGGCCACGCAGGTGTTCGCGGCACTGCCGCCTGCCGACACCACCGGCCGCGCACCCTCTCCTTCGAGCCGGGCCAGTACCTTCTCCAGCGCCTCGAGTTCCAGGAATCCCGCGGTGCCCGGTGCCACCCCCAGCCGCTCGCACACCTCAGGCCCGACCGGGACCACCAGGTCGGCGAGCGCGTCCCCCAGCGCGACCAGGCCCGCGGGCGCCATCAGAAGTGCTCCACCAGATCGGTGAAGCGGAGCACCGACAGCAGCCGGTCGGCGGTCTCCGGGAACGGGTGGTGCTCCAGTGCCCAGGTGTCGGCGTGCGGCACGTACACCGCGCCCAGTCCGGCGGCGAGCGCCGGTACGATGTCCGACTTGGGGGAGTTGCCGATCATCCAGGTCTTCGCGCTGTCCGCCCGCACGTCCCGGACCACCGTGGTGTACGTCTCGACCGTCTTCTCCGGCACGATGATGATCTCCTCGAACAGCGGGCCGAGCCGCGAGCGTTCCACCTTCGCCGCCTGCTCCTCGTGGTCTCCCTTCGTCAGCAGGATCAGCCGGTGCCGGGTGCGGAGGTCGGCCAGTGTCTCCTCGACGCCCTGGATCAGCACGGGTTCCTGACGCAGGATCCGCTCCCCGAGTTCGGCGATCGCCCTGCCGTGGTCGTCCGGCGCCTTGGTGTCGTGCAGTTGCTCGTAACAGTCGTGCAGGCTGCGTACGAAACTCCTCGCGCCGTAGCCGTGCACCTGGCAGTTGGCCCTCTCGATGTCGTCAAGGACGCGGCGCAGTTCGACCCTTGTGAGCACCTCGTGCCGCAGCAGATCGAGGAACTCCTCGATCGCCTGCTCGAAGTAGATGTTGTTCTCCCACAAAGTGTCGTCGCCGTCGATGAGAAGACAGTGATCCACCATCAAGAAGACCTCCCGGCCCCGTCGTTCGATGTCTGGGTGAACCTTCATTACATCAACTTGGGGATCACCTCTTCGGTCAGCAGCAGGAAGGAGCCGTGGCTCAGTGGAGAGCACAGCAGGTAGTGCAGACCGATCTCCTGCTGAAGGGCCCTGATCCGTTCGACGACCCGTCCCGGGCTGCCGTGGATCACGACGTCGTCCACGTAGCGCTCCACACGGTCCCGGGTGTCCTGCTCCGCTCCGGGCGCCCCGGCCGGGCGGATGCTCCTGGAGTAGCCGCGCCGGGCCGGATCGCTCATGGACGCGACGGTCCACCGCGCGCCGCGCACGGCGATCTCCCGTGCCTCCTCGTCGGTGGGCGCCACGGCGATGAGGCGCGCCATGGGAATGACCCGGCCCTCGACCGGGTGCCCGGCGTCCGCGAGACCGCGGCGGTAGGCCCGGTACTTCACGCCGATGTCACCGTGGCTGGAGTGCGGGTCCATCAGGATCGAGTGCCCGGCGGACGCCGCCCAGGCGACGGCCTCCGGCGAGGAGGCGGCCATCCACACGGGTGGGTGCGGCCGCTGGAGCGGCTTGGGCAGCACCTCGATCCCGTCGAAGGAGTGGAACTCGCCGCGATACGTGACGTGTTCGTCCCGCCACGCCGCGAGGACGATGTCCACGTTCTCGCGGAACAGCGCGTAGCTGCGTTGCAGATCGAGCCCGAACACCCCGAACTCGGTCGGGTCGTTCCCGCGCCCGGCACCCCAGTTGACCCGGCCGCCGGACAGGACGTCCAGCAGCGCGATCTCCTCGGCCAGCCGCAGCGGATGGTGCATCGCGGCCAGTGAGACGGCGGTGCCGATGCGCAGCCGTTCGGTGCGGGCGGCCACCATCGCCCCCATCACGCTCACCGACGGCGTGACCGAGAAGGTGGAGAAGTGGTGCTCGGCCAGCCACACCGCGTCGTAGCATCCGGACCGTTCCATGACGTCGATCCGCTCCAGCGCGCGGCGGTAGACGGTCCCCAGCGGCACCCTGCGGCCGGGCCAGGAGAAGAACTGCAGTACGCCGAAGCGAAGTCGGCCGTTGACTGCTGTCGTCATAACCAGTCACCCCAGTTTCGCCGAGCGCCTGTAGGCCACCTCGGGGTCGGTGAGTACGTTGACGAGGTACGGACGCCCCGCCGCGAAGGCACGACGCAGGGCCGGAGCGATGTCCCGCGGGTCGGCGACGGTTTCGCCCGCCCCGCCGAGCGCCTCGACCACCTGGTCGTAGCGGCAGCCCGGCCGGAGATCCGCGGCCACGTCCGAGCCGTAGAGTGTGCGCATGGGGTGCTTCTCCAGCCCCCAGATCCCGTTGTTGCCGACGACCATCACCACCGGCAGCCGGTGCCGGACCAGCGTGTCGACGTCACCCGCCGAGAAGCCGAACGCCCCGTCCCCCAACAGGAGCACCACCTGCCGGTCCGGGTACCGCAGCCGGGCCGCGACGGCATGGCCGATGCCGCTGCCGAGACAGCCGAACGGCCCGGGGTCGAGCCAGTGTCCGGGCAGGTGCGAGTCCAGCAGCCTGCCCGCGTACGACACGAAGTCGCCGCCGTCCCCGATGACGACGGCGTCGTCGTCGAGCTGGGCCCTCAGCTCCCCGATGACACGAGCCGGATGGATGGGATCGCTGGTGCTCTCGAGTTCCAGCCGCTCGGTGCGGCGGCGGCTGCGCTCCAGCCCGCGCAGCCGGTCCAGCCATTCCTCGTGGTCCACCCGGCGTCCCGGCCAGGTCGCCATGCCGTCGAGGATCTCCCGCAGGTCGCCGGCCGGGGCGGCGGCCGTGGGCACATGGGTGGCCCGCAGACCGGGGTGATCGACGGCATGGACGACGCGCGCGTCCTCGAACCGCCCGAACGACAGCCGGAAGTCGAGCGGCGTACCGACCACCACGACCACGTCCGCCTCCCGCAGCGCGTCCCTGGTCCGGCTGAAGGCCAGCTCGTGGCGGGCGGGCAGACAGCCCCGGCCCTGTCCGTTCATGAACGTCGGCACACGCAGTGACTCGGCGCAGTGGCGCAGCGACTCCGACGCGCCGCCCCACCAGACGTCGCTGCCGGCCACGAGGACCGGACGGCGTGCGGTGGCCAACAACTCCGCGGCCCTGGCGACTTCATCCGGATCGGGCGACAACCGGGCGGCCGGGAGCGGCGGCAGCAGCGTTGTCGTGGCCCGCCGGTGCAGCACGTCGATGGGGACGTCGAGGAACACCGGACCGCGGTGCGCGGTGACCGCCGTCGCCGTGAGCGCCCGCAGCTCGCCGGGTATCTCCTCCGTCGCGGTGACGGTCCTGGCCTCCTTGGACACCGGCGTCACCAGGGGCACGTGGTCGAACTCCTGCAAGGAGCCCGAGCCCCAGCGCCGCTGGGAGGCCCGGCCGGCCAGCACGACCACGGGCGCGCCGTTGGCCTGGGCCGCCGCCAGTCCGCTGATGCCGTTGGTGACACCTGGACCGGCGGTGAGCAGCGCCACCGCGGGACGGCGGGTGAGCCTGGCGTACCCCTCCGCCGCGAAGACCGCCGTCTGCTCGTGGCGGACGTCGACGACCCGCATCCCCGCGGCCGCCGCCGCGTGCAGGACGGAGAAGATGTGACCGCCCGACAGGGTGAACAGGGTGTCCACCCCCTGCGCCCGCAGGGCCGCGACCGCGAGTGCCCCGCCCTCTCCCTCGATCGACCGCGTCTCACTCACAGCGGCCCCGTACGCGCGCACCGGGGAGGACGACCGGGTCGGCCTCCGGGGCGCAGGCCCATAAGGCGGGTACGTCCCCCTCGCCGTCCGGAACGGCGGACTGCGCTCTCATCGCGGCCCAGCGCCCTCGCGCCCCGGCCGACGGCGCTTCACAGGACGACATGGTCGAGGTGCCGCGGTTCCATGTCGAGACCGTTCATGACCTGCCACAGGCAGGCCAGGGCCTTGAGCACGTTGCGCTTCTGATAGGGAGCGAGCTCGCCGGAGTGATTCTCGACGAGGCGGCACAGGGCTTCGTAGACGACGACCACTTCCTCCTCGGGACCACTGAGCCGGGTTCCCAGACGATTCCTCACCTTGCGGCCTCCCTCGCTTCACCACTACCGACGACGACCCGTTCGTCCAGCACCCGCCGTGCCTTGAGTTCGAAGCGCGGCAGCGAACCCGCCGCGACCTCGCGGACGCCGAAACGCAGGCCGCCCACGGCGTCGCTGAGGGACTTCGCGAGGTCCGCGGCCAGCCGCCCGTCGACGCCCCGGTGTCCGGGGACCTCGATGAGCACGTCGATCTCCTCGCGGATGCCCTCCCTGGTGTGCAGATGGATCTGGAACTCGTCGATCTGCGGGTACTCCCGCACGATGCTCTCGATCGCCCGCGGGTAGACGTTGGTCCCGCGGACCAGGAGCATGTCGTCGACCCGGCCCAGGACGCCGCCGTCGTACAGGTCCCACGTCCGCCCGCAGCGGCACCGTTCGCCGGGGACCCGCACCACGAGGTCCCGCGTCCGGTACCGGAGCAGCGGGATGGACCCGCGGCCGAACGAGGTCACGACGCGCTCGCCCGGCTCCCCGTACGGAACGGGTTCCCCGGAGGAGGGGTCGACGACTTCCTCCAGGAAGTTGTCCTCGATGATGTGACCCCCGCCGGGCCGGCCCTCGCACTCGAACATGAAGACGGTGCCGAGTTCGGTCATCCCCGCGGTGTCCGCGGTGCGGGCACCCCATTCGGTCTCGATGAGGCGCTTGGTGGCCGGTATCGACCCGGCGGGCTCCCCGGACAGGACGATGCGCCGCACCGGGCCCGCGCTCAGGTCGACACCGAGCCGCCGGGCCTCCTGGGCGAGACGGAGGGCGTAGGTGGGCGTCGAACACAGCACCGTGGCCTCGCTCTCCAGGATCTCGCGCAGCCGTGCCCCGGTGGTCATGTTGCCGCCGGGGAGCACCAGGCAGCCGATCTTCTCGCAGGCGTAGTGGGCACCCCAGAACCCGATGAAACCGCCGTAGCCGAAGGCGAGGAAGACCCGGTCCTCGGGGCGGACGCCGAAGCCCCACAGCCCGTAGCACCACATGTCCGCGATCCACTCCCAGTCCTCGAGCCCGTCGAGCACGCGGAGCGGGGTGCGTCCGGTCGTCCCCGAGGTGCGGTGCTGACGTACGGCGGTGGCGGGCGGAGCGGCCAGGAGATCACCGTGCGGCGGAGCGGCCGTCTGGGCGTCCATCCAGGCGTCGCGCGTGAAGAACGGTATCCGCCGGACGTCCGCGAGGGACGCGAGTTGCTCCGGGCGGACGCCCGCCTCGCGCAGGAGCCTGCCCTGCAGCCCCCGGGCGCCCAGCGCCCGGTTCACCGCGGTGCGCAGCCGGGCCAGTTGGAGCGCCTCGAGCTGCGGCCGGGGCATGGTCTCGTGACGAGGGTTCCAGTAACCGTTCGGGTCCAAGCCTGCTCCCTGGGGTCGGCTGATCCGGTCGTCGGCCTACTGCGTCTGCGTCCCCACCCGGAGGTCGCGGAAGGGCACGTCGCGGTCGGCCTCCGGCTCCCGGGGCAGGCCGAGCAGCCGTTCCCCGATGAGATTGCGCTGTATCTCGTCCGTGCCGCCCGCGATGGACAGCGACTGCACCGACAGGGCCATCTGCTGGAAGGTGCCGTCGCCGGTCGTCTCCGTTCCGGTGAGCATGCCTTCGGCGCCCAGCAGGGACAGGGCGATGTCGCGAGCCTGCCGCCCGGTGGCGGAGCCGACCAGCTTCCCCAGGGACGCGTCCGGTCCGGGGTTGTGTCCCCGTCGGCGCGCGGACCGGGCCTGCTGGTTGCGCAGGCGGTTGGTCTCCGCCGCCGCGTACACGGCAGCGAGCCGCTGGCGCACGACGGGGTCCTCGGACCGGCGCAGTTCGTGCGCGAGTCCGATCAGCGCGTCGGGTGAGCGGATCCCGCGGCGGACCCGCTCGGACCGCTCCGCCGCGCGGTGCTCCTCGGTCAGCTCCGCGATGGAGCGGTCCAGCATCCCGCCCCGCCGCCCGGGCCGGGCGACGCGCGCGGGTCGCAGCACGCCACCGCCGCCGACCTCTTCGCGTTCGTACGACAGACTGGCCGCGGCGAGCGGCCAGCCCTGGCCCACGGCACCGATGATCTGGTCGGCCGGCACCACCACATCGGTGAGGAAGACCTCGTTGAACGTGGTGCGGCCGTTCATCTGACGGATCGGCCGCACCTCGACGCCGGGCTGGTCGAGGTCGACGACGAAGAAGCTGATGCCCTTGCGCTTCGGGACGGAGGAGTCCGTACGGGCCAGGACCAGCCCGCGATCGGCGTCCTCGGCCTCCCTGGACCACACCTTCTGGCCGTTGAGCGTCCAGCGGTCACCGTCGCGGTGTGCCCGCAGTTGCAGGCTCGCCAGGTCCGAGCCCGCGCCGGGCTCGCTGAACAGCTGGCACCAGGACTCCGCGCCGGCGGCCAGCGCGGGGATCCAGCGGCGCTGCTGCTCGGGCGTGCCGTACTCCAGGAGGACGGGGCCGCCCACCATCTGCCCGACGCCGCCGGGCGGGCCGATCGCGCCGGCTCGCGCTATCTCCTCGGTCATCACCCTGGCGGCACGGCGGTCCAGACCGCGTCCCCCCATTCCGGAGGGCCAGGTGGGAAACGCGTATCCGGCCTCGGCGAGCAACCGCCACCACTCACCGACCGAGAGTTCCTCGCTCCAGTTCTCGCGGAGCCAGTCCCGTATCTCCTGCCGCAGTTCTTCGGTCGGCCAAGATTCCCGATTCCCTGTCACCTGTCGGTTACCTCCGACGAGTCGGTCAAGATTTTATTGCTCGCCTTGCCGCGGAAAATCCACCAACGCATCCGAGGAACCAGAACCGCGCGCGGCGGAACAGACGTGCACAACAAGACCGGGCGTGAACACGGCGATGATGCAACCGGGTGGAATATGCCACGTGGATGCCCGGTGCGCCGCCCAGTGTAGGGTCATCCAGTTGCGGAATCAAAGTGATCCAATTTTCTGGCTCATATCTGTCCACCGAGTGATCCGGTAGCGGGCCGATGCCGTTTTCGGCCACGTCCGGCCGATGGATATCCGGCCGTTCCTTCCGCTCAAACCGCCAGGCGCCGCACCGAGGAGCGCAGCAGAACCGTCCCGGTGGCGCAGACCGCCAGCACCGTGGGCGCCACCGCCCACCAGCCGCCCGCGACCAGCACCGCGAGGCTGACGAGCGGGGGACCGAGCAGCGAGCCGAGGCTGCCGATCTGCGCCAGGAGTCCGTTGGCGAGGTCCACGTCGGAGGTGTCCGAGACGATCGCCGGGATCATCGCGAACGCGGCGGCGACGACGAGTTCGTTGGCCAGTGCCACCAGCAGCGCGCCGACGGCGGCGAGAGCGACCCCACCGGAGTGCAGGAAGGCGAGGGCCGTGCCCAGCGGCATGAGCAGCGCGGCGGCGAACAGTCGGCGCACCGCCACCCCGCGCCGCAGCAGCCATCCGCTGAGGAACCCGCCGACGGTGCCGGCCAGCGAGACGACCCCGGTCAGGGTGCCCGCCGCCGCCGTGGGCACGCCCAGCGTCTCGTGCAGATAGGTGGGGAACAGGGACACCACCGCGACGATCGTGCCGCTGGCGGTGGCGAAGCCCGTGGCCAGCAGGAACGGCCGGCGCAGGCGGCGAATTCCGCGGCCCGCCCGGTCGGCCGGGGCCTTTGCCCTCGGCTCGTCGTCAGCGGCGGAGGCGGGCCGTCCGCCGAGTGTGAGCACGGCGGCGCTCCCGACGACCAGCAGGGTGCACGCTTCGATGACCAGCCAGGTCCGCCAGTCCGTCGCGGCCGACAGCAGGCCGCCCAGGAACAGGCCCAGCGCCAGGCCCACCGGGAAGTACGTGCCCCACGCCGCGAGCGCGGTGATCCGCCGTGGGCCGTCGCCCATGGCGATGATCAGCGCCGGTGCGGCCACGACGACGGCGACGTACCCGATCCCCTCCGCCAGACGCGCGGCGAGCATGGGCGTGAAGTGACCGGCTCTCGACTCCAGCAGCCCCGCCGCCGCCATGACGGCACAGCCGGCCAGCAGCGCCCTGCGGGGCGCGGAGCGGGCGACGAGATAACTCACGGGCAGTCCGAGCAGCGCGGCGACCGCGGTGATGGAGGAGGTGACCAGCGACATCTGGTCGAGGGAGAGGTTCAGTTCGGCGCGCAGGTCCACCGCGACCGGGGCCATTTTCCCCAGTCCGGTGGCGGCCAGCATCCCGCAGGAGTAGAGCAGCGTGAAGCGCCACCAGTACCGCGACGAAGACGCCGTCCCGCTCGACGGGCGCCGGTCACCCGACTGCTTGGTAATTGATCGTTTTGAGGTACACGAATTCGAGAGCGTATCCACGGCAGGGCCCCGAGGCAAGGTGGCTCCCTGCCATCGGACGGAGTCGATTCGGACAACGGCCCCGGGTGGCGGACGGCGAATCGTTTTGCCGTTGCCCGGCGGTCATGACAGCGAAATGGAGACGCAATCCGAGAGAACAGTGAAAGGGTGTTTTTCGGCCTCCGGACAGGAATCGGGGCAGGCACCCCGCAAGGGGCACCGAAGAATCGGGGTGCGCGCCCGGTAATGGGGATTCATCGCGTCGCGGGAGGGGTTGACGGCGACGCCGGGCTCCCGGTTACCTAGAACGCGGCCGGATCCCGCGGACGTCCGCGGCGATGGAGTGCGGTGGACCGGGGCAGAGCACCGGAGCTGCTCCACCGGTGGTCATTCCGATCTTTTCAGAAGGTTCGCACGACAGGCGTCGGGCGGCCGACGCCGGTGTTTTACCGGAGGAGCAGCAATGGTCGGTGACGTGACGCGTCTGCCGCTCAAGTACGGCCTGAACCCGCAGCAGGAGAATGCGGTGGCGGAAATGCCCGACGGCGGCCCGCTGCCCCTTTCCGTCCTGTGCGGCAGACCCTCCGTCGTGAACCTGCTGGACGCCCTGCAGGGCTGGCAGCTCGTGCGGGAGGCGAGCAGGGCGCTCGGACTCCCCGCGGCGGCGTCGATGAAGCACGTCTCGCCGGCCGGTGCGGCCGTCGCCGGTGAGGTCGACGCGGTCACCCGGGCGACGTTCCGGCTGGGCGACGAGGTGTCCGCCCTGGCCTCGGCCTACGCCCGCGCCCGCGACTGCGATCCGCGCTCGTCCTACGGCGACATGGTCGCTCTGTCGCACCCCGTCGACATGGCGACCGCGACCCTCCTGGCCCGGGTGGTGTCCGACGGTGTCATCGCACCCGCGTACGAGCCGGGCGTGGCCGAGATCCTCGCGCGGAAGAAACGGGGCACCTTCCTCGTGCTCCAGGCGGACCCGGCCTACGAGCCGCCCGCCGAGCAGGCCCGGGAGGTGTTCGGGGTCAGGATCGTCCAGGACACCGACCCGGTGTCGCTCGACGCGGCCTCCCTGGCCGAGGGCGTCGAGGGCGCCGTGCGCCCGACCGAACAGGAGATGGGCGACGCCCTGCTGGGGCTCATCACGGTCCGGTACACACAGTCCAACTCGGTGGCCTACGTCCACGACGGACGCACCATCGGGATCGGTGCGGGCCAGCAGTCACGGGTCGACTGCGTACGACTGGCGGGGGAGAAGGCCGACCGCTGGCGGCTCAGACGCCATCCGCTCCTGGCGGAGCCGGAGTTCCCGCCGGCCATGACGCTGCAGGACCGGGTGAACAGCGTGCTGCGGTTTGTCGAGGCCGGCCCGGACACGGAGCCGGAGCGCCCCGGCCCGGTGGGGTTCCCGGCTCTCGCGCTGCCGGCCGAGCCGCTGGATCCCGCCGAGCGACGCGCATGGCTGGCCGGGCACACCCCCTGCACCCTCGTCTCCGACGCCTACCTGCCCTTCCGTGACAACGTCGACGTCGCGGCCGGGCACGGGGTGCGCTGCATCGTCGAAGGCGGAGGGTCGGCGCGTGGCGGGGAGGTCGAAACCGCCTGCGCCGAACACTCCGTCGCACTGATCCGTACCGGACTGAGGCTGTTCAGCCACTGAGCCGTGGAGGCCCGTGTGGAAGCACAAGCACCGAACAGCACGCGCCCCGCCCCCCACGAGGCGGACCGGACCGTACCGTCCGGGTTCGACGACGACATCGACATCGACACGCTCCTGGAGCGGCAGAGCCTCAAATGGGGGCGGCACGGCCGGACGGTACTGGGCGCCTGGGTCGCCGAGATGGACTTCCCCGTCGCGCCCACCGTCCGCGCGGCCCTGCACGACGCGGTGGAGCGTGGCCAGACCGGCTATCCGCTCCGCGACATCCGTACCGGACTGCCCTCCGCCTGCTCGGACTGGCTCGCCCACAGCTTCGGCTGGTCGGTTCCGGCCGAGCGGATCTTCCTGATCCCCGACGTGCTGACGGGGGTCGGCCTCGGCATCGGCGCGTACAGCCACCCGGGCAGCGCCGTCGTGGTCCCCACCCCGGCGTACCCGCCCTTCTTCGAGGTCGTGGCGGCACAGGGCCGACGGGTTGTCGAGGTGCCGATGACCCAGGACGGCACACGGCTGTCGCTCGACATCGACGCCATCGACTCCGCCCTGGCCGAAGGCGCGGGAACCGTCCTCCTGTGCAACCCGCAGAACCCGGTGGGCAGGGTCTTCACCCGGCCGGAACTCCTCGCGCTCAGCCGCCGTGTGGCCGCGCGCGGCGCGCGGGTCGTCGCCGACGAGATCCACGCGCCCCTCACCTACCCGGGGCACGACCACGTTCCCTACGCATCCGTTTCGCCGGAAGCGGCCGAACACACCATCACCCTGACGTCCGCCGCCAAGGGCTGGAACATAGCCGGGCTCAAATGCGCCCAGGCCGTGCTGACCAACGACGACGACGTCCGGCGCTGGCGCGCCCTGCCCTTCCACTCCCGCCACGGGGCCAGCACCCTGGGCATCGTGGCCAACATCGCCGCCTACCGCGAGGGCGACCCGTGGCGCCGCGAGGTCCTGCGGCACCTGGACCGCAACCGCCGGTTCCTGGCACAGGTCCTGGACGCCGAACTCCCGCAGCTGCGCCACACGATGCCGGAGGCGACCTACCTGGCGTGGCTGGACTGCTCCTTCGCGGGCATCGACGACCCGGCCGGCCACCTGCTGCGGGACGCCCGTGTCCGCCTGAGCGACGGCTCCTTCTTCGGCGCGGCCGGACGGGGCTTCGTACGGCTCAACTTCGCCACGTCGCGGCCCCTGCTCGAACGCATCACCACGGCACTCGTCGACTCGCTCCGGAAGGCCGCACGTACGGGCCGGTCCCGGCCGTGACCCACAGCCCGGCACCGACGCTCCGCCCGTCGGGCGCCACCACAACCGACCGGAGGACCAGGACATGCCGGTGACGGACCACCGAGCACCGACCACGGCGCTCGCCCTCACGGTGAACGGGGCGACGGCCGCGTGCGACGTCGACCCGCGCGAGTCGCTGCTCGACGTCCTGCGCGAACGACTGGCGCTGACGGGTACCAAGAAGGGCTGCGACCACGGCCAGTGCGGTGCCTGCACCGTCCACCTCGACGGACGGCGCGTCCTGGCCTGTCTGACACCGGCCGTCCGGACCGGGGGCGCCGCGGTGACGACGATCGAGGGCCTGGCGGACCCGGACGGCACACCGCACCCGGTACAGCAGGCGTTCATCGACCACGACGCCCTGCAGTGCGGCTACTGCACACCGGGTCAGATCATGTCGGCGGTCGCCTGCCTGGCCGAGGGCCACACCGGTGACGACGAGATCCGGGAGTACATGAGCGGCAACCTCTGCCGGTGCGGGGCCTACCCGCAGATCGTGGCCGCGGTCCGTCAGGCGGCACGCGCGGCCGTCGGCCGACCGGGAAGCAGGCCACATGCGTGAGTTCACGTACACGGCCCCCCACACCCTCGGCCACGCCGTCGAGGCACTGGCCCGCGGCGGCGGCGACACGAAGGCCCTGGCCGGCGGCACCAGTCTGTACGACCTGATGAAGCTGGGTGTCGAGACGCCCGGCGCGCTGGTCGACGTCCGCGACCTGCCCGAGCTCGCCGGGTTCGACACCTCGCGACCGGACGAACTGGTATTCGGCGCCGGAGCCCGGATGGCCGACGTCGCCGAGGATCCGGTGCTCCTGCGGGACTACCCGGCCCTCGCCGAGTCCCTCGCCAAGGCGGCCTCCCCGCAGGTGCGCAACATGGCCACCGTGAGCGGCAACCTGCTGCAGCGCACCCGCTGCCCGTACTTCCGCGGCGGTCGGCCCTTCCCGTGCAACAAGCGTGAGCCGGGCAGCGGCTGCGCCGCGCGGGGAGGACCGGACCGGAGCCAGGCGGTGCTGGGCACGAGCGACGCGTGCACCGCCGCCTACCCCGGCGACTGGGCCGTGGCGCTGCTCGCCTTCGACGCCCGCCTCGACCTGTTGGGTCCCTCCGGGCGACGGACCATCCCGCTGTCCGCGCTGCACCGCGAACCCGCGGACAGACCCCATCACGAACACAGCCTCGCGACCGACGAACTGATCACCCGTATCCGGGTCCCCGTCACCACCGCGGGGCGCGGCTCCACCTATCACAAGGTCAGGGACCGGGAGTCGTTCGCGTTCGCGCTCGCCTCCGCCGCGGTGGCTGTCGAACTCGACGGCGACGGGACCGTCGTGGACTGCCGCATCGCGCTCGGTGGCCTCGCCACACGGCCCTGGCGCACTCCGGCCGCCGAGCGGTCACTGCTCGGCGGCCCGCTGACCGCCGACACCGCCGTGCGGGCGGGCCGGATCGCCCTGGCGGGCGCGCGCCCCGGAACCCGCAACGCCTTCAAGGTGGAACTCGGCGGTCGGACCGTCGCCCAGGCCCTCCGCATCGCCGCCGACCGGTGGGCCCGGTGAACGGCGTGCCACCCGCCTCCGAAGGGCGCGTCGACGCCTACGAGAAGGTGACCGGGCGGGCGCGTTACACCGCCGACCGCACCCGGCCCGGCCTGCTGCACGCCGCCCTGTCGACGGCGACGGTGGGACGGGGGCGCGTCGTCGGCGTCGACACCTCCGCGGCCCGCGCCGTCCCCGGAGTCCACCTGGTGCTGACCCGCCTCGACCGCGCCGAGGTACGGCCCCCTGGCTTCCCGGGCGGCGACGGGGGCTACGGATTCCAGAGCTTCCAGCCCCTGCTGGACGACCGGGTGGCCTACCGCGGCCAGCCCGTCGCCCTCGTCGTGGCGGACTCACCCCTCGCCGCGGAGGAGGCCGCCGCCCTCGTCGACGTCGTCCACCAAGGGGAACCCGTGGCGGTCACCCTCGACGGTGAGGGCGCCGAGACGGTGGCGCAGGCCCGGGCCCTGGAGCACCCGCGATTCGCGGACATCTCCCTGGGTGACGCCGAGGCGGTCTTCGCGCGCAGCCAGGTCCGGGTCGACGCGGTGTTCGACTTCGAGCCGCAGCACCATGTGCCGATGGAACTGCCGGCCACCATGGTCGAGTGGCGCGGCGCCACCCTGGTCGTGCACGAGAGCACCCAGAACACCAGCGCCGTACAGCACGGTCTGGCCCGCCAGCTGGGCATCGAGCCCGACCGGGTCGAGGTCGTCTCGCACCAGGTCGGGGGAAGCTTCGGGCAGAAGACCTGGCTACAGTCACATCTGGCACCGATGGCGGTGGCCGCCCGACGCCTGGGCAGGCCGGTGAGGCTCGTCATGCCCCGGTCGCAGACCTTTCACGCGACGACCTTCCGCCCCGCGAGCAGGCACCGTCTGCGGGTGGGGGCCGACCGCGCGGGGCGGCTGACCTCCATCGTGCACGAGGCCCGCCAACAGACCTCCCGCCACGACCTGTTCGGCGCCGACTTCCTCTCGATCACCTCACGTCTGTACGGCGTCCGGCACTACCGCGGTGTTCAGCGGCTGACGCGGACCGATGTGCAGACGCCCGGTTTCATGCGGGCGCCCTTCGAACACGCCGCCGCGTTCGCCCTGGAGTCGGCCGTCGACGAGATCGCGTACGCCACGGGCCGCGACCCGGTCGAGCTGCGCCTGGACAACGACACGGCGACCGATCCCGTGACCGGGCGGCCCTTCTCCTCGCGCCATCTCGCCGAGTGCCTGCGGCGGGGCGCGGCGCGGTTCGGCTGGGCGGCCCGGACCGCCGCGCCAGGGTCGATGCGGACCCCCGACGGATCCCTCGTCGGCTGGGGGGTCGCCGCCGGTGCCTACCGTGCCTCGGCGGCACCGGCCGCCGCCCGCCTGACGGCCCGGGCGAGCGGACGGATCACCGCGAACGTCACGGGCCACGAGATGGGACAGGGCCTCCGCACCGCCGTGGCGCGTGCCGTGGCCGCGGACCTCGGTATCGCGACCGGTCGAGTACGGACCGTCCTGGGGGACACCCGCGGGGTCCCCCAGCATCTGACCGCCGGATCGTGGGGTACCGCCAGCGCCCTGACGGCGGTTCACGCCGCCCTGCGTGAGCTGCGGGCCCGCCTCGGCGTGCCGGCCGGGGGACCGGTGGACCTGGCCGCGGCGGTCGCGGCGACGGGCCGCCGCGAGATCGAGGTCGAGACGCTCACACCGGCCCCCGGCCAGTCCGCGGAGGCCACCGCACGCATGCGGAACGGGGCGTCGGCCCCGGCCGGGCCCGTGTACCCCGAGTTCTCGGCCTTCAGCTTCATCGCTCACTTCGCCGAGGTCCGGGTGGACGCGGCCACCGCGCGGGTCACCGTGCCACGGGTGGTGAGCGTCGTCGACTGCGGCCGGGTCGCGAGTCCGGTGACCGCGGCCGGCCAGGTGCGCGGCGGCGTCGTGTGGGGTGTCGGTGCGGCGCTGCGGGAGGGCAGCGAGCCCGACCCCAGGTTCGGCGGCTTCGTCACCACGGACCTCGCCGAATACGTCGTCCCGGTCAACTCCGACATCGGCCGGATCGACGTCGAGTTCATCGACGAACCCGACTTCCGGCTCAACGCGCCGGGAGTCAAGGGGGTGGGGGAGGTCGCCTTCGTCGGCGCGGCCGCGGCCATCGCCAACGCGGTTCATCACGCCACCGGACGCCGTCCGCGCAAGCTGCCGATCCGGTGCGAGGACCTGCTGTGACCCGAACGCCCCGGACGCCCCGGACGTCAGGCGCGACCGCGCCGCATCAGCAGCAGCGTCAGGGCGAGGTTCGCGCCGCCCGACGTCAGCTGCCCGGCGTAGTACCGCACCATCTCGTTCTCCCGGGACAGGTCGGTACGCGGCAGCCCCGCCGCCTCCCTCGCCGCCGCGAGGATCCGTTCCTCGTCGATGAACTCGTGGACCAGCCCCACGATGCGGGCGCTGATCTCCGCCAGACGTTCCTCACGTCGACGCAGTGCGTCGGAGTCCTCGCGCGCGTCCATCCCGTTCCCTCGGTCCCGGAGTCAAAGAGAGAGGTGTTCCGTCGGTCCGGTGAGCTCCTGCCGCACGGCGGCGGCGCTCCAGCGCCTCGCGAATTCGACGACCTGCGCGGCCAGCGCGGTCAGTTGCCGCTCGCTGCCTACGTCGGTGCAGTCGCCGTCCGGTCCGAAACGCGAGGAGACGTCGTCCAGCGCGACCCCGAGCGGCGTGGGCCATCCCCGCAAGGCGTGGGTCACGTCGCGCAGCGCGGCCAGGGCGGTCACCGCACCCTGCCGTCCGTCCGAAACGGCGACGCAGCCGACGGCCCGTCCGCTGAGGTAGGGGCGCTCGTCCTTGCGCAGCTCTTCGAGGTGGTCGATGCCGTTCTTGACCAGCCCCGAGATGCCTCCGTGGTAGGAGGGGGTGGCAAGCAGCACGCCGTCCGCCTCGGCGACCGCCCGGACCAGCAGTCGCGCCTGAGGGCCGCGGAGGCCGCCCCGTGGGTCGTACAGCGGCATCAGCAGCCGCTCGCCGCCGAAGAGTTCGACCTCGGCCCCGAGCCGTTCCGCTTCGGCCAGGGCGACGCGGAGTGCGTTCTCCGCGGCCGAACGCGGCCGGGGAGAGCCTCCGATACCCACGACCTTCATGGTCTGCCGCATGTGAGCTCACTCATTTCGCATTCGGTTCGCCGGGACCCGGAGGAAAACCGGCGAGTGAAATAATAGGTGCGGTTCGTTACATTTTACGGATCTGCAACAAGCGCTCTCGTGAAGTGACTGAAAAACCTCGATCGGGGGCCTGAGTTCATCGGCCGCAGGCAGTGGAAAGGAATATCGCCGGTTTTCAGAAGGAGCCGGTCTCGCAGCGGCGGACCCAGTCGGTCGCCGCGATCGCGTACGCCGGATCGGGGACGAGCGCGTCCTCGCGTCGGCATGCCTCCACGTACTTGATGGCGTGCGGATCCTCGGTCGCCAGCGCCCGTTCGGAGAGCGTGTCGTAGTCCTGGGGCGGCTCCCCGGGCCGGTGCTCGCGTCGTCCGGTGCCGTAGGCACTGCGGATGGCGGCCGAGAAGCGGACCGCGGCGGCGACGCTCGGCCAGTGCAGATCGTGGGGCACGTACGGCAGGACCAGGCGTACCACCGCGGGCGCGGTGAGCGCGTGGACGAAGGCCATGGGTGTCTTGTGGTCATCGGTGAGATAGCTTTCGGCGGCGGCCCGGGTGAGCCGGCTCAGCATCCTGCCGGCGTCGTCCTCGGGGAGCAGGGAGTCCACGGTCGGCGCGAAGTCCGGTTCGAGCCACACCGTTTCGAGCCGGATCCTGAAGATCATGCCCATGCCCTGATCGCTGCGCAGCTTGGGGACGGCCGCCCACGCCCGTTCCAGGTTCCGCTCCCGCCGTGTCGACGGGGCCGCGGGAAGTTCCTGGTAGCGGGCGGCCCAGTAGCCGAGTCCGCGGGCGAGTTCCTCCAGACGCCACGGTGTACCGGCCTCCGTCAGCATCCGCACCGCGTGACCGGTACGGAGGACGCCGTGGCCCCCTCCCGCGGCGAAGCCCGGCAGCAGCCGCGGCCACCAGCGGGCGAGGACGTCGGTCCACGCGGCGCTGTCGAGTTCCCGCCGGAAGAACTCGGTCCAGTCCCCCAGGAGACGCATGTTGCCCAGGGCGGAACGCCAGTTGTCGTAGGTGATCTCCTGGAAGTGCCCGCACGTGTCGTCGTAGAGGAGCTTCCGGTACGAGGACACCCACGCCCCGATCGCCGCGGTGTGCCCGAGGCGGGCGAGGGACTCCGCGGCCATGGGCCCATGGTTGCTCACACCGGGGCCGAACTCGGGCCCGTAGCCGCCGAGATACCGCAGAGCGCCGTCCAGCTCGTCCACCGTGCCCCCTTAAGATCGCTTCCCTTCCATGGAAGGGCGCGGCCGTCCCTTCGGCAACAGGTGGGATATACATTGGCTCATTCCGGGGCGGCAGGACGGCTTATGGTTCCCGGACGTCGGGCGACGAGCCGATGTTTTTCGGCGACGGGCACGGAGAACGGCGATCTGTCCAGAGCCGGTTTTGTGCAGGCGGCGCCGTCGTCCCGAAGAAACGCGACCGTGCGATCTTGGCTCAATTCATGGGAAATTTCGGAGCCATGGCGGCACATGAAAAAGACAATTGCCTGACGGCGGTTGACGCGGGAATTTGCGATAACTACTGTCTGTCATCGGCCGTGATGCGGACCGTCATCCAGGCGCGGAGCCGGCTCGGCGTTTCGTCCCGTTCCTCCCCGCCGGGCGCCCGAGTCGACGGACTTCATTCGTGCCGTCACCGTTCCGTACCGACGCGTGACGACAGGAGGAGTTCATGATCAAACACATGTCGCCGATCAGCGGAATCGACGCCCATGGCAACCACGTGGTGACCACCGGCTACGACAACCGGGTCATCCTCTGGAACGCGACGACCCGCACGGCCCTCACCGAGGCACGCCACGACCACCTCGCCAACCAGTGCCGGTTCTCCCCCTCCGGTCGCATCGTCGTCACCTCGGGCAGCGACTACTCGGCCCGCTTGTGGTCCGTGCCCGACCTGCGGCTCATCACGGTCCTCACGGACCAGAAGGACGACGTGGAGATGGCCGTCGTCTCGCCCGACGAGGCCAGGGTGGCCACGGCGTCGCGCGACCACGTCGCGCGGATCTACGACCTGGACGGTCGGCTGATCCACCGCCTCCAGGGACACGAGGCCGACGTCCTCTCCGTCGAATGGGTGCGGGGCGGCGCCGAACTGGTCACCACGAGCGACGACGGCACCGTGCGTCGCTGGGACGCCGCCGACGGATCCCAGTTGAGCGTCGTCGACCTCGGGGACGTCGAGACGGACACGGTCGCGGTCCTGGACGTGGACCGCTTCGCGCTGGGCAACGACGAGGGAGAGCTGATCCTGGTCGGTCCGTCGGGTACCCGGCGCCACCGGGTGCACGACGCCGGGATCAAGCGTCTCGCCTACGACGCCGAGGAAGGCGTCCTGCTCAGTTCCAGCTACGACCGCACCGTACGGCTGTGGCGACTGGACCGGGACATGGATCCCGTGCACCTCCTGACGAGTGAGGTACCGGCCGAGGTCTGGCTCCGCTCCTGCGCCAAACTGGACTCCACCCACTGGGTCTTCGGCACCTTCGGATCGAGTTACGCCGTGTTCGACCGGGAGGCCGGCAGCTGGGAACTGACCGCCGTCGAGCCCACCCCCGGCCTGAACGCCGTCGCCGCCACCCCCCTGGGACGGTTCACCGTCGGCGACAGCGGTACGGTCCGGCGCGAGGGCGAGGTGCTGACCGAACTCGGCAGCTGCTGCAACTTCATCACCCCGGTCGCGGGCACGGTCGTCAGCGGAGGCCAGCTCGGCGCCCTGTACGACGCGACCACCGGGGCCGTGCTCCACCAGCACCGTTCCCCGCTCAACTGCGCGGCCGTGCACACGACATCGGACGGTGACACGCTCGTCGTCGGCACCTACACCGGTGAGGCACTCGTCCTGCGGGACGAGACGGGCACCGGACTGAAACTGATCGGTGAGCAGCGCATCCAGCACAACGCCATCAAGGGCATGGCGGTCCAGGGCGACGTGCTCTTCAGTGTGTGCGCCACCGGCGCCGCGAGCTGGCACTCCCTGCCTGACCTGCGGTCCGTCGCCGGCCACGACGAGGCGCACACACGCATCGCCAACGGCGCGGCGGCCCTCCCCGACGGACGGTTCGCCAGCGTGGGCCGCGACCTGACCCTGAGGATCTGGAGCGCCGCGGGGGAACGCGAGGCCGTGGTGACGACTCCGCACCGCAACAGCATCAAGTGCCTAGCGGTCGACCCGCACACCGGCCTGATCGCGACGGGCGGCTACCACGGCCGGGTCGCCGTCTACGACCCGGGGACGGGGGAGTGGGTGGGCGACGAGCGCCCGACGACCGCGGGCATCTCCGCGCTCACCCCGTCCGGTTCACCGGGACGGTTCCTCGCCTCCTCCTACGACGGCCACGTGTACGACGTCCGGGCACAGACCTCCGTGACGTCCGACCGGGCCGGGTGAGCGGCCGATGACGACGACCGACGGGCCGGCGACGGCCCGACTGGCGAGTGCCCCTGTCCCGATCGGTGCCACCCGCATGCAGTTGACCGTCTTCGGACAGACAGGCCCGGACGGCCGCGAGACCGAAGAAGTGGTCACCCTGCGGACGATCGCGCCACGGAGCGAATCCGCGGCTCCGACGCTCGCACGCATCCACAGCGCCTGCTTCACCGGAGACGTCCTCGGCTCCGAGAAGTGCGACTGCGGCCCCCAGCTGTCCGCCGCGCTGGACGCCATCGTGCAGTCGTACAACGGCGTTCTCGTCTACATGCTCCGCCAGGAAGGGCGGGGCATCGGTCTGGCCAACAAGATCCGCGCCTATGCGCTGCAGTCGGCCGGGCACGACACCATCAGCGCCAACCTCGCTCTCGGCTTCCCGGCGGAGGGCCGGGACTTCCGGACGGCGGCGGACTGCCTGCGGCAACTGGGCATCACCCGGGTCCGGCTGATGACGAACAATCCACAGAAGGTCGGGCAACTCGCCGCCCAGGGCATCGTGGTCGAGGACCGGGTCCCGCTCGGCGGCTTCCGCACCCTCTTCAACGAGGAGTACCTCCGGGTCAAGGACCGGCGGATGGGTCACCTCGACGCGCTGGGCACGACCCGCCCGCTCACCGGCCTGCCGCTGGGTCTCTCACCTCGGGGGGCTCCGTGACCCCGGATTCCGTCCCCGGATCCCAGGAGCGACGTGACGTCCCACATCACGCACACCAATCTGGTCGACGCCGACATCAACTCCCTCACCGACCGGGCGGCGATGGGTCTGCCCGACGGCTACGTGGAGCCCAGGGCGGAGCGACTGAGGCACTTCGCGCAGATGGCCGGCCACCCGGTGTCCCGGCTGGCCGCACTCGTCGAGGACGCCTCGCTCACCCTCGAACACCGACTGGCGGCGGGCACCGTCCTGGCCCTCGCGGGCGACCCGCGGATCCGCGTGGACGATCCGGACATGGTGCGGGTCCCCGCGGGCCGGGCCCTCCTCGGCACGCCCGAGAGCGATGTCGACGCGCTGCACGCCGACTCCGCCCGGTTCGGAGTCCAGCGATCCTGGGTGGAGAAGGAATGCCCCCGCCACACACGGCGGATCGTGGCCTTCGGCATCGCCAGGTACCCCGTCACCAATGCGGAGTTCGCCGCCTTCCTCAAGGACACCGGCCATGCCGGGATACCGAGCAACTGGAACTTCGGCCGGTACGAGCCCGCCGCCGCCAACCACCCCGTGTACACGGTCGCGGCGGACAGCGCCGACGCCTACGCGGACTGGCTCGGCCGTCGCACCGGCCGCCGCTTCCGGCTGCCCACGGAACAGGAATGGGAGTACGCCGCGGCCGGGCCGAAGGGCCTGCGCCACCCCTGGGGAGACACCTGGAGCGCTCCGGCTGCCAACACCCTGGAGACCGGCCTGCTCATGACCAGCCCCGTCGGGGCCTTCCCCGAGGGCCGGTCGTGGTGCGGGGCCCTCGACATGGCAGGCAACGTCGAGGAGTACACCAGCAGCACGTACCGCCCCTACCCGGGAGGAAGACCGGTCCACGACGACCTGTACCTCAGGCTCGGCGCCTACCGCGTCGCCCGGGGCGGGGCCTTCAACCGGTTCCGCGACCTGGCCCGGTGCCAGCGCCGGCACGGTCCCTACCCGCGCTCGCTGTACGCGATGGGCTTCCGGCTGGCCGAGGACGTCCCGGCGTCCGGGGAGGACTGACGAGCGGTGGGCACCACTCATGTCTCGCCGGACCGGACCGTCCGTCACCTGCGGTGCGAAGGTTCACCCGGACCCGGTCGTCGGCCGGCTCTGCGCCCCGACCGGTGGGATCCGGGTCCGGGCCGCCGTCACCACCCGGCGGTCGCCCGACCGCGACGACGAGCCCGTTCCCGGCCTCCCCGGACCCTCCTCGCCCACCCGCGCCGCCGCGCCCGCCGACCGCCGCCTGGAGTCCGGACATCGTGCACCGGCACGACCCGAGGTCGTGACCACCCTGTCGGAGGAGCGGCGCGAGCGCCGGTGGCGTGGCCGATACGCCTTGGACCCGCACACCGTCGACGGCGCACCGTCGCCGAAGCCTTCGGCGCCCCGCCACCGCTCGACGACAGGACGGCCGTCACCATCGCCCCCGCCGACGACCTGTACACACCGACCTCCACCCCCGGAGACGCCGTGCGGCGCCCGCCGACCGGCGCCTGCGCTCCGGGCGCCCTGTACACACCGACTTCCGTGCTCGGAGACGCCGTGTGGTGTCCGCCGGGCGCGCCGACGGTCGGCGCCTGCGTTCCGGGCGACGGGTGCACACCGACTTCCGCGCCCGGAGGCGTCGTGTGGCGTCCGCCGGGCGCGCCGACGGCCGGTGCCTGCGCTCCGGCGCATCGTTTTCGAGGGGGTTCGCCACCGCCGGCCGACGCCGCCCGGCCTGCCACCGGAGCCTTGCCGAGCCGACCTGACCAGGCCGCGGCAGCCGGCTCCGCAGCACAGGCGCCCCCGCCGCAGCCCTTTCGCCGAACACCTGGAGTCCCCATGCCCACCCCCGTCATCCTGGACTGCGATCCCGGACACGACGACGCGATGGCCATACTGCTCGCCGCCGGCGACCCCCGAGTGGACCTCAGGGCGGTCACCACCAGCGCGGGCAACCAGACCGTGGCCAAGACGGCACTGAACGCACGGCGCATGTGTTCCCTCGCCAAAGCCCTCGACGTGCCCGTGGCCGCCGGCTACCCCAAACCGCTCACCGGCCCGCTGCTGATCGGCGACGACGTGCACGGCGAAACCGGCCTGGACGGCTGGGACTTCCCGGAGCCGGAAGTGCCCCTCCACCCCGCACACGCCGTCGACCTCATCCACGGTCTGCTGACCGACAGCCCCGAACCGCTCACCCTCGTCGTCACCGGACCCCAGACGAACATCGCGGGACTCCTCGCCCGCCATCCGCAGGACAAGGCGAAGATCAAGGAAATCGTGTGCATGGGCGGAGCCACCCACCGCGGCAACACCCTGCCCTACTCGGAGTACAACATCCTGGTCGACCCCGAGGCCGCCCACGAAGTGCTCGCGAGCGGCATCCCCCTGACCTACTGCGGCCTCAACGTCACCCACCAGGCGCCGGTCACCCCCGACGTGCTGCGGCGCATCGCCGAGGTGGGCAGCCACATCGCCAAGGTGTCGGCGGCCCTCCTCGACTTCCGCTCCGGCACCTACGGCCAGATCTGGGACCTGCCCGACGCACCGCTGCACGACCCCGTCGCCGTCGCCCGAGTGCTCGACCCGAGCCTGGTGGAATGCGTCGACGCCCCCGTCGCGATCGAACTGCGCGGGGAGTTCACCCGCGGCGCGACCGTGATCGACCTCTACCGTGTCACGGGGAGGATCCCCAACGCCCGGGTGGCGACGCGCCTGGACACGGAACGGTTCTGGGACGTGTTCATCGAGGCGCTCACCGCCCTGGGCTGACCAGTTCACCTACGGAGGCTGACCCACGTGCCCGTACCCCCCGTTCCGAAGCCCGGCACCCGCTTACTGACGGCGCTGGCCGGGGCGCAGCTGCTGGTGGCGCTCGACTTCTCGATCATCTACGTCGCGCTGCCCGACATCGGGACGAGCCTCCACTTCTCCGCGGTCGCCCTGCAATGGATCGTGAGCGCGTACGCGATCTTCTTCGCCGGATTCCTGCTCCTGGGCGGCCAACTGGCGGACGTCCTCGGCTCCGGCCGTGTTTTCCTCGCCGCTCAGCTCCTCTTCGCCGCCTCCTCGATCGGCGCGGCCCTCTCCCTTGCCGCGCCGGCGCTGATCGCCGCCCGCGTGGGACAGGGGGTGGCCGCGGCCCTGCTGGTGCCGGCCACGCTGGGAATGCTCGGCTCCGCCTACCCGGCGGGCCCGGAGCGCGACCGCGCAGTCGGCGTGTGGGGCACCACGGGAGCGCTCGGCCTCGCCCTCGGCGTCACGGCCGGCGGTGGCATCCTCGCCGTGGCCTCGTGGCAGTGGATCTTCTGGATCAACGTCCCCATCGTGGCGGTCTGCCTGCTCGCGGCGGGGAACGCGGTGCGCTCGGCCCCGTCCCGGGCCCCGGCTCCCCTCGCCACCAAGGCCGCACTCGCCGCCAGCGCCGCGGTCGTGGCCCTCGTCCTCGCCTTCACGGAGCTCGCCCACGCACGGCCCGCCCTGCCGGTCGTCGGCGCCTCGCTGACCGTGGCGGTCCTCGCGGCCGGCCTCCTCGCGCTCAGCCAGAAGGGACCCAGGTCGCTGGTGCCCCGCGCCCTGCTGGGTGTGCGCACCCTCCAGACGGCCTGCCTGGCCGCAGCCGTGTACATGGCGAGCTTCGGCGCCGAGTTCTACCTCGTCACCCTCTACCTCCAGGAAGTACGCGACTACAGCGCGCTCGCCGCAGGCATGGCCTTCCTCCCCCTGGCCGCGGCCATCACGGCGGGGAACACGGTGGCCGCCCGACTCGCCGGCAGACTGCCGATGAGCCGACTGCTGGCCACGGCCTTCCTCACCGGTGCGGCCGGGCTCCTCGTCCTCGCCCTGGCCGTCGCGATCGACGGCGCCGGCTACGCCCAGGTCATCCTGCCGGGGCTCCTGCTGAGCGGGTTCGGACAGGGGATGGCGTTCACCGCGATGTTCATCACCGGGACCCGGGACCTCCCACAGGCGAGCAACGCGACCGGGAGCGCCCTGGTGACGACGGCCCAGTACATCGGCGGCTCCATCGGCCTGGCGCTGCTGGTCCTGCTCCACGGGGAGCGGCCGGCCGCCGGGGACTTCGCCCTGACGTTCCTCCTCACCGCCGCCCTCGCCGCCGCGGTCGCGCCCGCCGCACTGATCCTCCTCCACCGCACCGGGCGAACGCCCGCTGCGGGGCCCCCACGAGACCGGCTTCCACAGCACAGGACAGGAGGTCACCGATGAACACCGCCCACTTACCCGACCGGACCGGGCTCCCCCCACAGGCCCGGCAGACGGTGGACGACTTCGAGAAGGAACACCACACCCACTTCCGCCACCTGGTCCACTTCGACTCCCTGCTGCTGGAGTCGTTGCACGCCCCCGGCGCCCTGCCCGACAACGTACGGATCGCCTCCACCGGCCGCCCCGACGTGATCGAACGGATGGCCGTCGTCACGACGGTCGCCAACCTCCCGCGGCAGCGCGACACCGACCGCGACCGCTATCTGCAAGCGCTGCTCGACATCTACGGCATGCTCCCCGCACAGGTGCGCCGGAGCGCGTCCGCGCCCGGAGCTACCGTCGTCGCGCCCGAGCGCGAGGGCCGTATCCTCGCCGAGCGGCTCGGCGCGCTGCCCCGGGAACGAGGCTGGACGCCCCAGGCCAAGCGGATGCCGGTGGCCGGGGGACTGCTCGTCGGAGTGGACGAGCGGTTGCCCCCGCAGGCCGGCCGACTGGTCGTCGTCGACGGTGTCGTGGCCAGCGGGGCGACCCTCATGGCGATGCTCCAGCTGACGCTCCGGCCGGGATCCGACGTCGAGATCTTCACCTGCCACGCGACACGGCAGGGCGCACTCGCGCTGGCCAGGTACGCCGAACGGCTCGGGATCACGCTGACCCTCCACGTCGGCCACGTCTCCGGAACACTGAACGGCAAGTTCTACGCCGTTCGACCCGACGCCCCCGACCAGTTGCTGCTGGGCGACGTCGGGGACACCATCAGCCCGGTCAGCCCCGGCTTCACTCCACGCGGACAGCGGCGTGACCACACCTGAACGCCCCGGCCTCCGCGCGACACCGGTTCCGCCCGAGCCCGCCCGCGGGGCCGTGGACCGGTACTTCGCGCTGAGCGCGCGGGGCTCGACCTGGCGCCGCGAGATCTTCGCGGGGGTGTCGACGTTCCTGGCACTCTCCTACATCGTCGTCGTCAACCCGGCCGTGCTCGGCCAGGGCGGCATCCCGCACGCCGCCGCCTTCTTCGCGACGGCGGCGGTCGGCGGCCTCGCCACCATCGCCATGGGCCTGTGGGCCCGGCTCCCCTTCGCGGTGGCACCCGGCATGGAGATGAACGCCATGGTCGCGTTCTCCGTGATCGGCACCCTCGCCTACACCTGGCCCGAGGCGCTGGGCATGGTGTTCTGGTCCGGCCTCGCCATGCTCGTTGTGACACTGCTGCGGCTGCGCGAGGCAGTGATCAACGCCATCCCGCCCGAGACGCGCTCGGCACTCGCCGCCGCGGTGGGTACGTTCATCGGCCTCGTCGGCCTGCAGATCGCCCACCTCGTCACCACGTCCGACGGCCGCCTGTCCGGCCTGGGCGACTGGACGGCGCCGCCCGCCGTCGCCCTGTACATCGGCCTCGCCGTCGCCCTCGTCCTGGACGCCCTCGGTGCCCGTGCGGCGGCGGTCCTGGGCGGCATCGCGGCCGCAGCGGCGTACTGCGCCCACGCGGGCGTCACAACCGGCACCGTCCACGACGGCATCCACGGCAGCGGAGGCGCGCTGTTCCGCCTCGATCTCACCGTCATCACCGACCCCCGCGCGTGGAGCATCGTCCTCGTCCTGTTCGCCCTCGACTTCTTCGGCAGCATCGCCAAGGTGGTCGGCCTGACCGCGCACACCCCCCTCCAGGACGCCGACGGGCGCGTGCCCGGTATGCGCCAGGCGCTGCTCGTCGACGCCGGCGCCACCGTCGCCGGATCCGCCACCGGATCGACCAGCTTCGTGGCCTTCGTGGAGAGCGCCGTCGGCATCCGCGCCGGTGCCAGGACCGGGATCGCGGCCGTGGTCACCGGACTGCTCCTGTGTTCCTGCCTGTTCCTCGGCCCGCTCCTCGCCCATGTCCCCGTGGAGGCCACCACCGGTGCCCTGGTCTTCGTGGCGGCCAAGATCCTCGCCGCGTCCCGCGCGCACGGAGCGGACCGTCCGGCCACGGCCGTCACACTGACGGCGGTGGCCGTCACCCTCGTCACCCTCGCGATCGACCAGGCCATGGCCGCGGCCTTCGTCGTCAGCACGGCCGCGAGCATTCTGCGCCGCCGCCGGCCCCGTCCCGCGCTGTGGGCCACCACCTCGGTCCTCACCGCCAGCGTCCTTCTCCAGTACCTCAACCTCTGAACAGCGCATGCACCCCTATCGAGGAGCCTCCATGTCCCATGACGACGCCCCGCTGCTCGCCGACTCCGTCCGGCAGCCCGACAGCACACCCGAACGGCTGCGCCGCCAGATCGAGTTCATCATCGAGGCGGATCGGCTCAAGGACGTCTTCCGGCAGAGCCCGCTGCTCGCAGCCGACCGCAAGGAGAACGATGCCGAGCACTCCTGGCACCTCGCCCTGATGACCCTGGTGCTCGCCGAGTACGCGGACGAGCCCGTGGACATCGGCAAGGTCCTCGCCCTCGTCGTCGTGCACGACCTGGTGGAGATCTATGCGGGCGACACCTTCCTGTACGACACGACGGCCGCCGCCGACCAGGAGGCGAGGGAACGGGAAGCGGCCGACAAGCTCTTCGCGCTCCTGCCCGCCGATCAGCGGGACCTCTTCAGGTCACTGTGGGACGAGTTCGAGGAACGCAGCACACCGGAGGCCCGCTTCGCCAAGGCCATGGACCGCCTCCAGCCCCTGCTGCTCAACTACGGCAACCGCGGCGGGACGTGGCGCACGCCCGGAGTCACGGAGCAGGACGTGCTGGCCCGCAAGTCCGTGATCAAGGACGCCTCCGCGGACCTCTGGCGGTACGCGCAGGCACTGATCCACACCGGTGCGGACAACGGCTGGGTCCCCCGCACCGACGGAGACTGAGGCGGACCGCCTGCCGCGGCAATGACGGGAGGACTTGGGGGAGGAGAGCGGCACTGATCAGCGGGGGCACACGAAGCATGGGCGCCCCCCTGCACAGGCCATCGTGGCCGAGAGCGGCAACATGGTGATCGGTGACCTCCTCGACGACGCGGGACGGGAACCCGCCGCGAAGCGCGGCCCGAGCGCGCGGTCGGTCAGCCGAGGTAGTCCGCGTGTCCCTCGTCGTCGATCTCGAAGGCGCCATCAGGGATGATGCAGAACTCATTGCCCTCAGGGTCCACCATCACGAGGAACCCCCCGTCGTCGTACAGCTCCAGCCTGCGCCCACCGAGCGCCTCCACTCGTTGCTGCTCGGCCTGCTGAGCAACTGGGACCAGAACACAGCGAGCCGCTCGGGGGCGGTGGCATTGATGATGAGGGCATTCACCTGCATAGGGGAGTCCGTCACGCCCCGATCCTCTCAACGAACGCAAGACCGCACGGCAGCGAGACTCCGACCAGGGGCGATGCCGGGCAGTGCGCACGGTGCGCATAGCCTGGCGCGACCCTCCCCTGCTGCTCCTGGCAGCGGTCGGAGCGGACACGGTCCTGGTGGGTCAGCGCTAGACGAGTAGTTCCGATGTGGCTCAGTGGTCGTAGGCGATCAGCGACCTGGTAACCGGTGCGCCAGTGATGCGGTTGTGCCAGATTGCGCAGG
>NZ_JBEZXS010000055.1:0-49567 GCF_040638185.1 Streptomyces sp. NPDC026672
TGGCCGTGGTCAGGATGGCGCGGGCGCCGATGGCGTAGAGGTCGTCCATGATGCGCTGCGCGTCCTTGGCGGGGACCATGGCGCGCACGGCGACCCTGTGCGGAACGAACCGTCACGACACTCCTCCGACCGCACCGTCACCGCCTGATCGCTGACGCCGTTGTCCTTTTCACGGTCGGAGCACGGCGCGGACGAACTGCTGGACACCGCCGATCGATTCGACCCAGGTGACGAGCTGCTTCAGCCCGTCCTCCTGGCCGATCACGGGCACGTAGCCGAAGTCCCGTGCGGCGGCGTCCGTGTTGTACGTGGTGGAGTGGGTGAGAATTGCCACCGCGTAGCGGCTGAGCGGGGGTTCGCGGCGGGCGGCGAGCGCGGGCACCCGCCACACCAGCTCGACGGCCTCGACGAGGGCGTCCAGGAGGAGCGGAGGGATCCGGCGGGTGGGCGGCCGCAGACCGAACAGCTCCGCCAGCCGTCCGATCAGGACCTGGAGGTCGGTGTGCTCCCGGTCGGCGACGAAGTACGCCTTGCCGCCGATCCGTTCCGCCGGGGCCTTCGCGGCCAGCAGCGACGCGGCGACCGCGTTGTCGCAGTGGCACAGCGAGACCAGTACCTTCCGGCCGCCCAGCAGATCAGGCAGCTTTCCCCGGGCCATCTTCGCGGCCAGCCGGGGCAGGAACCCGGAGTGGTCGCGTGGTCCCCAGATGCCGCGCGGGCGCAGTGCGACCGTGGTGAAGCCCGGGCGGTTCGCGGCCAGCACCATGCGTTCGGAGACGGCCTTCGTCTCGGAGTAGAGGTTGTGGTAGCGGGTGGGGTAGGGGGTGCTCTCATCGATGTCCAGGCAGTCTCCCTGCCCCACCTGCATCAGGGCGCTGGGGCTGCTGATGAACACGAAACGCTCGGCTCCGGCGTCACGAGCGGCGTTCATCAGCCGCTCGGTGCCGAGGACGTTGGCGTCCCAGAACTGTTTCCGGGTCCCGTGCTCGACGACCCGCGCGGCGCTGTGGTGGACGACGTCGACGCCCTCGGCAGCGCGCCGCAGCGAGGCGGCGTCGCCGAGGTCGCCGTAAGCCAGTTCGAGGCCGGAGACGCCGCGCAGTCGCGTGAGGTCACTGCTCCTGCGGACGAGCACCCGGACGTCGTGGCCCTCACTCAGTGCGCCGTCCACGAGATGTCCGCCGAGGAATCCGGACGCGCCGGTGATCAGGACCTTCATGACGCTCCCGGGTTCTCGTGCCGTACCGGGCCGGTGGCCGGGGGCAGGGTGCGCCACCAGGTCGCGCCGTAGAGCATGGTCAGGCCGGCGGTCGCCGCGCCGCTGTACCCGGCGGCGCGGCCACGCGGCAGGGCCTTGGGGATCTGGGCGGCGTGGACCACGACGCTGAGGAAGACGTCGACCCACCACAGGGCCCGCAGTACCGGCTGGTCCGTGGGGAGGGCCGGCCCGGCCGCCACGTAGACCCAGCCGAGCAGCGGTATCGCGCGCAGCGCCCGGACGCGCCGGGTGGCCGCGGCACTCGATGCGAGCCGGCGGGTGGCCCAGCGGGCGAGCTGCTCTCTTCCGATCTTTGCGTTGTGCCGGATGTCCACCGGAAAGGCCGGATGCCGCAGGAATTCCCCCAGGCCCTGGGTCACCGGTTGACCGGCCGCCAAGTGCCGCAGCTCGGAGACGAGCTGCCGCCACTCGACATCACCGGCGCCCGGTTCGGTCTCCACACAGACCACCGGCCGCTGGGCGGCGGGCTCTCCGACCCCGACGAGGGCAGTGCGCCGGACCGCCGGGTGGGCGTTGAACACGCCCTCGCACTGCACCGTGTACAGATCCCCGCCGGGGGTGCGCACCCGCTGGGTGCGCCGGCCACAGAACCACAGCCGTCCCGATGCGTCCAGATAGCCGAGGTCACCGGTGCGATGCCACAGCCGGGTGGTGCCGTCGCCGGTCTCCTCACGGATCTTGTGCTGGGCGTCGGCGACGGGGTCGGCGTAGTAGCCCGGGCTCACCGACTCGCCTGCCAGCACGATTTCGCCGATCTCACCCTCCGGTACGGCCAGCTCCGGGTCCCACCGGGCCAGCGGCGCGTCGGAGACCTGGATGATCCTTGCCGCCATGCCCTCCAGCGGGCGTCCGACGCATGTGCCCGCGCCGGACGCGGAGAGCGCGGCTGTCTCAAGCAGTACCTCGGCCGACTCGATGGAGGAGACCGGCAGTGCCTCCGTGGCCCCGTAGGTCACATGGAGCTCCGCCTTCTCGCTGAGTACACCGCGTACGGTCTCGACGACGTCCGGTGGAACGGGAGCCCCGCCGGAAGCGACGAACCTCAGCTCCGGCAGCGTGGTCCGACGCTGCGTCAGGTACCGCCCCAGCACCCGCAGCAGGGCCGGAGAGGCGATCATGCTCGTCACCTCGAAGCGGGTCAGGGCCTCGGTCAGCAGTTCGGGCCGGGCGTTCGCGACCTTCGCCGGCGACAGCGGCGCGAGCACCAGAGTGGAGCCGCAGAGCAGATCGAGGATGCCGTACACCGGCAGAGTGACCAGGGACACGGCGTCGCGGTCGCGGTCGTGGAGCGCGAGCATCTGCCGGACCATGGGCGCGGTCATCCGCTGGGTGTACTTCACCCCCTTGGCAGGGCCGGTGCTGCCCGTGGTGAAGGCGATCATCAGCAGGTCGTCGCCGGAGGGCCGGGGGAGGTCTTCGGCACGGGGGCCGTCGCCCAGCCGCTCCAGCGTCTCGCCGCCCCAGAACCAGCGGCGGCCCAGGGTGATCCGGGTGCGGACACCCCGGAAGGTACGACGGCCGAGGACCCGTACGACATGGGCGACGGGTGGCCCGATGAACGCCTCCGCGCCCACCGTCCGGTAGCAGTGCAGCATCCGCTTGACGCCCATGCCGGGGTCCACCACGACCGGGATCGCGCCGATCCGGAACAGGGCGAAGGCGATGGCGAACAGGTCGGGGCCCGGCGGCGTCATCAGGATGGTCCTGGTCCCCCGGGTGATGCCGGCCCGGTGGAAGCCGGCTGCCAGTCGCTCCACCCGGTCCTGGAGTTCGCCGTAGGTCAGCTCGCCGTAGCGGATCGCCCCACCGGCCCGGTGACCGTCCGGGTGAATGATCGCGGCCTTGGCGGGGAAGGCGCGGGCATAACGCTCCAGGATGTCGGCCGGGCCTTCCCCGAGGCCGACGGAGACCGCTGTCGGTGACATCGCTCCGTCACCGGTCCAGTGGACGGTAGCTCGCGCAGACGACGCTCGGACCGGCGCCGGCGGCCACGAACAGCAACTGGTCGTACCCCTCGGGGAGTCCGTCCCGGACCGCCTGGAGGTAGCTGAGCACCGGCGCGGCGGTGTGCGGCTCGCCGTCCTGCGCAGCCGGCGCCCCGGAAGCCACGACGGCCGCCGCGTCCAGGTCCAGCCGCCGGGCCAGCCGGGCGGCGAAGTCGGTGGTGGGCCGGTTGCAGACCAGAAGCGTACGGTCCGGTGCCCGCCCCTCCTCCAGCAGGTACCCGAGGACACTGTCCGTGGTGAGGTCCAGCAGCCGGTCTGCCCAGTCCCCGTCACGGCGTACGGTGATCAGCCTCCGTTCGTCGCCACTCGCGCCGGACAGGTCCGCGTAGCCGACCGTCCCTTCGGTCCCCCGCGCGCTGTAGGTCCGTACCGGGCCGAAACCGCTGTCGTCGTCGGTGCAGTGCTCCAGCAGCAGGGCCGCGCCGAGGTCGGCGTACGGGTACCCGGGGTCCGCGCCGGCGTGCCCGCCGGGGTGCACGTCGGCAGCGGTGATCAGCACCCGGTCGGTGCTGCCGCTGCCCAGCAGGGCCTGGGCGACCTGGACGGCGTTGAGCACGCCGCAGGCGCCGTTCATCAAGTCGAAGGAGAAGCCGGCCACCGGGTCGACCAGGTAATCCAGGCCGATGCCCACCTCCTTCTGCACCATCGCCGCGAGGGCGGGTTCTATGACGTTGTTCTCCCGGTAGACGCCGACGTTCACCAGAACGCCCACCGAGTGGGGCGACAGCCCGGCCTGCGCCAGGCAGTCCTGGGCGGCCTGGGCGGCGAGCCGCACGGAGGTGTCGGAAGCGCGGGCGGCCTGCGGCGCGGTGGTCGAGGCGGCTGTGATCACCGTACTCATGGGTCAGACTCCCAGATTGGAGATCGTCGCGGACAGGGAGCCGAGGACCATGCCGGAGGCGGCGGGCACCAGGAGGAACTTGGCTCCCTGACGGGCGGTTCCGGCCCGCAGATGCCGGCTGAGCGCCATGAAGTGCGAGGTACTGCCGGTATTCCCCAACTGCTCCACCACGGACAGGGACTCGGGCACGGCGGTACCGAACGCCGCCTCCGCGTGCTCGATCGAGGACTCTATGAAGCGCGTGGCGACCTGGTGAAGGATGATGTAGTCGAACTTCTCGTCGGCGAAGTCCGCGCCGTTCTTGGCCAGGAAGTCGCCGTAGAAGCTTGACCAGAGGCTGCGCCGCTCCTTGGCGTGCATGCGCTTCTGGTCCGAGTACATGGCGAGGCCTCCCGTACGGTCACTGGGCATGGCCAGGCACAGGTGGGAGTATGCGGAAGCGGTCATCAGCTCGACGTAGTGGATGCGGTCCGCCTCGTCCGCGGACTCGTCGAGGATCACCGCGGCGCCGGAGTCCCCCACAGTGAGGGAGGCGAACTGAGGGTCGCGGACACTGTCCATCTCGGCCGCCGCCGTCTGCGCCAGCGGAGTGACGCGCTCGCCGCTCACCACCATGCCGTTGCGGACGATGCCCTGCCGGATCATCCGGTCCAGGATGTGGACACCGGTGATCATCCCGGCGCAGGCGTTGGACACGTCGAAGTGGATCGCCGAGTGGGCGCCCAGTTCCTCGGCGAGCATGCGAGCGAACGACGGCTCGAAATAGTAGCGGCCGCCGCCCTTGTCACGGCTGATCGAACCGCAGATCACCACGTCCAACTGGGCGGCTTCGTATGTGGAGTTGCTCAGTGCGTCCCGGGCCGCCCGCAAGGCCAGGCCGAAGGAGTCCTCTCCGGCCGCCGGGTCCGGGTCGGCGACCCGGCGCTCCGCGACCCCCGTGATGCGCTCCACGGGCAGCCTCGGTACTCCGGTGACCTGGGCGACCAGTTCGGATGTCGACTGCACCGCGGCGGGTAAGTAAGCCCCCAGTGCTTCGAAGCGGCTGTATCGCGAAATCGTCGTCATGATGTCCTTCTGCTCCTGCTCTTCCCCGGCATTGCGACACGGTCTGACACCCGGCCACACCTGATTGTTCGCGGGTCCCGCCGCACGGACACCGCGTGGATACGTAGGACCGGGACTACGTATCCACGTAGTCCCGCGGGGAGGACGTCCCTGCCAGTCTCGGCAGCAACCACAGACCACGGATGGGAAGCGGAAACGCGTGACTGACACTCATATCCCCGGGCCGGCCGGTCTGCCGCTGATCGGGTCCTTACTGGAACTGCGCAAGAATCCGATGACCGCCTTCCTGCGCGCCCAACGTGACTACGGGGATGTCGTCCGGCTCACCGCCGGACCCCCGGGCCTGCGGCAGAAGCTCTACCTGGTCTTCTCCGCCGAAGGCGCCCAGCAGGTGCTGGGCACCCAGGCGGCGAACTTCCGCAAGGACAACGTCTTGTACGGCGAGATCCGGGAGTCCATCGGCAACGGTCTGGTCACCAGCCAGGACGACGAGTACCGGAGGCAAAGGCGACTGATCCAGCCGCTCTTCACCCGTCGCCGGGTCGACGGCTACGCCGACGCCGCGTGCACCGACGCGGAGTTGCTCGCCGAGCGATGGCAGAGCGCTCCCGGCGGCACCGTCGACCTGAGCAGCGAGATGCCGTCGTTCTCACTCCACGCCTTGTCCCGCATCCTGTTCGGAGCCGACGCCGACGCGGCCGTCGAGGTGATGCGCCGCTACTGGCCCACACTCCTGGACTACACCCTGCAGCGCGGCTACTCCCTGCTCAGGCTGCCCCGCCACTGGCCCACCCCGGGCAACCGCCGCGGCGCCGCCGCCCGGCGCGAGTTGTACGCGCTCTGCGACCGCATCATCGCCGAGCGCCGGACCGGGCAGACCGAGGCAGGGGCCGCGGCCTGGAGTGCCGGCGGGGACGAGGAGGGCGACGACCTGCTGAGTGTGCTCATCCGCGCCCGCGGTGAGCACGGCGAGGCGCTCGACGGGGACGAACTCCGCGACCAGGTGCTGATCTTTCTGCTCGCCGGCCATGAGACCACCGCGACCTCGCTGGCCGTCACGCTGCACCTGCTCGCCAAGCATCCCGAGGCTCAGGCCCGTGCCCGTGCGGAGGTCGACCAGGTGCTTGCAGGCCGTCGGCCGGGAGCCGCCGACCTGGACTCGCTGCCCTACCTCACCATGGTGTTGAAGGAAGCCATGCGTGTCCACGCGCCTATCATGTTCGTCGGCCGCCGGGCCGTCGCCGACACCGTGGTCGACGGGTACCGTATCCCGGCCGGAGCCGATGTGCTCATCTGCCCAGGGGTGACTCACCGCAAGCCCGAATACTGGCCGGACCCGGAGCGGTTCGACCCCGAGCGCTTTTCACCGGAGGCCGAGGCAGGCCGCCCGCGCTATGCGTGGTATCCCTTCGGCGGTGGTCCGCGAGCCTGTATCGGGCAGCACTTCTCGATGCTGGAGTCGGTACTTTGTCTTGCCGTGCTGCTCCAGCGTTATGAACTCGCACCCGTGGACACGGAAGTCCCACTCGGCACCAGGGTGACTCTCCAGGAATTCGGCCCGATCATGTGCCGTGTCACCTCGCGCACACCGGTCCTCTCCACAGCGAACGCCGCCGGCTGACCCTCTCAGCGAAAACAGCGCCTACTGACCTTGAAGCGTGATGTCGTCAGCCCCTGACGACATCACGCTTCAAGGTCAGTGACCGACGCCGCCGGAGACATGGGCGGCGCGCGCGGGAATGTACATGAACTCGGGCAGGATGTAGCCCTGGCGTTCGGGTCCGAGGGGAAGGTCGAGCCGCTGGACCACCGGGTTCCTCTTCCCGGCCGCCGTCAGGACGAAGGGCTCGTCGGGGCGCGCGACGAGGCGGAACCCCCGGCGAGCACCGAGGGATTCGTCGAGCGCGTCATTGAGGACACGGGCCACGGCCCCGCACGATCCGTCGTCCGCCGGAACGATCAACTGGACGACTCCCTCTTCCTCCTGCACGAGCTGGAAGTCGGTGATCCGGGATTCCGCCAGGGCGCCGAGAAGCGTGTAGGGCGAGTACAACTCACCGTCGCGGCCCAGGAGGCTCACCCGCGCGCGTCCGATGAAACCGTCGACGACCGTGCCGGGCAGACCGCAATCGCACTCGGTGACCCCGGTCGACATGTCGCCGCTCACATATCTGATGATGGGCATGACCGTGGAGGAGAGGTCGGTGAGCACGATGTCGGAGCCGTCCTGCCCGTCGCGCGCGATCATCTCGGGGACCACGAAGTCGTCCTGGAAGTGCATTCTGTGCCGAGGGCATTCCCAGGCCGAGGGACCTGTCTCGGACGTCATGTACAGCATGGTCACGGAACACGCGAAGACCGCCTCCACCAGGCGCCGTCCGCTTTCGGGCATGTGCTCGTGGGAGGCGACGACGGCCCGGGGACGCAGCGTGATGCCGCGGTCGTCGCAGTAGCGGGCCAGGCTGATGATGCGGCTCGACGAACCGGTGATCTTGTCGATCGGGAAACTGCCGACGACGGCCTCGTACTGCTCCCTCGACTCGGACGACGCGGGATCGAACCCGGGAAGATTGATCTTTACGTAAGGGCGCGGCAGGGAGATCGCCTCCATCTGCTTCATGCCCGCGTACATCAGTCCGACGTGCAGCACGACACCGCTCGCCGGGACGTCGCGAAAGACGTTGATGCGCTCCTGGACGACCGCGTTGGTCACGCCGGTGGACTCCGCGGTGGACAGGACCCGGACCGGCTGGCCGGTGCTGCCGCTCGTCTGGTTCATGAAGTACGTGCCGCGTTCCATCCGTCCGTCGCCCGTGCGGGCGATGAAGTCGGTGAAACAGTCGCGCAACTGGGCCTTGTGAACCAGGGGGAAATCGTTCAGGCCGTGTCGGACGTCGGGGGACAGTCCGCGATAGTAGGGAACCTGCTCGACCGCACGTCGAAGGAGCTTGTCGAGCCGCACGGCGCCGGCCGCGGAATCGAACTCCACCATGCTTCGGATTTTCTCCCGTGTGGCCTGCACGGCTTTCGACTTCTCTTTGTGATTCAGTTCCTCCCGCATCGCGGCCAGGACCGATACAGCAGCGTGTGACATCTTTCACCCTCCTTCATGAAAAAGGCCATCGGCCGTCCACCGCCTCATGGCGGTGGACGGCCGATGGCACCGTCATCAGATCTCCTTGAGCGCCGACAGACCGCCGGTCACGTCCTCCAGCTCCTCGGAGTCCAGCTCGACGTCGGAGACCTCGTCGGAGGCGGTGGTCCGAAGGTTCTGCTCGGTCATTTCAATCTCCTTGCATTCGGCACTTGTTGTGCTGCCGAGAACACTGTCACGGGGACGGTGCGAGGGGAAGGAAAAACGACCGAAGGAATCAACGGTCCATATATCTCTCGGTATTGGTGAGGGAGATCGGGAGAATCGCGTGGCAGGGTCTCTCGGTGCGCCGCCGAGGTCTCTCGGTGCCGGTGCGCGACGTTTATCGGTGTCGCCGCGCGATGCCGGCTGCGTAGCGTGGGCGGTGATTTTTGCTGGTACGAGCGCGGCACGCTGGTGATCCCGGTCTCAAGGTGGTTGGTCATGCAGGGAGAACTCACGAATATGACGGCTAAGGCTGTGATCCTGGCGGCCGGAATGGGGCGCAGGCTGGGCCTCGGTCGGGCGAAGTCGCTCACCGAGGTGGCGGGGAAGTCCATCCTGGCCCGCGCGCTCGAGAACCTGGCAGCGGCTCAGGTCCGCGAAGTGGTCGTGGCCACCGGGCACTTCGCGGACGACGTGCGCGCGGCGATCGGCGACACGTTCGCCGGCATGCGGATCCACTACGTCGAGAACGGCATCGACGACCGGACCAACAACGCGTACTCCCTGTGGCTGGCCCGCGAACACCTCGACCAGGACGTTCTCCTGATCGAGGGCGACATACTCTTCGATCTGAGCGTCGTCGAACGACTTCGTGAGCCCGCCGAGCAGATCGTCATGGCTGTCGCCCCCTACCAGCCGTCGATGGACGGGACGGTCGTCATGCTGGACGCCGAGGGAACGGTCACCGGCATGATGCTCTCCAAGGACCAGGATCCCGCCATGGACCTGACGGGCACCTTCAAGACCGTCAACGCGTATCTGCTGCGGGAGCGTTACCTGCGAGAGGAGTTCGTGCCGGCCCTGGAGAAGCTGATCGACGGCGGCGGCTCCATGTCGTACTTCGAGCAGGTCGTGGCGGACACGGTGACGGCGGGGTCGGTCGCGGTGCGGGCCGTGGACTGCCGGGACGCGCGCTGGTACGAGGTCGACACGCTCACCGATCTCGAAGCCGCGGAGTACCTGTTCCGCGACGCGGACGAGCGCCTGAGCATGCTGCACGACATGCACGGTGGCTACTGGCGCCACGAAGTCACCGATCACTGCCTGCTCTACAACCTCTACTTCCCCCCGCCCGAGATGCTCGACGGCCTCGCCCGGGAATTCCGCGAGTCGCTCGTGCACTATCCGGTCGGGCAGCGGAACCTCGACCGGTTGCTGGGCGCCGCCCTCGGGCAGCCGTCCGAGCAACTGGCGGTGGCCAACGGGGCTTCCGAGCTGATCAAGATCCTCGGCAGGACGACCGGCCGCACCGGCGTGGTCGTACCCGGCTTCAACGAGTACGAGGCGGCCTACTCCGCCCAGCGGCTCCACCGCATCAGCCTTCCGCATCCCGGTTTCACCGTCGATCCCCACTTCGTGGCGGACGAGGCACGGCGCGCGAACCTGTCCGCGGTCGTCGTGACCTCACCCAACAACCCCACCTCGATGGCCGTGCCGCGCACCGATCTGGTGCTCCTCGCGAAGCTGCTCGCGGAACTCGACGTCCGTCTGGTGGTCGACGAATCCTTCGCGGACTTCTGCTCCCCGGAGCAGAGCCTGGAGCCCGATCTGCGGGAGATGCCCAACGTGGTGGTGGTGAAGAGCATGAGCAAGGCGTACGGCATAGCGGGCCTGCGGCTGGGCTATCTGAACTCCGCCGACCTGGACTTCGTCTCACGTGTGCGCGACGCGCTCCCCATCTGGAACGTCAACGGTGTCGCCGAAGGCTTCCTGCGCCTCCTGCCGCGCCACCGGCAGGCGTTCAGGGAGAGCTGTGAGCGGGTCGCTCGTGACCGGGACGAACTGGCCCGGCGGTTGGCGGAACTGCCGGGAGTGACGGTTCTCCCCGCGGCGGCCAACTTCGTGATGCTCCGCCTCCCCGACGGGGTCTCGGCGAGCACGACCGTACGGCGCATGTTCAGCGCCCATGGGATTCTGATCAAGGGCTGCGAGGGCAAGTCCATGACCGACGGGGATCGGTACCTGCGCGTGGCCTGCCGCACACCCGAGGAGAACACCCGGCTGACGGAAGCCCTCGCACACGTGCTGACGACCGGCGCACCGGCGCACAGCTAGGGCCGGCTGCGCCTGCCCTCGTGCGGTACGTACCGGTGTCCGCACGGGGCAGGGGCCGCAGCAGGGGAGTGCCGTCAGCGGGTGGAGTTCACGAAGGCGTCGGCGACGCGCTTGGTGTCGACGGCCTGGACGTACCGCACCTCGACCTCGCCGAGACCGGGCGAGTCGCCGTCGGCCCACACACGGGTGGCGCCGTAGTCCGGGCCCTCGCTGATGTCGACGTCCATGCGGAGCGGGATGCTCTGCCGGATCAGACCGGGGTCGACGGCGACCTCGGTGGTCGTCTCGTCCCAGATCGGGTAGCCGACGTATCCCGCCTTGGCCACGTAGTCGCTGATCGGGGTCTTGTCGGCCTTGATCCGGGCGAGCATCGCGTCGTCGAACACGACGGACGACGTCACGTCGCCGAGGGCGGTGACCTTCTTCCAGCCGGCGGTGAGCACGATGTGCGCCGCCTCCGGGTCGAAGCGGAAGTTGAAGCCCTCGCTGGAGTTGAAGCCGGGGTCCTTCTCGCCGGGGCTGAGCTGGTACAGGTTGCCGCCGCCGATGACGATGCCCTTGGCGAGGGAGGCGAACTCGGGGTCCTTGCGTATCGCTCCGGCCACGTTGGTCAGCGGTCCCGCGGTCACGACGGTGACCTGGTGGGGATGGGCGCGCACCTGGTCGATGAGGAAGTCGACGGCGTGTTCCTTGCTGGGCTTGAGGGACTTGGCCCAGCCGAACGGCGGCTTCGTCAACGTGCCGGGTTCGGTGGCGGGTCGGTCGGCGCCGGAGTCTGGCCGGTTGAACGCCCCGAGCCAGGACTTGCGTCCGCCGTACATCTTCTGGAAGGCATAGGCCCGCTGGGGCGAGTTGATGAGCGGGTAGGTGAAGCCCTCGGCGACCGGGACGTCCCGGCGACCGATCTTCTCGAAGAACGAGAGGGCGTCGGCGGTGCCCTGGGAGGCCCAACCGTCGCCGGTGACCACGGTGGTGCCCAGGACCTTGACCTTGGGGTCGGCCAGCAGGGGCAGGATCGAGGTCGCCCCCGACGAGGTCCAGTCGTTGTCGTAGACGACCAGGTTCCTGCCGTCCGAGCTCGAACTCCCGGACAGGGAAAGGCCGTCGGCGGCGAGAGCGTGCGGGGCGGCCGGGGCGGCCGAGTCCCGTGCGGCCTGCTCGGTGCCGCAGGCGCTCGCGGTGAGGATCAGTGTGGCGCAGGCCGCCATGACGACGGCCTTGCTTCTGCCGTGCGGGACGGCACGTCGGGTGGCGTGTGACGGGTCGGACATGGGTCTCCTCGGCGACGGAGGTCGTGCATGAAGTGATGCTTAACGCCGCATCTTGGAAGTGACCGACAGCTGTGTCAAGTGTCACTTAACAGATCGTTATGGTGGCCTTGTCGATCTCGATCCAGGGGCGGCGGGCGTTGCGGCGGGCATGGTGACGGTGACGGTGACGGTGGGGCGACGGTGGCTGTGGGGCGGGACCTTCAGGGGTGCCGTTCCTGGTCCCTCCGGGTCGAGGGCAGCAGGGCGCCTATTGCCGCCTCGACGGCCGTGGTCATCGCCGCCCGGTGCTGGGTGAGGCGGGCGACCTCGTCGGCGCCGCCCGGGTTGCGGATCTCGGGGGCGGTCGTGGCCCATGCCTGGGCCGCCGCGACGACCAGCATGAAGACGTCCATCCCGGCCTCGGCGCCGGCCCCGTAGGCGTGGGTGATCTCGGCCGCCTTGGTGATGTGGGCCTCCCGCTCCAGCTGGGAGACCTCGGGCCGTTCCAGTGCCTTCCACTGGGTGAGCCTCAGCAGCCCCGGTTCCGCGGTCAGCGCGTCGAACAGGGCGCCGGTGTATCCCGGCAGGTCCTGCGGGGTGAACGGTGCCAGGTCCGCGAGGAAGGTCATGCGGTCGGCGAGCACGGCGTCGAACAGGGCTTCCTTGGAGCCGAAGTACGCGTAGATGGCCTGCTTGTTCGCCGAAGCGGCGGCGGCGATGCGGTCGACGCGGGCGCCGGCGAAGCCCACGCGGACGAACTCGTCGAACGCCGCGTCGAGCAGCCGCACGCGGGTGGCGGTGGAGTCGTGTCTCATTCCAGGAGAATAAACCAACCGGCCGGTTGTGAGTCAGGAGGCGAGTAAGCCAACCGGATGGTTTGACAGGCGATCCGGGCTCGGTGTACGTTCGTCTCAACCCAACCAACAAGTTGGATTAAGGATGAGACATGACAACGAAGACTTGGTTCGTCACCGGCGCGTCGGCCGGCATCGGGCGGCTCGTGGTCGAGCAGCTGCTGGAGGCGGGGCATCGGGTCGCCGCGACGGCGCGGAAGCCGGAAGCACTGTCGGACCTGGCGGAGAAGTACCCGGAGCTGCTGTGGACCGCGGCGCTGGACGTCACCGACACGGAGGCGCTCCGCCTGGTCGTGCGGCGCGCGTTCACCGAACTGGGCCACGTGGACGTGGTGTTCTCCAACGCCGGCCGCGGTGCGGTCGGCGCGGCCGAGGAGCTGTCGGACGAGGCGATCGACGAGCAGATCGCGCTGAACATGACCGCGCCGATCCAGCTGTTCCGCGCGGTCGTCCCGCACCTTCGGGCCCAGGGCGGCGGACGGTTCATCCAGACCTCCACCATGGGTGCGCACATCTCCGGCGCGGGTGCCAGCATGTACCACGCGTCGAAGTGGGGCGTCGAGGGCTTCCTGGAGTCCGTGATCGGCGAGGTCGCCTCGTTCGGCATCGGCGTCACCATGATCGAGCCCGGGGCGATCCGCACCGGTTTCGGCTCCTCCCTGAGCGTGGCCGACCCGCTGCCCGTGTACGCCTCCACCCCGGTCGGGCAACTGCACCAGTACCTCGCGACCGCGGGCAACATCACCGGCAACGCTCCCGGCGACCCGGTCAAGGTGGCCGCCGCCGTCATCGGCTCGGCCGACGTCACACCCGCGCCGCGGCGTGTCGCGCTGGGTAGTGACGCCTACGGGGCGATTCGCGCCGCGCTCACCGGCCGTCTGGAGGAGGTCGACGCGGGTCGAGAGGTGGCCCGCTCGATCGACTTCCCGGCCTGAGGCCCGGGTAGGGGGCGGGCCCGCCGAGGTGGATCCCCTGAGCTGGACCCCTGAGGTGGAGCCCATTTTTTTCTGCTCTTTCTTTTCTGCTCTTTCCGCGTCGATCGTCGGTCGGTCGACGCCCCTTCATCACGGATCGAGGAATTCCCATGTCCAAGGTTGTCGCCATCTTCGGTGCCGGTAGCGGTCTCGGTGCCGCCCTCGGCCGTCGCTTCGGCAAGGAGGGCTTCCGCGTCGCGCTGATCGCCCGTCGCCCGGAGCGCCTCGAGTCCCTGGTCCAGGGCCTGGCCGCGGAGGGGATCGAGGCGGCGGCGTTCCCCGCCGACCTGTCCGACCCGGCCAACGCCCGCCGGGTCGTCGACGCCGTCCGCGAGCGCTTCGGCCGCATCGACGTCGTGTCGTACCAGCCCCTGCCCGGCGGCACCGCCTTCATCCCGGCCGCCGAGCTCGACGCCGCCCGGCTCGCGCCGCTGGTCAACCTCTTCCTGCTCACCCCGGTCGAGATCGCCCACGCCGTCCTGCCGGAGATGACCGAGCGCGGCGACGGTGCCTTCATCGTGACCGGCGGGTTCACCGCCGCCGATCCGCAGCCGTACATCAGTGGCATCGGCCCGGCCATGTCGGCCGTCCGCAACTTCGTCCACTCGCTGCACGGCGAGGTCGCCGGCGCCGGTGTGTACGCGGGTGTCTCCACCCTCGCCGCGCTGATCAAGGACAGTGAGTCCTACGCCGCGATGACGCCGGAGCAACTGGCCGCCGTGACGGGCGGGGTGACCGGTCTGAACGTCCTCGACCCCGACGCGCTGGCCGAGACGTACTGGCAGCTCTACACCGAGCGCGACCGGGTCGAGTACCGCTTCCCCGAGATCAACCTCCCGCAGAGCGCCTGACCGCGGCCCGCGCCGGCCTCCTTCACGGGCAGAACCGTTCCCCGGCACCGCCGCCCTCACCACCGACCGCTGTGTGCAGCACAACCAGGAAAGAGCACACCATGGACAGCGACACCACACACACCGCCGCCACGGCCGGGACGGCCGACGGCGCCGACACCGACAAGGTCTGGCTCATCACCGGAGTGAGCAGCGGGCTCGGCCGGGAGATGGCCCGCCAACTGCTCGCCCGCGGCACCCGCGTCGTCGGCACCGCCCGCGACCCCCGAGTGCTGGACGAGCTACGGGCCGAACACCCCGACCTGTTCCACGGCGACCTGCTCGACGTCACCGACCCCGCCGCGATCCAGCGCGTCGTCGACCGGGCGGCGGCGGAGCTCGGCGGGCTCGACGTGGTCGTGAACAACGCCGGATACGGCCTGTTCGGCGCCGCCGAGGAAGCCACCGACGCCCAGATCGAGCACCAGATCGCCACCAACCTCACCGGCTCCATCCGTGTCGCCCGCGCGGCCCTGCCGCATCTGCGGGCCCGCGGCGGAGGCAGGATCGTCCAGGTCTCCACGTACGGCGGCCAGGCCGCGTACCCGGGCGGCTCGCTCTACAGCGCGGGCAAGTTCGGCATCGAGGGCTTCATGGAGGCCCTCGCCAACGAGGTCGCGCCCTTCGGCATCGGAGTCACCATCGTCGAACCGGGCGGTACCCGCACCGGCTTCCGCCGCGGCGCGGTCTTCGCCTCGCCGCTCGCGGCCTACGACACCACGCCGGCCGCAGCCGTACGCGGACTCACCGACGACTCCGCACCGTCGCCCGGGGACCCGGAACTGGTCGCCGCCGCCATCATCACCACGGCCGGGACCCACCCGGCACCCCTGAGGGTGATCCTCGGCAGCGACAGCTACCACCACGTGGTGACCGCCCTGCGCAAACGCCTCGCCGGCGTCGAACCCCAAGAACCCCACGCATCCACCACCGACCGCCCGGCCTGAACAACGCCCCTGACGGCCTGCCTCACATGACCTGGTCCGGCGCCCGCTCATACGGGCGTAGATAACGACCCCAGATCTGGGCCTTGCGATAGGGGCCACCCCCGCTGCTGTCGTACTGCGGCGTGTCGAAGGCGACCCAGTACAGCAACTCTCCATCGAGCGCCTGGGCATGCTCGTTGGGTTCGGGCGCACCCATGGCATCGATCGTTCCGGCAAACTCGACCTGCCAAGGACCGTCCCAGTCCTGGTCGCGGACGACCGTGACGCGGCTCCCCGGCGCCGGCGCACCCGCCGGCCACGTCTGGCTCAAGGGGCGACGGAGGATGTGCTCCATAGCCTGACGGTCATCGACGCCCACGGGGGCCGAACCGGAACTGTCTGTCATGCCGCCCACTCTGCCCCCACCACTTCAGGAGCGCCAGAAGATAAAGAACAAGGTCAGACCGCTTGCCGTTCCGATGCGCTCGCTGCATGCACAACTTCACTTGCAAAAATGAAGCTCTCTGTTTACGGTCGTCTCCATGACCCGCCGGAGCGGGTGACCGTGCCGGTTCGGCGGACCGGGCCGGTCGGCACCAGTGCTCCCTGGGCGGGTCTCGCCGTGGAAAACACAGAAAGTGGAGCGCTATGTCCCTCTCCCCGTTTGCTGTCACCTTCGACGCTCGTGATGCCGAGACCGTCGCGACCTTCTGGGCCGAGGTGCTCGGCCGGAGCGTCCTCGACGGTGCGGACGCGGCCAGTGCGACCGTCGCCCCCGACCCGGCCGTCCCGGGATCCAGCATCGGCTTCCGCCAGGTGCCGGAGGACAAGACGGTCAAGAACCGCATGCACTTCGACTTCGTCACCGGGGACTTCGACGCCGACGTGGCCCGGCTGGTCGATCTGGGCGCCAAGAAGCTCAACGAGGTCGACGCGGGCATCCACTACGCCACGTTCGCGGACCCGGAGGGCAACGAGTTCGACGTGATCGCCCGCTGATCCTTCCTCTTCGCGCCTTATCGCGCCTTCTCGTGCCTTTCGCGGCCGGGGTCCCCTTCGAGAGTGGGGACCCCGGCCGTCGTATGCGCAGAAACAGACAGGTCTGTTCAGGTGCTGAAAGTCATGTGCACTGTTGAAATGCAGTCATGTTTGACCTAGACAGACTGGTCTGTATAGCCTCTGCTCCGATCCTCGCGCCCTCCATCCCGTTCCCCGTGATCAGGAGCCACCCATGCCCCACCGTCTCCGTCTCGGCCCCACGGCCTCCTTCGCCCTACTGGTCTCCATCGTCCTGGCGTTCCTCTCCGCGTCCACCGCGCCGACCCCGCTGTACGCGGTCTACCAGCGGGAATGGGGTTTCTCCCCGATCACCACCACGGTCGTCTTCGCCGCGTACGCCATCGCCGTCCTCGTGTCGCTGCTGATCGTCGGCAGGGTCTCCGACCACATAGGCCGCCGCCCCATGCTCTTCGCCGCACTGGCCCTGCAGATCGTCGCGATGGTGGTCTTCACCTCCGCGGGCAGCGTGGGTGCCCTGCTCACCGCCCGGATCGTCCAGGGCGTCGCCACCGGGTCCGCCGTCGGTGCGATCGGCGCCGGCATGCTGGACCTCGACCGGACGCGCGGCGCGCTCGCCAACTCGTTCGCGCCCGTCCTCGGTACATCGTTGGGCGCCCTGATGTCCGGCCTGGCCGTGCAGTACCTGTCCTGGCCGACACACCTGATCTATGTGGTGCTGATCTGTGTCTTCGTCCTCCAGGGCCTGGCGCTGACCCGGATGCCCGAGACGGTCACCCGCAAGCCCGGCGCCCTCGCCAGTCTGAGGCCGGACGTCAAGCTGCCGCGCCCCGCGCGCGGACCGTTCGCCGTCGTGGCGCCCGTGATCTTCGCGGTGTGGGCACTGGCCGGCTTCTACGGCGCCCTCGCCCCGGCGCTCACCGGCGTCCTGGTCGGTTCCCACGACGCGGTGTACGGCGGGCTGGGTCTGACCACCCTCGCGGGAGCCGGGGCGATCGCCGTACTGCTGCTGCGCAAGGCCCCGGCCCGCACGGTGATGCTGGTCGGTGTCCCCGCCCTGGTGGTCGGGGTCGCCGTCGTCCTGGTGTCCGTCGGCGACGGCGGGGGCGGTGCGGCGTCGGTGAGCGGGTTCTTCGTGGGCACCGCCCTGGCGGGCATCGGCTTCGGAGCCGGCTTCCAGGTCGGCATCCGGCTGGTCGTACCCGTGGTCGAGGCACATGAACGGGGCGGTGTGCTGTCGCTGCTCTATGTGGTGACCTACCTCGGCATGGGCATCCCGGCGGTCATCGGCGGTGTGCTGGTCGTCCATGGCGGCGGTCTCGTCACCACGGCGCGGGAGTACGGCGTCGCCGTCATCGTGCTGGCCCTGCTCGCCCTCGCCGGACTGCTGCTCGGCGGTGGCCGGCTCCAGCCGGCCGGCCCGCGGGTCGTGATCGAGGGCTCCTCCGGGCGACAGGACCGGAGCGCGGGCGCGGGCCGTGGCACCGCCGAAGCCGGGCGGGCCTCGCACGCCCCGGTCGCCGCCGCGGCCGAGCGGCGGCGCGGCGACCTAGACTAGTCAGACCTGTCTGAGCAGATGCTGGGGATGAGTGCCATGCCGACGAAGAACGCCAAGACAACCCGTTCCACCCGCCCTGCCAGGCCGTCCGCACGGGAGCGGCTGCTCACCGCCGCGAGCGAGCTCTTCTACGCCGAGGGCGTGCACACCGTCGGCATCGACCGGATCATCGAACGGGCGGATGTCGCCAAGGCGTCCCTCTACAGCACCTTCGGCAACAAGGACGGACTCGTCAGTGCCTACCTCGACGGCCGGCACCAGCTCGTCCGGGAGCGCGTCGAGCGGACGATGACCCGGTTCCGTACCCCCCGGGAGCGGTTGATCGGTGTGTTCGACGAGGTGGGGGAGCGGGTCACCAGCCCCGGCTTCAACGGCTGTGCCTTCGTGGCCGCCAGCGCCGAGTCCCTTCCCGGCGGAGTGGTCCAGGCGGCCTCCGACCACCACCGCGGCTGGATGCGCGGCTTCCTCACCGAGCTGGCCGCGGAGGCGGGCGTGGCCGACCCCGAGAACCTGGCCCACCAGCTGCACATGCTGTACGACGGCGCCGTGCTCGCGGGCCGGATGGACCACGACCCCTCGGGAGCCACCGCAGCCCGCGACGCGGCGATCGCCCTCTACGACGCGGCCCCGAAGACCACACCCGCCCCCGCGCCGAGGAACCCCGCCGCTTAGTCGTACGGCGCCTTAGTCGTACGGCGCCTTGGCCGTAGAGAGTCCCGGAGCCCGTCCAGCGCGGGCTCCGGGTGCGTTGTCCGGGAAGCGGGGCGACCGCCGAATCGGGTTCCTCGCCGTCGGTGGTTGCGCGACGTGGCCGGTGCTGATGGCGCCGGCCCGTCGTCATGTCCCGGCTACTGGTCCGTCCCGGTCTGCGTGCGGGTCCGGTACCCGGTGGTCGGGCGCAGGCGGGTGAGCAGGTCGCGTCGGCCCGTGGCCGAGAGGCCCAGCCGGGTGGCGATCCCCAGGTCGATCAGGCCGCCGAGCAGTCCGAGGACCGCGCGGGGAGGTCCCTCCAGGGTGAGGTCCGGGTCGGTGGCGCGGCCGAGGCGGGTGTGGACCTCGCCGTCCCGCAGCTCCACGACGGCCGCTTCGCCCGCGGCGACGAGCTGGATGACCGCCGGCGGGGCGTCCGGATCGGCATCGATGGTGAACCATGGCGGGGCGTAGGCCAGCCACTGTGCCTGGAACGCGTCGTCCGGCCGTTCGTCGACCATGAACCGCAGCCCCCACAACCCGAGCGCCTTCAGCACCGGTTCCAGTTCCCGACCGCTCTCGCTCAGCGCGTACAGGACGGTGGCGATCGGCGGCGGCGCGTCCTCGCGGGTGATCAGACCGGCGGCCTCGAGCTCCTTGAGGCGGGCCGACAGCAGGTTCCCCGCGATGCCCGGCAGCCCGTTCCTGAGGTCCGTGAACCGGCACGGGCCCTGCAGCAGCAGCTCCCGGGCGATCAGCAGCGTCCAGCGGTCCCCCACGACATCGAGGGCCCGGGCGATCGAGCAGTACTGACCATAACTCCGCATGTGCCCAGCGTACGGCACCTGAGTGGTGGAGCTAAATCGGTTGGTAGAAAAAATCAACCAGCTGTGTGTAATCTTCCACCATGACAAGCCCGACTCGTGCGCCATCGAAAACACTCATGCTCGTTGCCCTCCTCACGGCCTCGTTCGTGATCAACCTCGACACCACGCTGGTCAACGTGGCGCTGCCGACCCTCTCGATCGAGCTCGGCACCTCCACCGCGGAACTGCAATGGGTCGTGGACGCCTACAACCTCGTGTTCGCCGCCCTGCTGCTCACCTCGGGGAGCCTGTCCGACCGCTTCGGCCGCAAGGGCATGCTCATGGCCGGTCTGCTGGTGTTCGGCGCGGCCAGCTTCGCCGGTGGGTACGCCGACTCCCCGGCGGAACTGATCACGGCCCGGGCCGTGATGGGCCTGGGCGCCGCGATGACCTTCCCCGGCACCCTCGCGCTGCTCACCGGCGCCTTCACCAGCCGCAAGGAGCGGGCGCTGTCCATCGGCCTGTGGGGTGCCACGGCCGGCGTCGCCATCGCGCTGGGGCCGATCGTCGGCGGCTTCCTGCTCCAGCACTACACCTGGGCGAGCGCCTTCTACGTCCTCGGCCCCGTGTCGCTGGCCGTCATCGCCCTGGTCGCCCTGTTCGTCCCCAGGGAACGGAACCTCGTCCAGCACCGCCTCGACCACCTGGGCCTCGTGCTGTCCGGCGGCTTCATGGGACTCCTCGTCTACACCGTCATCGAGGCCCCGAACCGCGGCTGGACGTCCGCGGCGTCACTCGCCGGGTTCGCCGGGTCCGCGCTCCTGCTGATCGCATTCGTCGTCGGCGAGCGCCGCGCGGCCGAACCGATGCTCGACGTACGGCTCTTCAAGGACATGCGCTTCAGCGCCGCCAGCGCCGCGGTCACCATCGCCTTCTTCACCCTGCTCGGCTTCATCTTCCTGATCACGCAGTACTTCCAGTTCATCCGCGGATACAGCGCCCTGTCCACCGGCGTCCACCTGCTGCCGGTCGCGACCTCCGTCGCCGTGGGCTCGACCCTCGGGACACGGCTGGCGGTCCGGGTCGGCACCAAGGCGATCGTCACGACGGGGCTCGCCCTCCAGGCGGCCTTCTACTTCTGGGTCGCCGCCACCATCAGCCCGACGTTCGACTACCGGATCATCGCCGTCCAGATGGTCGTCTACGGCCTCGGCATGGGCCTGACCTCCGCGCCCGCGACCGAGTCCATCATGGGGGCGGTCGCGGCCGACAAGGCCGGCGTCGGGTCGGCGGTCAACGACTCCACCCGCCTGCTCGGCGGAACCCTCGGCGTCGCGGTCATCGGCAGCGTCTACGCCACCCTGTACGACTCCCGGCTCGACGGCGCCCTCCCGGCGCTGCCCTCCGGGCTGACGGACCTCGCCCACCAGTCGGTCGGTGCGGCGTTCGGGATCTCCCGCCGACTCGCCGCCCAGGGCCGGCCGGCCCTGGCCGACGCCGTCCACCAGGCCGCGAGCGGCGCCTTCCACGACGGCCTGAGCCTCGGGTGCGTCGTCGCCGGACTCGTCGCGGTCGCCGGCGCGCTGCTCGCCGCCGCCTTCCTGCCGGCCCAGCCCCCGGGGCGGCCCGGTCCGGTCGACACCGGCGAGCCGGCCGACACCACCGACGGCCGGGAGGTCACGGTCCGATGACCCACCAGGAGACCCGGAGGCGACGGTGACGGGAACGGTCCACGACGTGCCCCTCTACCTGTGGGTGTTCGTCCTCGCCGCGATGGCCGGGGCGGTGGGGCTGACCGGCTTCGTGCTGTACCGCGGTGCGCGGCTGTCGGGTCGCGGCCGACGGCGTGCCGCGGGGCTCGGCGCGGCCTGCGCGGTGCTGCTCGGCGGATGGTTCACGACCAGCGGGGTCGTCGCCGCGAACGGCGGGTACCTCAATCAACCCGGCCGGCCGCCCGTCCTGCCGATCGCCTTCGCCGCCGCGCTGACCGTCATGCCGGCCGCCACCCAGGTCCCCGTGGTGGCCCGAGCCCTCGCCGCCCCCGGGATGCTCAGCCGCCTCGAACTGCCGCACACGCTCCGCGTGGTCGGGGCGGCCTTCCTGATCATGATGGCCCTCGGCCACCTGCCGGCGCTGTTCGCCGTGCCCGCGGGTCTGGGCGACATCGCGACCGGCATCGCGGCGCCCTTCGTCGCACGCCGCGTCGCGAAGGGCACCGGCCGGCGGACCGCGGTGTGGTTCAACGTGCTGGGCATGACCGATCTCGTCACGGCGCTGACCCTCGCCGTCCTCATCGGCAACCAGGTCATCGACGTGACCCCCTCCACCCAGGCGATCACCCAACTCCCGCTCGCCCTGATCCCCACGGCCGCCGTCCCCCTCCTCTTCACCCTCCACATCACGTCCCTGCGGCGACTGGCCGCCGGCCGCGCCCACGACCAGCACGACAAGGGAGAACCATGCCGCTCTGGCACGTCCATCACTCGCCCGACACCTACACCCCGCAGCAGAAACAAAGACTGGCCGCCGACATCACCGCCTACTACAGCGTCGTCGGACTTCCCGAGTTCTACGTCATGACCCTCTTCCACGAGATCGAGAAGGACTCCTTCTACGTCGGAGGGAAGGCCGAGGAGAACGCCGTGCGCGTCGTGATCGAGCACATCGCGCTGCACCCCCGGGACCCGGCCCGGCGCGCATGGATGTGCGAGTCCTTCGCACGCCTCCTCGCCCCCCACACCACCGACCGCGGCCTCTACTGCGAGTTCCACATCGACGAGACGCCCCGCGACCTCTGGCGGACGGACGGACTCGCGCCCCCGCCCCTCGGCAGCGAAGCCCATGCGCTCTGGGTGCGGGAGAACCGTCCGGTCGCCTACGCGTCACCCGCCCTCGGCACGTCCGATTCCCCGAGGGGTGGCGGCTGGTTCGAAAAGGAGTAGCGTGGGCTGTCTGAAACAGAAGTGCCCTCCAGCGCCCTCCTCGGGAGGGGAGCCTCATGAGTGATGTGATCAGGTGGCTCGTCGAAGTCCGGTTCACCTGCGACGAGGGACGCTTCGTGCGCCTGTTCTACGTGGTCGACGGCATCAGCAGCTCCGACCAGGCCTACGCCGCCGTCCGGGCGGGAGCCGACGCCGAGTGCGAACGCCGGGCCGAGCAGTGCGCCGAGGCGTACACCCGCCGGGTCCAGGTGCAGGCGATCGTCCACGACCCGCTGCGGGGCGTCGTCCATTCCACGCCGTCGGCGGTCGTCGTACACACCTCCGCGAGCCCGGCCGACCGCACCGACGCGGTGAGGACCCCGTGACCCGGTCCTACGAACAGCGCTGCTTCATCGCCCGCTCGCTCGACGTGCTGGGCGAGCGGTGGACCCTGCTGATCCTGCGGGAACTCACCCTCGGCCCACGCCGCTACGGCGAGATCCTCGACGCCCTCCCGGGCCTGGGCACGAGCCTCCTGGCGGCGCGGCTCAAACACCTGGAGAAGCACCGGGTGGTACGGCGCACCATGCTCACCGGAGCGGGCCGCACGGGTGTCGCCGGAGCCTACGAACTCGCGGACCGCGGGCAGGCGTTGCTGCCGGTCCTGACGGGACTCGCCGAGTGGGGAGCCGGCCTGGAGGCACCCCCGCCGACGTACACCGACCGGGTCGCCTGGCGACTGGTGGCGATGCGCCTGACGGCGCCGGACGAGGCGGTGCGCTTCGACACGCTCACCCAACTCGACGTGGACGACGAGCAGTTCTGGCTGCGCGGGGACGGCGGACAGGTGCAGGTACGGGTCGGCGCGGCCCCGATGAAGCCCGACCTGCGCCTGAAGTGCGGTACGGACACCTTCACTTCACTCGCCAGGGGCCGCACCACCGTGGACCGCGAGGTGGCGGCCGGGGACCTCGTGGTGGACGGGGAACCGGACACGGCGCGGCTGTTCTTCGAGACGTTCAGCCTGCCGGGCGGCTGAGCGGTCCGCCGGGCGGCCGACGAGGACGGCCGCGGGCGCCGCTCAGCGGTCACGCAGCGCCGCGGATCTCCGGAAGCGGGCCGGACTGACACCCGTGGCCGTCCGGAAGGCCCGGCCGAAGGCGGACGACGACCGGTAACCCACGCTCGTGGCGATGCCGTCGAGGCTGCGTGCCGTCGTGGTGAGCAGATCGGCCGCGACCGTCATCCGGGTCCTGGTCAGGAAGTCGGCGACCCCCATCCCGGTCGCCGCGGAGAAGTGCCGTATCAGCGTGGCCCGGGACACCCCCGCGACGCGGGCGAGGCCGGTGATGGTCCAGGGCCGGTCCGGTTCATGGACCACGGCGCTCACCACGGCCCGCAGACCGGGGTCCAGCACGGCGGTCCACGGCACCGGCCCCGGGACGTCCTCCCCGCGGCCAGGACCCGCTCCCCGCAGGACGAGCGCGAGCAGCGCCTCGCAGAGCGAGGCCAGCAGGGCGCCCGCGCCGGGGCCGTCGAAACCCGCCTCGCCGCGCATCAGTTCACCCAGCAGACGCAGCGGCGACCGCGCGCCGGTGCCGAAGGAGGCGTGCACGATGTCGGGCAGTCCGTCGAACAGCAGCTCCCCGGCCCCCGGCCGGTACGCGTAGTGCCCGCAGAAGAGGTCCACGGCGGGCGGGCCGGCGCTGCGCAGCACGGCGGTCGACACGCCCTCGTACCGCTCGGCGGCCACCGGAGGGTCGTCACCGACCACGCGCACACGATGGTGTCCCCCGCGGGGGAGCACGAGGACGTCGCCCGCGCGCAGTTCGACCGTGCGGTCGTCGGTCTCGGCGACACAGCGGCCGTCCAGCAGGACGTGGAACGGCACCTCCCCGGGCGGGCGCGGCGGGTTGTCCAGGACATGGGCGCCGGTGAGGAGGCAGCGGACGTCGACGGTCGCTTCCAGGCGGGCCATGCGGATGAGGGTGCTGATCGCGTCCATGAGCCCATCTCGACGACAATTGATCCTTTGTCGTCTTGTCGGATCGAGCGGTTCGGCCGAGTCTAGCTCCATGGACACGTTGCACGCGGATCTGCTGGTCATCGGCTTCGGCAAGGGAGGCAAGACGCTCGCGGCGGCCATGGGCCGTGCGGGGCGGCGGGTGGTGATGGTGGAGCAGTCCGCCCTGATGTACGGCGGCACCTGCATCAACATCGGCTGCGTACCGACCAAGGCGCTCATCCACCGGGCGTCCGCCCGGCCCGAGGGCGCGGATCCCGAGGCGTGGTACGCCGCGTCCGTGGCCTGGACGGCGTCGCTGACCTCCGACATGCGCGACAAGAACTTCGACATGCTCGACTCCCTCGACTCGGTGACCGTCGTGACCGGCACCGCGGCCTTCCTCGACGAGAAGCGGGTGGAGGTCGTGGCGGGCTCCGACCGGCTGGAGATCACCGCGGACGCCATCGCCGTCAACACCGGCGCCGAGACGGTGGTGCCGGACATCCCCGGCCTGCGCGAGAGCGGCCACCTGGTCACCGGTACCGATCTGATCGGCTCGCCCGACATGCCCCGCCGCCTGGCCGTGATCGGCGGCGGCTACCAGGGCATCGAGTTCGCGGCGCTGCTGCGGCAGTACGGGGTCGAGGTCACCGTGCTGGAGCGGTCCGACCGCATCCTGTCCCGCGAGGACGAGGACGTGGCCCGCGCGGCGCAGGAGATCCTCCGGGAGGACGGCATCACCTTCGTCACCGGTGCCCGCGTCCTCAAGGTCACCGACGAGAACGGCGCGGCCGTCGTCCACTACGAGACGGGCGACGGCACACCGGGCACCGTCGAGGCCGACGCGGTGCTCGCCGCGGCCGGGCGCGCGCCGCGCACCCGGGGGCTGCGGCTGGAGGCCGCGGGGGTGCGCACCACCGACCGCGGTGCCATCGAGGTGGACCAGTACCTGCGCACCAGCCGGCCGCACATCTTCGCGCTGGGCGACGTCAACGGCGGCCCCCAGTTCACGTACATCTCCCTCGACGACCACCGGATCGTCAAGGACCAGCTGATGGGCGACGGGAAGCGCTCCACGGCGGACCGGGTGGCCGTCCCCTTCACGCTGTTCATGACGCCGCCGCTGGCCCGGGTGGGGCTGACCGAGCGGGAGGCACGGGCCGCGGGCCGGTCCGTACGGGTGTACGCCAAGGCGGTCGCCGCGATGATGGCCATGCCGCGCGCGGGCATCGTCGACGACACGCGCGGGATGATGAAGTTCGTCGTCGACGCCGAGACCGACCACGTCCTCGGGGCGGCGCTGCTCAGCGTGGACGCGCAGGAACTGGTGAACACCGTGGCGCTGGCGATGCGCAGCGGGGTGACGGCGAGCACGCTGCGGGACTCGATCTGGACCCACCCGAGCTCCACGGAGGCGTTCAACGAGGTCCTGGCCACCCTCGTCCGCTGAGGGTGCCGTAGGACTTGCGCCGAGGGCGCCGTAGGACTTGACCGGGGCGCCCGCCGTACGGGGCGACGGGCACGCGGTCGTGAGCCGCGCGCCCCTCCGCCGCGCTCCGCTGCCGCGCCCGGCCCCGGCTCACACCCCGGCCGGCCGTGCCCGGCGGGGGAGCAGGCCCAGACAGGCGACCGCGGCGACCAGTTCGACGGCCGCCATGGTCCACCAGCCGTGCACGAACGCCGTGTGCGCGGCGGTGTACGTGCCGGGTGTGCCGAGGACCGCGACGACGACACCGACGCCGAGCACGAAGCCGATCTGCCGCGTCATGTTGATGACACCGCTGCCGGTCGACGTACGGTGCGCCGGCAGCCCGGCGGTCGCGGAGGACAGCAGCGTCGGCAGCGCCAGCCCGATGCCGAGACCGGAGACCAGCTGCCCCGGCAGCATCCCGCCCGCGTAGTCCGCACCGTGCGGGCCGACGGCCACGAGCGTGAGGACGTTGCCGGCCGCGAAGGCGGCGCAGCCGAGCGCGGTGAGCACACCGGGCCGTACCCGGCGGCCGAAGCGCTGGACGAGCACCGTGACGACGGGGACCATGGCGGGGCCGGGCGCGACGGCGAGCCCGGTCGTGATCGTCCCCCAGTGCCAGACGTTCTGCATCCAGAGCACCACCATCAGCAGATAGCCGGCGAAGCCGATGCTGAAGGTGATCATCGCGACGTTGGCCGCGGCGAAGCTGCGCACCCGGTAGAGGTCGGGCTCGACCAGCGGCACCGGGTGGTGCTCGGCGCGCCGGACGAACCACCCCAGGAGCACGGCCGCGACGACGAACGAGGCGACCGTGCCGGCGTCGCCCCAACCCCAGTCGCCGCCCTTCACGAGGGCCAGCGCGAGGGCGCCGATGCCCACCGTCAGCAGCCCGGAGCCCAGGACGTCCGGCACCTCGGAGACGGCCGTGTCGCGCGAGTCGGGGACGATCCGGGCGGCCGCGACCAGCGCGACGACACCGACCGGCAGGTTCACCAGGAACACCCAGCGCCAGCTCGCGGTGACCAGCAGACCGCCCAGCACGGGTCCGGCCGCCGCCGCGACGCCCGCCACGGCGGACCAGAGCCGGACGTAGGGCATCCGCTTCTCCGCGGGCACCGCCGCCAGCAGCAGCCCCAGCGACGTCGGCGTCAGGGCGGCGGCGCCCGCGGCCTGGAGGACCCGGAACACCACCAGCCACCACAGTCCGGGAGCCGCCGCGCACGCGACGCTCGCCGCGGTGAACAGCCCCAGGCCCAGCAGGAACATCCGCTTGCGGCCGACCTTGTCCGCCAGCCGGCCCAGGGGTACGAGCAGCGCCGCGTAGAAGATCGCGTACCCGTTGAGCACCCAGCTCACGTCGCCGATCGACGAGCCGGCGAAGCTCTCGCCGATCCTGTCGAAGGCGACGTTGACGATGAAGACGTCCAGGCTCGCCATGAACGCGGCGAGCGACAGGACCGCGAGGACCGCCCGCGGACCGCGCGTGTCGGCCCGCTCCGCCGCCCGGACGGGGGCGGCCTCCTGGCTGTGTTTGTTCATGGCGGCGACGATAGGCAGCGATACTTCAGTTTTGCAAGCTTGATTGTCGATTCGAAGTAAATAGGTCTATGGGAAGTCGGCTATGGTTGCTACATGAAACGTCGTAACTTCGGGCAATACTGCGGTCTGGCACGCGCACTGGAACTGGTGGGCGAGCGGTGGGCGCTGCTGATCATTCGTGATCTCACGGTGCGGCCGCAGCGCTACAGCGATCTGCTCGACGGCCTGCCGGGCATCCCCACCAATGTGCTCTCCACCCGGCTCAAGGAGCTGGAGGAGGCGGGCATCGCCGAGCGCCGCATCGCGCCCGCCCCGCAGCGCGGTGTCGTCTATGCCCTGACGGACGCCGGCCGGGAACTCGAACCCGCCGTCCACGCCCTCGGGCGCTGGGGAACCGCCCGGCTCGGCGAGCCCCGGCCGGGTGAGGTGGTCACGCCCTCGGTGCTCGTCGTGGCCCTGCGGGCCGTCTTCGACGCCGGCCGGGCGGTCGGGCTGACCGCGTCCTGGGAGATCCGCGCCGACGACATCGTGGTACACGCCGCGGTCAGGGACGGCCGGCTCGACGCCGGGACCGGTCCGGCCCCGGACGAGCCCGATCTCGTGATCACCTTCAAGGCGGACGACCTGCCCTCCTTCGTCGCGCTGATGCAGGCCGCCCGGTGCGGTCTGGTCGAACTGGACGGTCCGCGCGAGCTCCTGGACGTGTTCCTCCAGGTGTTCCCGACGGCGCGCGTGCCGCAGGCGTCACAGGGGCCCACCGTTGACAGTCATGAGTGACCGTGAAACTCTCCCGTTGCAGTCAGGAGTGACTGTGAAGGTGTGAGGAGGCCCGCCATGTCCGTCACCCACGAGGTCGTCAACCAGGTCCCGCCCGTGCTCGGGAGGGACCTGTCGACCTTCCCGGCACTGCTGGAGGGGCTGCACCGCGAGGGCGCGAGCTGGGCCGAGGGGGAGGTGCGCGAGCTGGGCCGGCTCGCCGGGAGCGAGCAGGTCCAGGACTGGAGCCGGATCGCGAACGAGCACCCGCCCGTGCTGCGCACGCACGACCGCTACGGCTTCCGTGTCGACGAGGTCGAGTACGACCGCTCGTACCACGACCTCATGCGCGTCGCGCTCGCCGAAGGGCTCGGCGGCACGGCCTGGGCGTCGGACAGGCCCGGCGCCCATGTGGCACGGGCCGCCAAGATGATGGCCTGGAGCACGTCGGACTACGGCCACCTCTGCCCCGTCGCCATGGTCTACGCCGTCGTCCCCGCGCTGCGGGCCGCGCCCGGACTCTCCGCCCGCTACGAGCCGTTGCTCACCACCACCGGCTACGACCCGGAGCTGCGCGCCCCCGAGTCCAAGGCGGCGCTCATCGCCGGGATGTCGATGACCGAGAAGCAGGGCGGCTCGGACGTCCGCGCCAACACGACCACCGCCACCCCCCGGGCGGACGGCTCCTACCGCCTCACCGGCCACAAGTGGTTCACCTCGGCGCCGATGTCCGACTTCTTCCTCACCCTGGCGCAGGCGCCGGGCGGCCTGTCCTGCTTCCTCGTCCCCCGCGTCCTGCCCGACGGCACCCGCAACGCGGTCCTGCTCCAGCGCCTCAAGGACAAGCTCGGCAACCGGTCCAACGCCTCCGCGGAGATCGAGTACGAGGGCGCCTGTGCGCACCTCGTCGGCGAGGAGGGGCGAGGGGTGCGCACCATCATCGAGATGGTCAACATGACCCGCCTCGACTGCTCCCTGTGGGCGGCGGCCGGCATGCGGACCGGCACCGCGCAGGCCGTCCACCACGCCACCCACCGCGCGGCGTTCGGCGGCCCGCTGATCCGGAAGCCCGCCATGGTCAACGTCCTCGCCGACCTCGCCGTGGAGTCCGAGGCCGCCACCGCCGTCACCCTGCGGCTGGCCGGGGCGGTCGACCGGGCCGCGCGCGGTGACACGGACGAGGCCGCCTTCCGCAGGTTCGCGCTCGCCGTGACCAAGTACTGGCTGTGCAAGCGCTGGTCCGCCCACACCGCGGAGGCGCTGGAATGCCTCGGCGGCAACGGCTACATCGAGGAGTCGGGCATGCCCCGGCTCTATCGCGAGGCACCGCTCGTGTCGATCTGGGAGGGCTCCGGCAACGTGGCGGCGCTGGACGCGCTGCGCGCGATGCGGCGTGAACCGGAGACCGTGGACGCCTTCTTCGCCGAACTGGACCGCGCGAAGGGCGCCGACGCCCGCTTCGACGACCGGGCCGCGCGCCTGGTGAAGGAGTTCGCCGACGGCGACTTCCTCGAATACCGGGCGCGGTCGCTCGTCGAGGACGCGGCCGTGCTCCTCCAGGCCGCCCAACTCCTGCGGCACGGCGACCCGTCCGTGGCCGAGGCGTTCGTCGCCACCCGCCTCGACGGACGCGGGGGAGCGGTCTACGGCACCCTGCCCAGGGGGCTCGACACCGACACGATCCTCGGCCGGGCGGCCCTCGTGGACTGATCCACGGCCCCGGACCGCCGCGCGCCGGCTGCACTCCGAGGGCCACCGGGTGGTCGTCGTGGGCCGCTCGCCCGAGCGGACCCGCGTCCTCGCCGGTGAACTCGGTGTCGAGCACCACCTCGCCGACTTCGCCCGGCTCGACGACGTCCGCAGACTCGCGGCCGACCTCGACGCCTCCCTGCCGCGCATCGACGTGCTCGCGAACAACGCCGGCGGCGTCTTCGGCGACCGCGCCCGCACGGCGGACGGCTTCGAGAAGACCTTCCAGGTCAACCGTCTGGCGCCCTTCCTGCTGACCGCGCTCCTCATGGACCGGCTGCTCGACGCCCGCGCCACCGTGATCCAGACCGCGAGCACCGGGGCGCGCCGGTTCGGCGGCCTCGACCTCGACGACCTCGACCTCGACCTCGACTTCACCGCCCAACACGCCTACGGCAACGGCAAGTCGGCGAACATCCTGTTCACCCGGGAGCTGCACCGCCGCTACCGGGATCGGGGCATCGCGACCGCGGCCTTCCACCCCGGCTTCGTCGCGACGAACTTCGCCACCGAGAGCGACACCTTCTGGAAGCACATCTACAACAGCAGGCTGCGCGGACTCGTCATGGCGACCCCCGAGCAGGGCGCGGACCGGCTCGTCCGGCCGGCCACGACACGCCCAGGGACGGACTGGCAGTCGGGCGTCCACTACGAGAAGCGCAGGCCCGCCCGCCGCACCAACCCCCAGGCGCTCGACGCGGACCTCGCCCGGGGGCTGTGGGAGCGCAGCGAGGAACTCCTCGGCCCGACCGTCGGCCGAACCGGGTCCGTTCACCCACCGTTCGTCCCCGGGCCGTATGTTGGTCCCCGCGCGACCCGGGCGTGTTCCGGACCCGCGGCCTACCATACGAACGCGTACATGAGCGGCACTTGGGGGAGGCGCGCTTGTTCGGCAGCACACGTGACGACGCGTCCGGCGCGGGGGAGCCGGAGGCATCGGACGCGGCGGACCGCCGCCGCAGGACGGAGCGACTGCCGCGCGGTGTGCGGCTGTACCGGATACGGGCGGACGGATCCGTGGGCCTCGCCGACCGCGACGGCGCCCGGGACCTCGGACCCGAGCGGGACCTGCTCCGGTTCATCGACGACGGACAGTTCGCGCACTACCTCGTCGGGGACGCCGCCACGTCTCCCGAGCGGCCCTCCAACGCCACCGTCAAACTAGGCATCGTCGGCCCGCGCAGCGCCTTCACCCCGCACGCCCACGGCGGCGAGCACTTCGTCCTCAGCCTCGGCCACGCGGCCTGCGGACTGTACGACGGCGAGCGCGACACGGTCGTCGAAGTCCCCCTGGTACCCGGCGAGTTGATCCGGATTCCGCAGATGATGCCGCACTCCTTCGCCAACCGCGCCACCACCCCGCTGACCATCCTGGCCGCCAACACCGGCTACGGCATCGACCACGAGGACTACGCCGTCACCGCCCCCGAGGCCGAACGCCGGGGCACCGACGCGGCGGACCCCGCCACCACCGGCGGCGTCCGCACGGACACCCTCGCCGTCACCGACTACCTCCGGCTCGCCGCCGCCCTGCGGGACATCGAACGGGCGCAGCGGCTGCGGGGGCCGGGCACCACCACCGTGCGGGAACGGCTGGCCGCCCGGCTGCGCCGGCTCGCGCAGGCACTGGAGGGCAGGCGATGATCTGCCCGCACTGCGAACAGTCCCTGCTGCGCAAGGAACGCCCCGGCAACGTCTGCGGCAAGTGCGGGCGCCGGTACGCCCTCGACCCGAAGACCAACCCGCTCCGGCTCAGCGACCTCCGGGTCCGCCGGGTCGTCGGCGCCCTCACCCAGGACGGCCAGGTGCCGTGCACCACCGGCCAGTTGTGGTACGCCCTGTCCCGCAGGTCGCTGCGGGACACCCGGGTCGAGATGGGCTGCGCCGGGACCCTGGCCGTCATCGGCTTCATCGTGGGACTCGTCGGCCTCGGCTCGGGCACCGTCGCCATCGCCGTCGTCGGCGGCCTGCTGCTGCTCGGCGCGCTCGGCTTCGTGGTCGCGGAGGCACGCGGCGTGGGCCGGGGCCGGCCCCGGCTCCCCCGCGCCGACTTCGGCACCGGACCGATGGCGGAGTGGCGGAGCGTCTACGGCTCGCTGCCGTCCGGGGTGCTCGACGACAGCCGCTACCCGGAGCCCGCCGCACCGGACCCGGCCGTCCGGCCCGACGGGCCCGTCCTGCTCTGCCCCGACCGCTCCGTCGCCGTCTTCCTCGACGCCGCCGGACTGCCCGCCCGCCACGGGGTCACCCTCGCCCCCGACGTGGCCGCCGTCTCCGCCGCACCCGGCCGGGGCCCCGTACTGGTGCTCCACGACGCCGACGCCCAGGGCCTGTCGCTGGCCCGGCACGTCCGCGCCGCACAGCCCGGCCGCCCGGTCGTCGACATCGGACTGCCGCTGAGCGCCGTGCACGGGCTCGCGCGCGCCGTACCCGTGCGCGGCGAGGCACCGGGCGAGAACGTCATCAAGGCACTGGAGAAGAACGGTGAGTTGAGCCCCGACCAGCTCAAGTGGCTGGCCGCGGGATGGGGGTTCCCGCTCGTCGGCGTACCGCCCGCCAGACTGCTGGCCGTCGTCTCCCGCGCCGTCGAGAGAGCCGGCACGGCGGACGATCCGCAGCGCCGGCGGGCCGCCTCCGTCGGATTCCTGACCTGGCCCGAGGAGCACGGATGACCTGCCCCCACTGCCGGGCCTCCCTGCTGCTCAAGGAACGCCGGGGCAACGTGTGTTCGCGGTGCGGACGCCCCTACGCCCTCGATCCCCGGACGCAGGGCCGCGGCATGCACGACACCCGGATCCTGCGCATCGCCGACAAGGCCACCGGCGGAGGGCGCCGGCAGGTCACCGTCACCCAGCTCCGGTACCTGGCCAGGACCGCCAACCGCACCTGGCCCGCGACCCCGCGGAGCGGACGCCCGCAGTGGATCGGACGCACGGTGGCCGTCGTCCTCGTCGCCGGGCTCGTCGCACTCGGCTTCCGGCTGCGGGACGTCCCGCCGGCCGGTCTCATCTGGTGGGCCGCCGCGATCGTCGCCCTCCTGGTGTACGCGGTCTCCAAGGGCGAACCACGACGGCCCGCACGAAGCGCCGGCGCCTCCGTGACACCCGCGCAGGCGACCTTCCGGTCGATGATGAGCACGCGGTGGACGCAGGTGTACGGAAGCCTGCCGCCCGGGATCGTGGACGACGAGCAGCACCCCGGGGAAGCGGGGGGCCTGGACGGCGGCCCGTCGGAGGAGACGGTCGAACTCCTCTGCCCCGACCGTGCCGTTCGCGTCTTCCTGGCACTCAACGGGTTCCCACGCCGTCTCGGCCTGAGGCTCGCCGCCGGACTCGGTGACCTGTCCGGCACCGGACCCGTGGTGGTGCTCCACGACGCGGGCGCCCGCGGACTGCAACTCGTCGAGGACGCACGGGCCGTCCGGCCCCGGCGGGTGGTGGTGGACGCGGGGCTCCCGGTGTGCGCGGTCCTCGGCAACCGACGCGCCGTCACCCTGCACGAGACCCTGCCCGTGCGCATGCTGGAGAACGAACCGGAGTGGCTGCGCCGCACGACCCGGCTCGCCCCGAGGGAAGCCGCGTGGCTGCGCCAGGGCTGGTACAGCCCCGTCGCCGCGGCGCCGCCGGCCCTCGTGGAGGCCGCCGTCGAACGGGCCGTACGGCAGGCCCACGACGCGGACCCGGAACGGCGCGAGGCCGCCGCCGTCGGCTTCATGAGCTGGCCCTCCGAGTCGGCGGCGAAGGACGGTGACTGACGTGCGGACGCCCATGGACACGGCCCGCCGGCTGCTGCTGGAGCGGGCCGTCGACCTCGCCGCCCGACGCGCGGCCTCCCCCGGGAACCTGCGCTTCACCGAACGGCAGCTCTACTACGAGACCTGCCGCGTCCTGCGCCCGAGGCCCGCGCCGGTGCGGCGCGTCCCGTACAGCCCGGCCCCGCCGCTGCGGCTGTCCCGGTTCACCGAGGTGCTGCGCGGCCGTGAACCGGCGGGGATGCTCGCCGACGAGGCTGCCGGGACCGGTGAGGCTGCCGAGGGCGGTGAAGCTGCCGCAGCCGCCGAGGTCGCGGGGGCCGCCGGGGGCGTCGCCGTTGCGACGATCGGTGGGGAGGCGCGGGAGCCCGACCTGTACGCGTACGGGCTGCCCCGGCTGCTGATCTGCCAGGACCGCTCCATCGCCCGGATGCTGCTGGCCAACCACGTGCACCTGGAAGCGGCCTGCCCCGTGCTGAGCGCACCGGACGACCTGCCGCTCGACCCCCGGTTGGCGGCCGCACTGGAACGGACCGAGGGCGCCACCGTGCACGTCCTGCACGACGCGAGCCCCGCCGGGATCGCCTTGCCCGCCCGAGTGCGCGCGCAGTTGGGCCCGATGGCCGTCCGCGTCGCCTCGCTCGGCCTTGTGCCCCGGCACGCCCGGGCACTGCACCTGGTGTCGGGGCGCAGGCCCGGCCCGCCGCCCGCGCTCGGCCCGCTGCCGCACGGGCTGCGGCCCGACGAGGTGGACTGGCTCGCCGCGGGCCGCTTCGCCGAGGTCGCCGCCGTACCGCCCGCGCGGCTCCTGCGCGCCGTGCTGCGCCTCGCGCGCGGGCCCCGGTCCGTCCGCCACTCCGTCCGGGACGAGCTGCGCGATCTGCGCACCGCCGGGTTCCTGACCTGGCCCGACGCATGACCCGACCGCGACCCGAGGACCGTGTGTCCACGCCCCGCCGACCCGAGGCCCCCTTGCCCGAGCACCCCGGACCCGAGGACCGAAGAGCATGATCCGCCCACGTGAAATCGGCTACACGGACGAACTGCTCGCCGACGGCAGCGTCCACCGCACCTACGAGGACGGCCGGCAGGAGTGGCGCCGCCGCGGCCCGGACGGGCGTGTGCACTGGCGCGACGACCGAGGGGGCTCCGGCACCGACGAACCGCTGGGCCGGAGGATCGTCAAACGCGTGCTCACCGACGGCACGGTGACCTACGGCCGTGACATCGGCTACGGCCGCACCCTCTGGGAGCGCGGCGAGACCCTCATGGTCAACCGGACCTCGTTCGGCGGCCGGATGGGCGTGATCCTCGCGGCGATCGGCGTCGCCGGACTCGCCGTCACCGCCTCCCAGCTCCCGCCGCTCTCCCTCACCCCCGAGGAGGAAGACGAACTGCGCCGGCAGGCCCAGAACTCGGCCTCCGGAAGCGGCGAGGCCGGCTACGACGGGGGCGCCGACGGAGGCGACGACGACTGGGACGGCGGGGACTGGGGCGACGACGGCGGAGGCTGGAGCGACGACGACTTCGGCTGACCGGGCGGACCATGCTCACCGGGCGGACCATGCCGGCCGGGTCGGCCGGTCCGACTCGGCGGTCCGGGCCACCGGGCGGACCGGCGGTTCGGCTCACCGGGTGGACCGGCGGTCCGGCCGGTTCGACCGGTTCGACGGGGCAGGCCGGGTCCGGCGGCCACCGGACGGACACGTGTGCGCGGACTCGTGCGCGCGTGGGCACGCGGCACCACGAAAGGACATTCCGATGGCGCGCTTCTGCGTCTGCCTCGCGGCGGGAACCGACCACTCCGGCGGCCCGTCCGACACGCATCTCGCCGCGATGGGAGTCCCGGCCGTGGCGCCCGGACTCGGCCTCGTGCACGACGAACCCGGCCACGCCCGGGGCCCGTTCGAGGCGTACGGGGCACGTGCGGTCGGCGAGGTCACCCTGCACAACCGCGCCGAACTCCTCGCCGCCCTCGCCACCGACGGCGCCCCCGCCCCGCCCGGCTGCGAGGACGGCGAACTCCTGCTGCGCTGCTGGACCCGGCTCGGCGTCCGGGGCGTCGCCGCGGCCGAGGGCATGTTCGCGCTCGCCGTCCTCGACGGCGACGACCTCGTGCTGATCCGCGACCACGTCGGCGCCCGCACCCTCTTCTACGCCCGTGCCGCCGGCGCCTGGGCGGCCGCCACCTCGCTGCGCGCCCTGCGCCGCTGGCCCGCGCTCGCCACCCGGATGAACCTGTCCGCCGTACGGTCCTTCCTCACCTTCGCCTATCTGCCGGGCGACGAGACCCTGTTGGAGGGCGTGCGGGAGGTGCTGCCCGGCCGGGTGCTGCGGCTGGCCGCCGACGGCACGGTGACCGAGACCGTCCACTGGGAACCCCGGGAACGGCTCGACGAACCGCCCGCGCCCGCGTACGGGCCCGGTGGGGGTCAGGACCACGTCCTCGCCCTGCGCGCGCTGCTCGAAGAGGCCACCGCGCGGCGGCTGCCCGAGGCCGAGGCGGTCGGGGTACTGCTGTCGGGCGGGATCGACAGCTCGCTCGTCACCGCGCTCGCCGCCAAGCTGCACGGCCACCCCGTGCACACCTACTCCATCAGCTTCGGCGACGAACTCCCCAACGAACTCGGCTACTCGGGCCTCGTCGCCACCCACTGCCACACCCGGCACCGGGTGCTGACGGTCTCCGGCGCGGCCGTCGCCGCACGGCTCGCCGACACGGCAGCCCTGCTCGACAGCCCGGTCGGCGACCCGCTGACGGTGCCCAACCTGATGCTCGCCGAGGCGGTCGCCGGGGACGGACTGCGGACCGTGCTCAACGGGGAGGGCGGAGACCCGGTGTTCGGCGGCCCGAAGAACCTCCCGATGCTGGTGCAGGAGATGCACGCCGGCGCCCCGGGAGCGGCCGGGGCGCCCTGGTACGAGGACCGGGCCACCGCCTATCTGCGCTCCTACCGCAAGTGCTGGACCGACCTGCCCGATCTGCTGACCGCCGACGCGCTGTCCGCGCTGGAGTCCGCGCCGGCCCCGCAGCGCTTCGTCGAGCCCTATCTGACGGGCCCCGACCGGATGACCCACCTCCTCAACCAGCTGCTCCACTGCAACCTGCGGACCAAGGGCGCCCACCACATCCTCACCAAGGTCGAACGGCTGACCGCGTCCCATGGGCTCCAGGGCCGCGCCCCGCTGTTCGACCGGAGGGTGGTGGACCACGCCTTCGCCACCCCGCCCGCGCTGAAACTCCGGGGCACCGCCGAGAAATGGGTGCTGAAGGAGGCCGTACGGGACCTGCTGCCCGCCACCGTCGTGGACCGGCCCAAGAGCGGGATGCGGGTGCCGGTGCAGCAGTGGCTGAGCGGGCCGCTGCGGGAACTGGGCGGTGATCTGCTGCTCGGGCGGGCCGCGCGGCAGCGGGGGCTGTTCCGGCCCGACACCGTACGGACCTGGATGCGCGGTGAGGGCACGTTGCTGCCGCGGCAGGGCGGCAAGCTGTGGCTGGTGCTCACACTGGAGCTCTGGCTGCGGGCGTACGGCCTGTGAACCGAGTTCATGCGAAGGGGCCGTGTGAAGGCCGATCCGGCCGATCTCCTGTGAACGCACACCATGGAGGCAACCGCACCGTGAACACCACCGCCGAGACAACCACCCCCGAAGCCGGACTCACCACCACGCTGGTCGACCCCCGCACCGGCCGGGCGCGCGGCACCGTCCCCGTCGCCCGCGAGGGCGAGGTGCGCTCCGCCGTCGCCGCCGCCCGCACGGCCCTGCCCGGCTGGCGCGGTCTCACCCCGAGGGAGCGCTCACGCCGACTGGAGCGGCTGGCCGCGCTGGTGGAGGAGCACGCCGACGCCTACGTCGCGCGGGAGGCCGCCGGGACCGGGAAGCCGGACGGGGAGACGTCCGGCGAGGTCGAACAGGTCGCCGATCTCTTCCGGTTCTACGCCTCCGCCGTCCGCGCCCAGTCGGCCCCGGCCGCCGGACGGCTGGTCGACGGCCACGAGAGCTGGGTGCGCTGGGAACCCCTCGGCGTCATCGGGGTCGTCGTGCCCTGGAACTACCCGCTGATGATGGCCGCCTGGCGGTGCGCCCCCGCCCTCGCCGCCGGCAACACGGTGGTCGCCAAACCCGCCGAGACCACCCCCGACACCCTGCGGCTCCTGGCCGAGCACGCCGCCGAGGCGCTCGGCCCCGGTGTCCTCACCACGCTGCCCGGCGACCGGCACACCGGCCGGCTGCTGGTCGGGGCCGACGTCGACATGGTCGCGTTCACCGGCAGCGCGACGGCCGGCGCGGACGTGGCGGCGCGGGCGGCGGGGCGCCGGGTCAGCCTCGAACTCGGCGGCAACGCGCCCGCGCTCGTCCTGCCCGACGCACCCGGCGACACCTGGGACCGGCTCGCCCGCGCCTGCACCTACAACGCAGGACAGAGCTGCGCCGCGCCCGCCCGGGTCATCACCCTGCGCGAGAACTACGAGCACACGGTGGAGCGACTGGCCGCCGCGGCACGCGCATGCGTCGCGGGACGGGACTTCGGGCCGCTCAACAACCCGGACCAGCTGGCCCGTTACGACGGCATCGTCAAGGCGTCCGCGGCCGGGCGGAACTTCGCCGCCGACATCGCCCCGGGCCCCGGCGAGGAGAACGGCTTCTGGCGGCCGGCCCGCATCCTGGCCGACCTCCCCGACGACGACCCGGCGGTGGTGGAGGAGGTGTTCGGGCCGCTGCTCACGGTCCAGTGGGCCGAGGACCCGGACGCGGCCGTGGCGCTGGCCGACTCGGTCCCGCAGGCGCTGGCGGCGAGCGTGTGGACCCGCGACCTGAGCACGGGCCTCGAACTCGCCGGCCGGCTGAACGCGGGGGAGACCTGGCTCAACTGCCACCTCGTCCAGACCGCCGAACTCCCGCACGGCGGCCGGGGAGCCTCGGGCCACGGCACCGACCTGAGCACACTGGCGCTGCACGAGTACCAGCGCCCCAAGACGATCACCGCCCGCCTGGCTCACGACAGTTGACCGACGGCCCCCGCGCCGCTGGGGGTGCGCCGGACGACACGGGGCCGCCGGGGGTCAGGCCGCGGGGTGCAGGTGGGCGCGTGCCCACTCCTCGAAGCTCGTGAGGGGGATGCCGAGGGCGCGGGCGAACTCGGGGCGGGCCGGCTGGCCGTGGGCGTTCAGCCACTCGTGGGCGGTGCCCATCGGGTGCATGCCCGCGGCCAGCGCCTGCTCCGCCGTCATGTCGGGGGCGGCCAGCGGGGTGTCCAGGGCGCGGGACAGCACCTCGGCGATCTGACGCATCGACAAGTGGTCGCTCGCCAGCTCCAGTTCGACCCGGTGGAACCGGTCGGGTCCGGTGACGGCCGCGACCGCCGCCGCGCCGATGTCGTCCACCGCGACGAGGGAGAGACGGGTGTCCGGCTTGAGGACGCTCACCAGGCCGCCCGCGACGCCGCGCGGGAACAGGAACGCCGTGGACGGCAGGAAGTTGTCCATGAAGAAGCCCGGCTTGAGCAGCGTCCAGCGGGGGAAACCGGCCTCCCGCAGCCGTTCCTGGATCGCGCTCTTGGCGCCCAGCGTCGGCTCCATCGACGCCCAGCGGCCCTCGGCCCAGCCGGGAACCCGGGTGTGCTGCCCGGCGCCGGTCACGGAGGTGTGCACGAACTGCGGCACTCCGGCGGCCCGCGCGCCCTCGATGAGGTTGACGCCCTGGGTGATCTCCCCGGCGAAGTCGAAGCCGTCCGCGGTCGGATCGGGCATCTGCACCGAGAACACGGCGCGGGCGCCCTCGGCGGCCCGCACCAGGGAGTCGCGGTCGTAGAGATCGCCGGTGACCAGCTCGACACCGAGCGCCGCGACGGCACCGGCCCGCTCGGAGTCCGGGTCGCGCACCAGGGCCCGCACGGGTATCCCGGCAGCGACCAGGGCACGGGCGGTCGCGCCGCCCTGCCGGCCGGTGGCGCCGGTGACCAGGACGGGCGCGGAGTCTGTGGACATGCTGCTCCTCGGGGAGGGGGCGGGACGGCGGGGTGGGAGGGGATCCGCAGAAACGGCGGGGCCCACCGCTTTCCTGTCCCGCACGATACGGCGGGGCCCGCCGTTTGGCAAAGCCCTGAATCCGCGCCCATTCCGCCGCGTGCGGAGGCGGCACGAGCGAGGGGCCCGGGTCGTACGACCCGGGCCCCTCGGACGTGTGCGCCTGTCTGCGTCAGGGGGCCTCGGTGGCCGTGACGTCCGCCGCGTTCACATAGATCGTGCGGTGGTTGAACTGCGCCTGGTAGTAGGTCGCACCGCCCTTGACGACCGCCCCGTTGGACGGAAAGAAGTCGTCCGCCGCGGCGGGCGGCTGGGTCGCGACGTACGCCTGGCCCGGCGGGATGCGGTAGTTGGCGGCCGTGAGCGGCTTCTGCGTCGACGGCGACAGCCCGGCTGGGTACTCCGACGCGGCCGGGTACGCCTGCCCGTACACCGGGGCGGCCGTGGTGCCCGCGGTCTTGAGCACGGTCACGCCGTGCGCCGGTACGGTGTTGCAGCCGCCCGGGTTGTGGATCCAGCCCTCCTGCCCGTCGTACCAGATGGCCGTCCAGTCGCCCCGGACGTCGGCGACCACGAACTGCTGCCCGGCCTGGACGTGGTCGGACCAGTCGCTGATGCCGTCCGTGCCCTCGGTGTCGCCCGGGTGCACCACCGGGTCGAGCAGCAGCGGAGCCGTCTCGTCCGGCGCGCTGCGCACGAAGAGGGAGTTGGACCGCTGGGTCGACGCGGAGCACGGGGTACCGGCCGGCAGGGTCGGGTCGTCCACCGGGCAGACGGTGTAGGTCTGCTCGTTGGTCCTGAAGTCCGGGGCGATCGTCACGACGGAGCCCACCGCGCCGACGCCGTGCCGGCCCGTGTCCGTGGGGGCGCCGAGCAGCCGCATGAAGCGGTTCCAGTCCCAGGCCGTGCCCGGATCCCAGTGCTGCGCCGCGAGGTTGGAGTCCAGCGAGCCCGGTATGTTGTCGTGGCCGAGGACGTGCTGCCGGTCGAGCGGCACGCCGTAGCGCTGCGCCAGATACTTCACCAGCCGGGCCGTCTGCCGGTAGGTGGTGTCCGTGTACCAGGTGGCGCCCTGGGCGGTGAAGCCCTCGTGCTCGATCGAGATCGAGTGCATGTTGTAGTGGTAGTTGCCGACGGCGAACGCGAGGTCCTTGTTCGCCATGAGCTGGGTGGTCCGGCCGTCCGTCGCCATCAGGTAGTGCGCGGACGCGGTGGCGCCGGCGGCCTGGAGGGTCTCCAGGGCCTGCTCGTAGGAGCCCTCCGCGGTGTGGATGACGATGCGGTCGATCTGGATGCCGTCCGCCGGCCGGTCGGAGACCTGGCCGTTGCTGCGGGTGATGGTCACCGGCTCGAACGCGCAGTCCATCGACGCCGGGCACTCGGCCCCGGACGACGACGCCGGCTCGTCCTTCAGCCGCAGCGCGGCCAGTTGGCCGTGGTCGGGCTGCGCCGCCGGGTCCGCCGTCAGCCGGACCGTCCCGCCGTCCGACTCGGCACGGGCGCCGGAGCGGATGGTGCCGAAGACGCGGTCGACGTAGGCGGTCGCGGCCTTCTCGGTCTTGATCTGGCTGAACTCGGCGACGGCCGCCGTCCAGTCCGCCGGGTCCGCCGACAGGCCGCCGGTGAGCCGCTTCTGGTACGAGGCGAGCAGCGCGGCGGCGCCCTCGATGTTGGACCGGGTGTCGGTCCTCAGCTTCTGTGCGGGGATGCCGGTCAGCTCGGACGCCGTGCGCAGCGTGTGCAGTTCGGGCCGGTCGGCCATCGCCGCCAGGTCGGCGCGCCCGCCCGCGCCCGCCGCCCCGTCCGCCATCATCCGTGGGGTGACGTCCGTGAGTCCCGCGATGCCGAAGCCGCCGCTGTCGTTGTGTCCCTGATGGGTCCGCCAGCCCGACACCTCGTGCACGACGCCCATGAGGACGCTCTGCGGAACGTGGTAAGTGGCCGCGGCGGCCGTGAAGTCGGCCTGGAGGCCGGTCTGCCGGGGTCCCCCGTCGGTGGCCTGGGCCGTGGACGGCAGGAGCGCGTAGACGCTCGCGGCCAGCACACCCCCCGCGGCGCCGGCGGTCAGCCATCTCTTGGAACGACGCATGTGCAACGTGTACCTCTTCGAAGTGGACGTGATGACGCGGCAGTTGTCGCTCCGAATGGAACGGGGCGGCCGGTCGGTCAGGCCGGTGCCGCGACGGGGCACACGGCGACGGCGAACCGGCCGTACCCGTGTGCGAGCCCGACTCTACTGCTGCCCCTCGCTCAACTCCCGTACGCGGTCGCTTCCTTGACAGAAGAGGCACATGTCCCGTGTTGTGCCGCGGTCAGCCGCGCGGGCCGATGCCCCGGACCACCAGACGCAGCAGTCGGTCGGCGGCCGTGGCCGGATCCGGCCGGTGTTCCGTCGCGAGGGCGATCCCGGCGACGAGGGTGAGGACGTCGGTGACGGTCAGGTCCGCGGGCACCAGGCCCTCGCTCGCGGCCCGGCGCAGCAGCGGTCCGGCCGCGTCGGTGACGACGGCGGAGCAGGCGTCCGTGTGGCCGGCCTCCGTGGCGGGGTCCGAGGCCAGCGCCGCGGCCAGGCCCCGGGCCGAGACCGCGTACGAGGTGAGTGCGGTCAGCCAGTCCAGCAGCGCCGCGTCGGTGTCCGTGCGTCCGGCGGCCTCGCGGGCCAGGGCGGCCAGCCCTTCAAGCCGCTCCCGGAAGACCGCCCTCAGCAGGGCGTTCCTGGTGGGGAAGTGCCGGCGGACGGTCGCGGAGCCCACCCCGGCGGTACGGGCGATCTGCTCCAGGGACGCCCCGGCGCCGTGCGCGGCGACCTCCTCCTGTGCCACGGACAGGATGCGGAGGTAGTTGCGCCGGGCGTCCGCACGCTGGGCGGCCATGTGTCACCTCGCTGATCGTCAGGGCGGGGCCCTCCGCAGTGTAGGCGACGCACACATGTGGCCCGGCCATATTGTCGGGCGTCACCCGGCCGGGTGGCCGGACGGTCGTCTCACCGGGGCTGCAGCACCTCCGACAGCACGGGCACGGGAAGTTCGAACCACACCGTCTTGCCGCGCCCGCTCGGGGAGTTGCCCCACTGCGAGGCCAGCGCGGACACGATCAGCAGTCCGCGCCCGCCCTCCGCCTGGTCCTCCATGCGCGGCAGGTCGACCGGGCGCGCCGGACGCGGGTCGCTGTCCCGCACCTCCACCCGCAGCCGGTCCGCGTACTTGCGCACGTACACATGCACATCGCTGTCGCCGTGGACCAGCGCGTTGGTCACCACCTCGGAGGCCAGCAGCTCCGCGGCGTCGGTCATCGGCCCCAGGTCCCAGGCGTCCAGCCAGTCGCGCAGCCGCGCCCGCACCCGGCCCACCCCCTGAAGATCGCGGCGCTGGACGGCGTACTGCCGGGTGTTGGGGCGGGTCGTCTCCGGCGAGCCCTCGTAGCACAGGAGCAGCAGGGCCGCGTCGTCGAAGTGCGGCCGCGTCCGGCCCGGCGCCTCGACGATCCGGTCCGCCAGGCTCTCCAGCTCGGTGTCCCGCGCCGTGCGCAGGACCGCCTCCACCGCCCCGGCCGCCCGGTCGTCGGGGTCGGTCAGCCCGTCCGTGTACAGGGCGATGAACGTGCCCGCCTCCAGGACCACTTCGGTGACCCGGTAGACGGGGTCCGGCTCCACCCCGAGCGGTACGCCGACGTCCAGCACGGTGCGCCGGACGGCCCCGCCCGGACTCCGCAGGAAGGGCGCGGGACTTCCGGCCGTGGCGATGTGCGCGACGCCGGTGGCGGGGTCGATCCAGACGCAGCAGCAGGTCGCGAACAGACCGGTGTCAAGGCCCAGCAGAAGATGGTTGGTGCGGCTCAGCACGGTCACCGGATCGTGGCCCTCGGCGACGTACGCCCGTACCGCGCTGCGCAGTTGGCCCATCACCACCGTCGCCGTGGTGTCGTGGCCCTGGACGTCCCCCACGACCGCGACCGCGCTGCCGTCGGGCTGCTGCACCAAGTCGTACCAGTCGCCGCCGAGTTCGAGACCGGCCGTGGCCGGGACGTACCGGCTGGTGGCGAGGATGCCGGGCGGCCGGGGCAGCATCTTCGGCAGCAGCGCCTGCTGGAGCTTCTCGGCCAGGGTGTGCTGCGCGTCGTGGGCCCGGGTGCGGGCGAACGCCTGCCCGAGCAGGTTCGTCAGCGCGGTCAGCACCACATGGGCCGCGACCGTCGTGGGACTCGAACCGGTGAACGCGAGGGAACACGTGCCCACCGCCCGGCCGCTGCTCATCAGCGGCAGCACCACCCAGGTCGTGTCGGCGTCCGTGAGTCCCGGGCGCGGCTCCCGCAGCCTGCCCCGGGTCCGCTCGTCGGTCCCGGCGAACGTGAGCTGCCGTTTGACGGCGACGGCCCGGGTCTCCGGGGTCCGCTCGCTCAGCGGCAGTCCGTCCAGCGTGCGCAGGAACTCCCGCGAGCAGCCGGCCGAGCCCACCACGTGCAGCCGGTCGGCCTCGACCAGGCTCATGGCCATGGCCTCGGCGTGGAAGACGGGCATGATCCGTTCGAGTGCGAGGACGGCCGCGTCCCGCGTGTGCTCCACGGTCGTCAACAGCACGGCCAGCTTGTGCAGTTGGTAGACCAGCGGGGCGGTCAGCGAGGCGGACAGCTCCGCTGCCTTCTCGGGCGTCGCGTCGTCGGGGGTGTCGCCCGGTACGACGAGCGGGATGGCACCCGGCGTCACGGGGGTGCCCGCCTCCGCGAGCCGGTCCAGCCGGCGGGAGATCGCGTCCGCCACGCCGAGCAGATAGGTCCGCTCCTCCTCGGAGAGCGTGCGCAGCGTTTCCGGCCAGTACGCCGTGATCGCCCCGAACCTGCGGGTCGCCGACAGCAGGGGGGCCGAGGAGACGGTCCACGGGAACGACATGGACACGGCCAGCTCGGGATGCCTGCTCAGAATGTCTATCGAGTGCCGGGTGACCACCGCGCCCGAGCGGTACGACGCGGACGTGGAGTAGACGTCGTCGTCGATCGGCACCTTGTCCAGCGTGGACACGCCCAGCGGGGACACGACGACCACGGCGGCGTTCAGGGTCCCGGTCTCCGGCACGCTCAGATACACGGTGACGGACGAGGCGTTCAGGTCGCGCAGGGTCCGGGTGGCGAGCCTGGTCAGCGCGGCACTGCGCTGCACCGCGGCGAGCCTGCCGTCGTCCGCGGCCCGGTGCGCGCCTGCCACGGGACCGGTGACGATCCCATCGGTTTCAGTCATCTCGCGGCCGCCTGTTCGCCGTGGTGACGCCCGGCGAAGGGTCGCCCTGTCGGCTCGGTGGGGGACGGTATGTCGCCCCATGTCCCATTGAACATCAGGGCACGGGGGCGGGACAGGCGGAGCGGCCGTCCGTGGACAGGGACCGGGCGGGTACCGCGGGTGCCAGTGGGATTCTCGATCGCTGCCATGAGGATTCCCTGTTGGACGCCCGCCCGGGGGCCGCCGACGATGGCTGCATGTACGCAATCACTCTGGACGAACCCGCTCCCCTGACCGACAACCCGCTGTCGTGGCGCGAGGTCCCGACCCCGGCCCCCGGACCGGGCCAGTTGCTGATCGAGGTCGCCGCCTGCGGTGTGTGCCGCTCCAACCTGCACATGATCGAGGGCGACTGGGTCGACGGCGGTGTCCCCGGCATCAGCCCGATCGTCCCCGGCCACGAGGTCACCGGCACGGTGGCCGCCGTCGGCGAGGGCGTCGAGGGCTTCGCCGAGGGCGACCGGGTCGGCGTGCAGCCGCTGTGGTGGACGTGCGAGGAGTGCGAGTACTGCACCTCCGGGCGCGAGCAGCTGTGCCACCTGCGCAGGATCACCGGTGAGCACGTCGACGGCGGTTACGCCCAGTACATGCTGTCCAACGCGGCCCACACCTACCACGTCCCCGACGGGCTCGACCTCACCGAGGCGGCCCCGCTGTTCTGCCCCGGCATCACCGCCTACGGGGCCGTGCAGAAGCTCGACCTCGGACCCGGCGCCACGGTCGCCGTCTTCGGGCTCGGCGGCGTCGGCCACATGGCCGTGCAGTTCGCGCGGCTGACCGGCGCCGACGTGATCGCGGTGGGCCGCAGCGCCGACCACCTGAGTGTCGCCCGCGAACTCGGGGCCACCCGGGTCGTGGACGCCTCCCGCGAGGACCCGGGCCGGGTGCTCGCGGACTCGGTGGACGCCGCGATCACCTTCGCGCCGTCCGACACCGTCACCGAGCAGGCCCTCGCCTCCCTGGCCTGGGGCGGCACCCTCGTCGCGGGGGTCCCGCTGTCGGTCTCGGGCTTCCCGTTCAACAAGGCGCAGACCATCAGGGCGTCGATCCTCGGCAACCGCGACCAGATGAACGAGGTGCTGCGGCTCGCCGCCCAGGGCGAGGTCCGCTCGGTCGTCGACCGCTACCCCCTCGCCCAGGCGTCCGAGGTCCTCGGCCTCCTCGCCGCGGGTTCGCTCCGCTCCCGCGCCGTCCTGGAAAACCGCGACGCGTAGCCGTCCCGACGGGCCCCAGGCAGTCCGCCGCCCCGGTGGCGCCCCGGGTGGCTCCCCTGTGAACCCCGGGGGGGCGTTCCGGTGGCCCCGGGGTGGGCTCCGGTCGGCCCTAGATGGGGTCCGTTCCGGTAGACCCGAGGGTGAACCCCGATCGGCCCCGGGTGGTGTTCGTTCCGGTGGGCCCGGGTGTGAGCCTCGGTCGGCCCCGGGGGGGGCGTTCCAGTGGACCTGAGGGTGAGCCCCCGTCGCCTCCCCCGGTGGGCTCCGTGCCCGCGGACCGGGACACGGCGCTCCACCACCGATAGGGCCGTACCGCCGTCCCGGCCGACCACGGCGCCTCGCCGTCACCGTCGGCCGGGGCGCGCCACCGTTGCGGCCGGCCGCGCGCCCTGTTGTCACGGTCGGCCGGGGAGCTTCTCCGTTCCGGCCGGCCGCGGCGCCCCGCCTTTTGGCGGACTGTGACGCGCCGTCGTTACGGCCGACTGCGGCGCCCCGCCGTTACGGCCGACTGCCACGCGCCGTCGCCACGGTCGGTCGGGCGCGTCACCGTCACGAACGGCCGGACCCCGTGGTCGATCGGGTTCGGGGCGGTGCAGTCGGGTCGATGATCGTGCGCATCGTGTCCAGGGCGTCCACGCTGAGGAGCAGGTCGGCGAAGAGGCGAGCCGGGCGGCCCGCCCCGGCTCCGGTCACGAGGTGTACGGCCCAGGTGGGGCCGGGGTCCGGCACGGACCGGCGGACCAGCCCGTCGGCCTGGGGCTTCGCGGCGTACGACGCCGGGACCAGCGCGGGTCCCGCACCGCGCCGTACCAGGTCGAGCAGCATGTGGACGTCGTCCGCGGTGATCGCCGTCCGGCGCGGCAGCCGGCGCTCGCGGAAGGCGTCGTCGACCAGCGCGCGGGCCGTCCAGTCCTCGCCGAAGTCCACGAACGCGCTGCCCTCCAGCGCGGACCAGGTGATCTCCTCCGTCGTGAGGGGATGGCCGGGCGGCAGGAGCAGTTCGAAGCGGTCCCGGGCGATCTCGACCACGTCGATCCCGCCGTCCCCGGACAGCCGGCCGGCGGGCCCCGCGACCAGGCCCGCGTCCAGGTCGCCCCGGCGCACCCGCTCCAGGACCAGCCGGGACCCCAGCTGCTCGGCACGGACGTCGACCGCCGGATGCCGGGCCCGGAACGCCGCGAGCACGTCCGGCAGGTCGATCAGGTCACCGAGGCACTGCTCGCTGCCCAGGGCCAGGCTGCCCGCCGCCTCGTCGTCCGCCCGCGCGAGCTCGCGCACGGCGGCCCGGGAGTCCGCCAGGATGCTCCGCGCCCGGGGCAGGAAGGCGTGTCCCGCCGCGGTCAGCGTCACCGCGCGGGGCGAGCGGTCGAACAGCTGGTGCCGCAGCTCGCGCTCCAGGCTGCGGATCGACGCCGAGAGCCCCGACTGCGACACATGGCTCATCTCGGCGGCCCGGGTGAAGTTCAGTTCCTCGGCCACCGCCACGAAGAACTCGATCTGCCGCATGTCCATGGGGCGCCACCGTCCCGTCGTCACCGGACCGGGCCGACGTTCGGTCGGCGGGCCGTCCCCGCCCCCGGTCCATAGACAACTGTACGAATTCCGTCCGCCGAAACAGTCCGGCCGGTACGGGACGCCGGGCGGCCGTGCTCAGTCGGGCGGCGGTGCTCAGTCGGGCGGGGGTGCTCAAGGGCGCGGCAGCAGGGACAGCGCGGTCTCGGCGATCGACCGCAGCGCGTCGCCGCCGACGGCGCCCTTGCCCAGCGCCTCGATGCCCCTGAGCACCGCCAGCAGGAGCAGGGCCAGCCGGTCCGGGGCGGCGGCGGGGTCGATCGCGCCCGCCCGCTGGGCCGCGGCCACGGCCTCGGCGAGCTGTTCCCGCAGCGCGGTGTAGGTGCGGTGGGCGGCGGCCCGTACCTCGGGGTCGCGCCCGGAGAGTTCGGCGGTGCCGTTCGCCAGCAGGCAGCCCCGGAAGCAGGTGTCGGCCGCGGTGGCCTCGGCGACGGCGGTGACCAGGGCGTGCAGCCGGTCGAGGGCGTCCTCGTCCGGGCCGTCGAGCCGCCCCCCGATGCCCTCGACGAGGCCCGCGCAGTAGCCGTCGAAGGCGCGCAGGAACAGCGCGTGCTTGTCGCCGAACGCGGCGTAGAGGCTGCCCTTGCCCAGACCGGTGTCCTTCAGGACGTCGTCCAGGCTCGTCGCCGCGTAGCCGGTCGTCCAGAAGCGGTCCCTGGCGACGCGCAGCACCTCGTCCTCGTCGAATTTCCGGGGTCGTGCCATGCCCTCACCCTATCGGTTCTTGACTGGTGCGTCCAGAACGGGTTACGTTCTGGACGCGAGAGTCAATAACTCGCTGACGTGCACTTTCCTCGGCGGCCATGGCTCTGTGCCGCCGGGGGCGCGCATGCCGACCCCGATGTCCCCCCTCGTCGAAGGACCCCGACATGCTTCCCATGGACACGAAGACCGCGCTCGTCACCGGTGCCTCCAGCGGCATCGGACGGGCGATCGCCCGGCGATTCGCCGACGACGGCGCCCGGGTGTACCTCACCGGCCGGCGCAAGGAGGAACTGGAGGCGGTGGCGGCGGAGATCGGCCCGCGCGCGGTCGCCGTCCCCTGCGACGTGTCGCGCGCCGACGACCTCGACCGGGTCGTGGACGCCGTGCGCGGCGACGGCCGCACGCTGGACGTGGTGGTGGCCAACGCCGGTCTCGGCGTGCTGAGCGGCCTCGCGGACGCCACGGAGGAACAGTTCGACCACACGTTCGGCGTGAACACCAAGGGCACGCTGCTGACCGTGCAGAAGGCGCTGCCGCTGCTGGCCGAGGGGGCGTCGGTGATCCTGCTCGGCTCGACGACCGCGCACGAGGGCAACGCGGGGATGGGGCTGTACGCCGCGTCCAAGGCGGCGATCCGCAGCCTCGGCCGCACCTGGGCCGCCGAACTCGCGCCGCGCGGGGTGCGCGTCAACGTCATCACACCCGGGCCGATCGCCACGCCCGGCATCGAGGGCATGGCCGAGCAGAGCGGTCTGAGCACGGAGGAGCTGCACGGCGTGCTCGCGCGGCAGCTCCCCCTGAACCGCATGGGCCGCCCCGAGGAGGTCGCCGGCCTGGCCGCCTTCCTCGCCGGCCCGGACAGCACGTTCGTCACGGGTGCGGAGTACTTCGTGGACGGCGGCCAGCTCCAGGTCTGAGTCCTCCGGGGGGGTGCCTCTATGTCTTTCGTCAAGCGAGGCGTGGGGTTCTGGGTTCGTAGAAGGTGCCGTCGCGGAGCATCGCGAACAGCACGTTGAT
>NZ_JBEZXS010000056.1:0-48138 GCF_040638185.1 Streptomyces sp. NPDC026672
CCCTCGTACTGGATGTACTTGGGCGTTCCGACAACGCGGCGAGTGTGCGTGCCAGGCGTCGCGGGCCAGGCGGGACTTTCGAAACACGCCCTAGATCCGCCCCTCGCGCAGGTGGGTGATGCGGTCGGTCGTGTAGGTGATCGTGCGGGTCATGTGGTGGAGCAGGGTGGTCAGTTCGGTGGTGGTCAGGTCGGTGTAGAGGGGGGTCCAGGTGCCGCCGGCGCGTTCCCAGAGGCGGGTGAACTCGGCGATGCGGTCCGGGACCGGGGTGACCAGGACGCGGCGGCGGTCGGTGGTGTCGCGGTGGCGCACGACGTAGCCCGCCCGTTCCAGGCGGTCCACCAGGCGGGTCGCCGAGCCGGTCGTCAGCCCCGTCAACTCGGCGACCCGCCCCGTCGTCACCGGGTCCGTCTCCAGGGTCAGCAGGTTGAGGCACTGGAGGTCGGTGGGGTGCAGCCCGAGATGGTCGGCGACGGCCTGGTTGAACAGCGTGTACGACGCCATGCAGCGGCGGGAGACGGTGGACAGTTCCGCCAGCAGCCGTGACCGCGTGCCCCCGTCCCCGGTCTCGGCGCCGTCCCCGTCCCCGTCCATGGTCCGCTCCCTCTCGTCCGTGCCGCGCGCGGTCGCGGCGGTCAGAAGGGGTACGCGTCCCCGGTGTCGAGGATCAGCACCCGTGTGCGGTCATTGGTGCGGTCGCGGTCGACGGTGCCGCCGCTCCACACCGTGTCGATCTCCATCGTCACCTCGGTACCGCGCTCCCGCAGCCCCACGTCCAGGGCGATCCGCTCCCCGAACCCGTCGGCGGGCAGCGGCCCCGTCGCGCACACCACGTCCCGCTCGGCGGTGCGGACACAGCCGTCAGGCAGCGTCTGCCGCTCCGCCGGCGGCACCGACCAGCGCAGCCGCACGCTCGCGCCCGGAACCGCGGCCGGCCCCTGGTTGTGCGCGGTGAGCCGGACCTCGATCCGGGCCCCGGCCATCACCGCCGAACCGTGGTAGGCCAGATCGGCCTCGGGTGCCGTGTCCGCCCGCACGGGCTGGGCCGTGGCCACCGCGGCCAGCGCGGCGCCCGACAGGGCCAGCGTCCTCGTTCTGCGCATGCCGCCCACTCCGTACTTCCGCTCCTGTGAACCGATGGACGTACGGATGTATCCCCCGCGCGGCCCGCGGCAGGCGCCGTCCATCAGGTGACAGCGGGCATGACAGGCTGCGCGCATGTCGATCCTGCGCTCCGCAGCCCTCTTTGTCGTCGCCGCGCTCTTCGAGATCGGGGGCGCCTGGCTGGTCTGGCAGGGCGTGCGCGAGCACCGGGGCTGGCTGTGGATCACCGGCGGCGTCCTCGCCCTGGGGGCCTACGGCTTCGTCGCCACCTTCCAGCCCGACGCCCACTTCGGCCGCATCCTGGCCGCGTACGGCGGGATCTTCGTCGCGGGGTCGATCCTGTGGGGCGTGGTCGCCGACGGCTACCGGCCCGACCGCTGGGACGTCACGGGCGCGCTGGTCTGTCTCGCCGGGATGGCCGTGATCATGTGGGCGCCCCGCAGCGGCGGCTGACCGCCCGGACGACGTGTGCCCCTGTCACCTACCCTGGGCGCAGACCGTCGTCCGTACGCCGCCCGAGGAGCATCCATGGCCACCGCCGCACCACCCGCCGCCTCCCGCATCGCCGTCGTCACCGGTGCGAGCAGCGGCATCGGCGCCGCCACGGCCCGCAGGCTCGCGGAGGCGGGGTACCGGGTGGTCGTCACCGCCCGCCGCAAGGACCGTGTCGAGGCGCTGGCCGAGGAGATCACCGCGGCGGGGCACTCGGCGACCGCCTACCAGCTGGACGTCACCGACCGGGCCGCGGTCGACGAGTTCGCGACCGCGTTCAGGACGGTCGGCGTGCTGGTCAACAACGCGGGCGGCGCGCTCGGCGCGGACCCGGTGGCGACCGGCGACCCGGCGGACTGGCGCACGATGTACGAGACGAACGTCATCGGCACCCTCAACCTCACCCAGGCGCTGCTGCCGAAGCTGGACGCGAGCGGCGACGGCACGGTGGTCGTCGTCTCCTCGACGGCGGGGCACGGCACGTACGAGGGCGGTGCGGGGTACGTCGCCGCGAAGCACGGCGCCCATGTGCTCGCGGAGACGCTGCGCCTGGAGATCGTGGGCCGGCCGGTGCGGGTGATCGAGATCGCGCCCGGCATGGTCAGGACCGACGAGTTCGCGCTGACCCGCTTCGGCGGGGACGAGGCGAGGGCGGCGAAGGTGTACGAGGGGGTCGCCGAGCCGCTCACCGCCGACGACGTGGCGCAGACCATCACCTGGGCGGTGACCCGGCCCAGCCATGTCAACGTCGACCTGCTGGTGCTGCGTCCGCGCGCCCAGGCGTCGAACACGAAGGTCCACCGGGAGGTGTGATGACGGAATCCGAGGCGGGGGCCGCCGGCGGTGCTGCCGAGCCGTCCCCGGAGGTCGCGGCGGAGAAGCGCCGGCTGGCCCAGGAGACGAAGAACGAGAGGCAGGTCTGGTACTTCCTCGCGTACTTCCTCTTCGGCATCCACATCGTGGCGTTCGTCATGATCTACGCGGTCCGGCACGGCCACTGAGGGCTTCGCCGTGAGCGGCGCGACGGGTTGTCGGTCGTCCGCGGCCCCGTAGTGGCTGGTCGCGCAGTTCCCCGCACCCTTGGGGGGCGTTCGCTGTGCCCGGAATACGGGGGAGCGGGGGTGTGTTGGGCAGGTATAGTTGAATGGTCAACAAGCCTGGAGGGGTGAGTGAGCATGCAGTTCGGGATCTTCAGCGTCGGGGACGTGACGCCGGACCCGACCACCGGCCGGGCTCCGACGGAGCACGAGCGGATCAAGGCCATGGTCGCGGTCGCGCTGAAGGCCGAGGAGGTCGGCCTGGACGTCTTCGCGACCGGCGAGCACCACAATCCGCCGTTCGTGCCCTCGTCCCCGACCACCCTGCTCGGGTACATCGCCGCGCGGACCGAACGGCTCGTGCTGTCCACCTCCACCACGCTGATCACCACCAACGACCCGGTGAAGATCGCGGAGGACTTCGCGATGCTCCAGCACCTGGCCGACGGCCGGGTCGACCTGATGATGGGCCGCGGCAACACCGGTCCGGTGTACCCGTGGTTCGGGCAGGACATCCGCCAGGGCATCAACCTGGCCATCGAGAACTACGCGCTGCTGCACCGCCTGTGGCGCGAGGACGTGGTGAACTGGGAGGGCAGGTTTCGCTCCCCGTTGCAGGGCTTCACCGCCACGCCCCGCCCGCTGGACGGCGTACCGCCCTTCGTCTGGCACGGCTCCATCCGCTCGCCCGAGATCGCGGAACAGGCCGCGTACTACGGCGACGGCTTCTTCCACAACAACATCTTCTGGCCCGCCGACCACACCAAGCGCATGGTCGAGCTGTACCGGACGCGCTACGCCCACTACGGGCACGGCACCCCGGAGCAGGCGATCGTCGGCCTGGGCGGACAGGTGTTCATGCGGAAGAACTCGCAGGACGCGGTGCGCGAGTTCCGGCCGTACTTCGACAACGCGCCGGTCTACGGGCACGGTCCCTCCCTGGAGGACTTCACCGAGCAGACCCCGCTGACCGTCGGTTCGCCGCAGCAGGTCATCGAGCGGACGCTGGGCTTCCGTGAGTACGCGGGCGACTACCAGCGCCAGCTGTTCCTGATGGACCACGCGGGCCTGCCGCTGAAGACGGTCCTGGAACAGCTCGACCTGCTCGGCGAGGAGGTCGTGCCGGTGCTGCGCGAGGAGTTCGCCAAGGGCCGCCCGGCGGACGTGCCGGACGCACCGACCCACGGTTCCCTGCTCGCCGCCGAGCGGAACGAGGCTTCGGAAGAGGTGGGTGCCGTATGAGGCTCGTCGTCGTCTCGGCGGGGCTGAGCGTGCCGTCGTCCACCCGGCTGCTGGCCGACCGGCTCACCGCCGCCGTCGGCCGGCACGCCCCCGTGGAGGTCCGGGTCGTCGAGCTGCGCGAGCTGGCCGTGGAGATCGCGCACCACTTCACCAACGGCTTCCCCGGCCGGGAGCTCTCCGCCGCGCTGGACGCGGTGGGCCGGGCGGACGGGCTGATCGTGGTCACCCCGGTGTTCACCGCGTCGTACAGCGGACTGTTCAAGTCCTTCTTCGACGTGCTCGACAAGGACGCCCTGGCCGGCAAGCCGGTCCTGGTCGCCGCGACCGGTGGCACCGCCCGCCACTCCCTCGTCCTGGAGCACGCCCTGCGCCCGCTCTTCGCCTACCTGCGGGCGGTGGTCGTCCCGACCGCCGTGTACGCGGCCTCGGAGGACTGGGGCGCGGAGGGACTGCCCGAGCGGATCGACCGGGCGGCGGGGGAGCTGGCCGCGCTGATGACCGCGCTCACGGGGACGGCGGGCGCGGCGGGCGCCGTGAACGGGACCGCGGTGGGCGGGACGGCCGCGGTGGACGGGCGAGGGGGCGCGACGGTGCCCGCGCCCGCCGACGGCGCCCTGAAGGTCGTCCCCTTCGCCGAGCAGCTGGCCCGGCTGGGCGTCGCCGAGGTCTGACCTCCGGCGCACGCGGGACGCCCGGCGGTTGCGTCCGTGACGGTGAGAGCCCGGTAAAAAGGGTGATCGTAGGCCCATTCGTCACGGCCGAACCGCCGGGGGCCTTGGCAGACTGGGTGCGTGCCCCAGACTGTGCTGCTCGCCGAAGACGACCGCGCCATCCGTCACGCCCTGGAGCGGGCGCTGACCCTGGAGGGCTACGCGGTGACCGCGGTCGCCGACGGCGTCGAGGCGCTGGCGCACGCCCACCGCACGGCCCCCGACGTCCTCGTCCTGGACGTGATGATGCCCGGCATCGACGGCCTCCAGGTGTGCCGGGTGCTGCGCGCCGAGGGGGACCGCACGCCGATCCTGATGCTCACCGCGCTGGTGGAGACCGCCGACCGGATCGCCGGACTCGACGCGGGCGCCGACGACTACGTCGTGAAGCCCTTCGACGTCGAGGAGGTCTTCGCACGGCTGCGCGCCCTGCTGCGCCGCACCAGCCCGGTGACCGCCGGGAACACGGGCGCCGCGGCCGAGCCTGCCAAGGGGACGCCGCAGACCCCTGACCGCCAGACCTCCGACCGCCAGGCTCCCGACCGGCAGACCTCCGACCGGCAGGTCGGCGCGGCCGGGCTGCTCATGGACCTCCAGGCCCGCCGGGCCTGGCGCGGCGGGCGCGAGCTGGAGCTGACCCGCACCGAGTTCGAGCTGCTGGAACTGCTGGTGCGCAACGCGGGCATCGTCCTCGACCACTCCACGATCTACGACCGCATCTGGGGCTACGACTTCGGCCCCGGCTCCAAGAACCTCGCCGTGTACGTCGGTTATTTGCGCCGCAAGCTCGACGAACCCGGCGCGCCGCAGCTGATCCACACCGTCCGGGGCGTGGGTTACGTGCTGCGGGAGGACTGAGTGGGCCGCCTGCGGCGGGTGCTCGCCCGGCGCCGGCCCAAGCTGGTCTCCCTGCGGACCACGTTCGCGGTGTCCTTCGCGGCCGTCACCGCCGCCGTCACGATCCTGGTCGGCATCCTGTCGTACGGCGCCGCGGCCCGGCTCGTCCGCGTCGACCAGCAGTCCGTGTTCACGCAGGTCGTGCAGGACGTGCGGGACGAGGTCCGGCAGCACGAGATGGTGCCGGACGACTTCAGCTCCTCCCGGCCGGGGCACGACCTCGTACGGCCCAGCCGCACCGACGTCCAGGTGCTGGGCCCCGGCGGACAGATCGTCGACAACGGCAGTCCGGTGCTGCCCGTCACCGCCGGGGACCGGGCGGTCGCGGGGGCGTCGGAGGCCGGGCGGACCGTGCAGTACGAGCACGTCCGGGTCGGCGAGGACCTGTTCCGGATCGCGACCGTCGCGCTCGGGAACGGGCGGGGCGGGGTGCAGGTCGCGCAGGAGTACAGCGACACCGAGGACCTGCTGCGGGCGCTCCAGCAGCGCACGCTGACGCTGATGGCGGCGGTCGTGGTGGGCGCGGGGCTGTTCGGCTGGTGGCTGGCCCGCCGCATCACCCGGCGGCTGGTGGTGCTCACCTCGGCGGCCGAGGACGTCGCCCGCACCCGGCGGCTGGGCATCGAGGTGCCCGTCGCGGGGCTCGACGAGGTGGGGCGCCTCGGCCGCGCCTTCGACCGGATGCTGGGCCGGCTCGCCCAGTCGGAGGAGGACCAGCGGCGTCTGGTGCAGGACGCCGGGCACGAACTGCGCACGCCACTGACGTCCCTGCGCACGAACATCTCCCTGCTGCGCCGCATCGACGAGCTGCCGCCGGACACCCGGGACGAACTGGTCGCCGACCTCACCCAGGAGGCGCGTGAACTGACCGACCTGGTCAACGAGCTGGTCGATCTCGCGGCCGGGCAGTCGGACGCCGAGCCGCCGCAGCGGGTGGACCTCGCCGACCTCGCCGAGGAGGTGGTGGGCCTCGCCCGGCGGCGCACCGGGCGGGAGATCGTGCTGCGGGCGAGCGGCGACACCACCACGGACGGGCGGCCCGGCATGCTCCAGCGGGCGATGTCCAACCTGGTCGAGAACGCGGCCAAGTTCGACCGGGGCGGCACCGCGCCCATCGAGGTCGACGTCACCGGGCCGACCCGGCCGGGGACCGTGCGCGTCGAGGTCCGCGACCGCGGACCCGGCATCGCCGACGGCGACCTCGTGCGGATCTTCGACCGCTTCTACCGCGCCGCCGACGCCCGCGCGCAGCCCGGCTCCGGCCTCGGCCTGTCCATCGTCCGGGAGGTGGCCACGTCCCACGGCGGCGCCCCCTTCGCCTTCTGCCGGGAGGGCGGCGGCTCGGTGATCGGCTTCACCGTGGGCGGCGTACTCTCGGATCCCTGGCGCCGGCGGTGACGTGCCGTCCGACGACGCGGCCCGAGGTCAGTCCCGCTCGGGTGTCTCGCGGTGGGCCGTCACCAGGTGCCAGATGAGGTTGCCGAGGGACGCGCCCGCCGCCACCACCGCCACGATCACCCCGCCCGTGGCGAGGCCGTCGCTGAACAGATGCGGGCGGCGGTCCAGGCTGTGGAGGCCGAAGCCGCACAGCTCGTAGACCCCGACGCCCGCGATGACGAGGCTCACCACCAGGACCGCGACCGTGGGCGCGAGTCCCGCCCCGGTCACCGGCACGTCCGTACGGGGCTGGGGCGCCTTCTGCGCTTCGGTGCCGTGCATGATCCCCCCGTGAGCGGACGTGTGGCGGTGGACGGTCGGAAACCCACGATACGGAGGCTCCGGGGGCGGTACGCCCGCAGGCGTCGGGGGTGTCGTCACCATGCCCCGATGCCCATGAGCAGGACGTGCAGGTCGTGGGCGGCCTCGGTCGTGGTCAGCGTCGCCGCCGCGAGCACCGCGGCGGTCGCCGCCGTCAGCCCCGGATGCCGGCGGAGCGGCGGGGCGAGCAGCGCGGCCACCCGGCGCGGGACCGGGCCCGCCTTGGTCAGGGGGCCCCGGCCGAGGATGCCCAGGGCCGCGTCCGTGAGGCGGGTCAGCGGCGGTCGGCGGTGGCTCGCCAGGGCCGCCCGGCCCACCGCGTGCGCCACCCGCCGGCGGTCGCCCGTGCCCGCCGCCGCGTTCTCGTCCGCCCAGCGCTCGATCGTGTAGCCGACCGCACTGGCGTACGGCCGCAGCAACGGGTTGGCGGCGGCGCCCAGTTGGGCCAGCGTGACGAAGGCGTAGTGGTGCGCGGCCAGATGGGCCCGCTCGTGCGCCAGCAGGATCTCGTGCTCGCCCTCGGGCAGCGCGTCGAGCATGCCCCGGGAGACCACGACCCGGCCGGGCAGTCCGGGCAGCGCGTACGCGTCGGGGGCCGCGTCCTCCACGACCACCAGCCCGTCGTGCGCGGGCATGCACGCCGCGTCGAGCGTGGCCGCGGTCAGGGTGCGGGCCCGCCGCCACAGCATCCGGGCGACCGTCACCAGCGCCGCGACCAGCAGTGGCCCGGCGGCCAGGGCGACGGCCCCGCGCGCCGGGTCGGCGTCCCGGGCGCCGCTCGCCGACCAGTGCCCGAGCCCCGCCAGCAGCGGCAGGCGGACCAGCCCGGCGGCGGCCAGCAGCCCCAGGGAGATCGTGGTCGCCGTGCCCAGCACCAGTGAGGACACGGTGAGCAGCCAGGTGGCCAGCCGCGGTTCGCAGCGCTCGGTCAGCGGGCGGGCGCCGAGCGGGGCGAGCAGCGACAGCAGCAGTGGTACGTAGACGGCGATGCGCATGGGCCGTACCCCCTATCGTCCGGACGGTCGGCCGGACGCCGGTCCGCCGGGGTCCAGGTCGGGACCGAGCAACTGGCGCAGCAGGTCGGCGTCGGCGCCGGAGAGCTCGTCGGCGAACCGGGCGAGCACCGCCTCGCGGTCGGGGCGGCCCTCCAGGACCGTCCGCATGCGGCGCGCGGCGAAGCCGGCGTCGTCCGTCACGGGCGAGTAGGCGTAGGCCCGGCCGCGTGCGACCCGGCTGAGCAGGCCCTTGGTGTGCATACGGGTCAGGATCGTCACCACGCTGCTGTACGTCAGCTCGCCGTCGAGGCGTGCGGCGACCTCGCCGGGGGTCAGCGCGGTGCCGGCCCCTTGGAGCAGGTCGAGGAGCTGGCTCTCGCGGACGCCGTTCGCCCGCTTGGGGCCGCGGCCCGGTGCGTCGGCTGTCATGCGGTCGCTGTTCTCCCGGTCGTCCGTCGGCGCCCGTGCCGATCGCCTGCCCTGCACGATCTTTTACGCGCGTGTAGATGGTTTGCCGTCCCCGAGTGTGCCACCTGGGTGCCCCCGAGCGCCAACAGCCGTCGATGGTGCCGATGTAACGCCTGCTACATTTTCGAGTGTGTCGAAGTCTGGAACGCCGGGGCGCTGGCTCGTCCTCGTGATCAAGGTGCCCGCGGAGCCCACCCGGCACCGGGTGGCCGTCTGGCGCGAGCTGCGCAAGATCGGCGCGCTCTCGCTCGGGCAGGGCGTGTGGGCCGTACCGGACGTGCCGGTCTTCGCCGACGGGGTGGCGCGGGCCGTCGCGCTCGCCGAGCAGGCCGACGGCCAGGCCGTCACGCTCACCGCCGCGGGGCGCGGGCCCGAGGACGCCGCGCGCTTCCAGGCCCTGTTCACGGCGGAGCGGTCCGCCGAGTGGGGCGAATTCCTCGCCGACTGCGGCAAGTTCGAGGAGGAACTGGCGAAGGAGATCCGCATCGCCAAGTTCACCCTCGCCGAACTGGAGGAGGAGGAACAGTCCCTGGAACGCCTGCGCCGCTGGCACCGGGACCTCACCGTCCGCGACGTCTTCGGCGCCCCGCGGGCCCCCGAGGCCGCCCGCCGCCTCAGGGAGTGCGCGGCGGCCTGCGAGGACTACGCCAACCGCGTCTTCGCCGCCCTGCACGGGGCACCGGGGGAGGGGTCGTGACACCGGCGGTGGCGCGGGCCGCGACCGCGACTCCGGCGACGACTCGGACCGTGCCGGTGGCTCGGGCCGTGACCCCAACTTGGGCCGTGACGGTGGTTCGGGCTGTGACCGCGACTCCGGCGGTGCCGGTGGCTCGGGCCGTGCCGGTGGCTCGGGCCGTGACCGCGGTTCGGGCCGTGACCGTGGTTTCGGCCGCGACCGCGACGCCGGCCCCGACCGCGACAGCCCCGACTTCGGCTCTTGCCTCGACCTCGACCTCGGCCCTGGCCCCGACCTCGGCCCCGACCCCGACCTCGGCCCTGGCCCCGGCCCTGGCCCCGACCCCGACCCTGGCCCTTGTCCCGGTCCCGGCCCCGGCTCTTGCCCCGGCCTCGACCCTGGCCGTGACTTCGGTCGTAGGCAAGGGGCTTTGGGCGGTGTCCCGCTGGACACCGGCGGGCGGGCCATGACCGAGGCCGCTCCTGCTCGTGTCATGTGGCCGCTGTACGCCGCCGGGTTCACCACCGCCTTCGGGGCGCACGGGATCGCCGCGAACCTCGGCGGTTTCTCCTCCGACGGCGTGACGTCCCTGCTGGTCCTGGGCGGGTTGCTCGCGCTGTACGACGGCGCCGAGGTCGTGCTCAAGCCCGTGTTCGGGGCCCTCGCCGACCGGGTCGGCGCCCGTCCCGTGCTGCTCGGCGGACTCGTCGGCTTCGCCCTCGCCTCCGCGCTGTACGCCCTCGACGGCAGCCCCGGCCTGCTGTGGGCCGCCCGGCTCGGCCAGGGCGCCGCCGCCTCCGCGTTCTCACCGGCCGCCTCCGCGCTCGTCGCCCGCCTCAACCCCGCCGCCGAGCGCGGCCGGGCCTTCGGCGGCTACGGCTTCCACAAGTCCGTCGGCTACACCCTCGGCCCCCTCCTCGGCGGAGTCCTCGTGTGGGCCGGCGGACTGCGCCTGCTGTTCGCGGTCCTCGCCGTCCTCGGCGCGGCCGTCGCCTGCTGGGCCGCCCTCGCGGTGCCCGCCGTGCCCCCGCTGCCCAGGACCCGGCAGACCGTCCTCGACCTCGCCCGCGCGCTCGCCGACCCGGCCTTCCTCGTGCCCACCGCCGCCCTGGCCGGTGCGACCGCCGCGCTCTCCGTCGGCGTCGGCTTCCTGCCCGTCACCGGCCGGGCCGCCGGCCTCGGCCCGGTCGCCACCGGCGCCGCCGTGTCCGTGCTCGCCGCCTGCGCCGCGCTCGTCCAGCCGAGGGCGGGCCGCGCCCTCGACGAGGGCCGCCTCACCCTGCGCGGCGGCCTCACGGCCGGACTGCTGCTCACGGCCGCCGGTCTCGGCTGCGCCACGCTGCCCGGCCTCGCGGGTGTCCTCACCGCGGCCGTCCTCACCGGTGCGGGCACCGGCCTGATCACCCCGCTCGGCTTCGCCGCCCTCGCCGCGTCCACCCCCGCCGAACGCCTCGGCCGGACCATGGGCAGCGCCGAACTCGGCCGTGAACTCGGCGACGCCGGCGGCCCGTTGCTGGTCGCGGGGGTCGCCACGCTCGCCTCACTGCCGTACGGGTACACGACGCTCGCCGTCCTGCTGGCCGTGGGCCCGCTGGCCGGACTCGTCCGCCGCCGCGGGGAGGCGTGAGAAGGGAAGGGCGAGGCGTGAGGTGTAAGGGGCACGGAAGACCGGTGCACATCCGGGTTTCCCTGCCCCACCATCACCCCGACCCCCACTGTTCACCGGTCCTTTGCAGACTCCTGGCGTCCCGAACATCCCTGCGGTACGCGGGAGTTGAACATGAGTCACGGTCACAGACACGACCACGGGCACCATCACCAGCACGACCACGGCGACGGCGGGCACACCTCGCTGCCGCCCGCGCTCGACCTGTCCGTCCCGGACGAGGAGCTGACCCCCGGCCAGCTCTCCCGCCGGTCCATGCTGCGCCGCACCGGTCTGCTCGGCGCAGGACTCGCCGCGGGCGGGGTGCTCGCCGGCTCCGGCCAGGCCGCGGCGTCCCCGCACCCGGCCTCCGCGCACGGCGGCCGCTCCGGCGGCTACCTGTGGCTGGCGGGCGACCACCACATCCACACCCAGTACAGCAACGACGCCAAGTACCGCGTCATCGACCACGTACGCCAGGCGAACGCGCACGGCCTGGACTGGATGGTCATCACCGACCACGGCAGCGAACAGCACGCCAGGATCGGTGTGGAGAAGGTCAACCCCGACATCGTCGCCGCCCGCGACCGGGTCGAGGACACCCTGGTCTTCCAGGGCCTGGAGTGGAACATCCCGGCCGCCGAGCACGGCACGGTGTTCGTCCACCCCGGCCGGAACGAGGTCGCCGTCCTCAAGGAGTTCGAGAACTCCTTCGACGGCTCCGTGAAGAACGCCGGCGCGGGCACCGCGGCCAACGAGGCGCTCGCCATCGCCGGCTTCGGCTTCCTCGCCGAGCAGAAGCGCCGCCGCACCATCCAGGACGTGCTGTTCCTGGCCAACCACCCCGCCCGCAAGGGCATCGACTCGCCGCACGAGATCCGCGGCTGGCGCGACGCCCAGCCGGACATCGCCGTCGGCATGGAGGGCGCCCCCGGTCACCAGGCCGGCGGTCTGCCCGCCCCGAAGGGCCCGGGCGGCGCGCGCGGCATCTACGACAACGGCCCGAGCGCCGACTCGTTCGTCGGCTACCCGCTGGAGAGCTACCGCACCTGGGGCGGCTTCGACTGGATGACCGCCACGGTCGGCGGTCTGTGGGACAGCCTGCTCGCCGAGGGCAAGCCGTGGTGGATCACCGCCAACTCCGACTCCCACAACGTGTACGCCGACAGTTCGGTGCGCGGCCCGAACAGCGACTTCAACACCAACGGCCGTTACGACGACCCGGTGTACGGCGGCGGTCCGAGCCTCACGGACACGGACTTCTGGCCGGGCCAGTACAGCCGCACGCACGTGGGCGCCGCCTCCTTCTCGTACAAGGCGGTCATGGACGGCATCCGGGCCGGCCGGGTCTGGGTGGACCACGGCGGGCTCATCAGCGGGCTGGACGCGCGGCTGCGGTCGAACGGGCGCGAGGTGACGCTCGGCGGCTCGCTGCACGTGCGGCGCGGCAGCAACGTCGACCTCGTCGTCGAGATCGGCCTGGCCAACGGGCCCAACTGGTCGCAGTTCGTGCCGAAGCTGGCGCGCGTGGACGTCATCCAGGGCGACGTCACGGGCCGGGTCGCCGACAAGGACGTCTTCACCACGCCCAGCACCAGGGTCGTGAAGTCCTTCGAGGTCGACAGGGCCACCGGCAGCGTCCGGCTGACGTACGGCCTGGGCCGGGTGGACCGCCCGGTCTACCTGCGGCTGCGCGGCACCGACGGCAACCGGTCCGCGGTGGGGCTGCGCGGCAGGGCCGTCGACCCGGCGGGTCCGGCGATCGACGTGGTCGGCGACGCCGATCCGTGGAAGGACCTGTGGTTCTACTCCAACCCCATGTGGGTCCTGCCCGCATGAGCCTGTTCCCCGACGTGTCCGGCGTCCGCACCGTCATCGGTGTGGACGCCGGCACGGTGAGCCTGCGGGAGGCCGACCACCTCGCCCACGCCCTCGCGGACCACCTCGCCCTCCCCGCCACCGCGCTCGTCTGCACCCACCTCCTGCGCACCCCCGACCGCCGCGGCACGACCCTGACGCTGACCCTCCCCGACGAGCGTTCGGCCGAGACCACGTGGCACCGCGTCGTAGAACTGACCGCCCGGACACCCCTACCGCAGGGCGCGGGGTCCGCCCCCGCTCCCGCCCCCGCTCCCGTGTTGTCGCCGGAGTTCGGGGCCGTGTTCCGGGAGGTCTCCCTCGGGGACCCCGCGGCGGTCGAGGGCGCTGCCGTCGGTGTGGGGGAGGCCGTCGGGCGGGTGGCCGGGCGGGCCGTGGTGTTTCCGGGGGTCGGCCGCCTCACCGGCACGGTGACCGTCGCCGACGTGCTCGCGCTCAGCGCCGTCGAACGGGTCGTCGTCCTCGGCACGCCCGAGGAGGACGGCGGCCCCGACCCCGCCACCCCCGTCCTCACCCGTGAGCACGTACGCCCCGAGTGGCGCGACGGCCGGCTGACCCTCGCCCTCGTCCCGGCCGTCGGCGGCGCCCTCGCCCCCTTCGAGGTTCCCGACCCCACGCCCTGCTGCGCCGATCACGCCTGAACGGACGGACTCCTTCCGGGGGGTGACGTCAGGAGTGGCGCCCGTGCCATCCTGGTGCGGCTGTGGCGGGTCTGCTCCCTGGGACGATGGCTGATCTTCGCCGGTGGACGGCCGAGGAGCCACTGGACCTCGTCCGCTTATCGGCCAGGCGGAAAGTGACTGATTGTCGCCGGACCGACTGGTCTGTCCCTCCGTGCAATTGCCTGGTGGGCAGGCCGGTGTCCGTGCGGCGTTGAACCCTGTTCAACCCTGAGCGGTTTCTCTCCGTAGCATGTCCGGGTGCGGGCAAGTGGCTGTCTTTATCGCACTGTTGCACCTTGGTGCAAGATGCCGTGTTTCAGTCAACCTACGAAGGTGATCTTGGCTGAGATGGATCGATAAGTAGACAATTATTCGGGCGTCAGCCTGGGGCGATGAACCACTGCCCGATGAACGACCTCGGGTTCCGGCCGGAACCGGAGGCAGCGTGCTGGAGGGGTTGTGGAACGCTATTTCACCAGCGGATGGCACGAGAACCTGCGGCTCCGCGTACGGGAGTTCGCCGAGCGGGAGGTACGTCCGCGAATAGCGGAGATGGAAGCGTCACGGGCCGTGGCCCACGAACTGTCGGTGCTCATCGCCCGGCAGGGCTGGATCGGCGTGACCATCGGCCGGCAGTACGGCGGCATGGGTGCCGGGCACCTGGCCAAAACCATCATCATCGAGGAACTCGCCCGGGTCTGCGGGGCGATGGGAGCCATGGTGCAGGCGTCCCAGCTCGGAGTGGCGAAAATCGTCCACTTCGGCAGCGAGATGCAGAAGCGGCAGTGGCTGCCCCGCATCGCCGCGGGCGCCTGCCTGCCGACGATCGCGGTCACCGAGCCCGAGTCGGGCGGCCATGTCCTCGGCATGGGCAGCACCGCCGTCCGTGACGGCGACGACTACATCCTCAACGGCCGCAAGGTCTTCGTCGGCAACAGCCACGTCGGCGACGTCCACGGTGTCGTCGTCCGCACCGGAGAGGGCTCCAAGGGGCTGTCGGCCTTCCTCGTCGAATCCGACCGACCCGGCTTCTCCCTGGCCCCCCACCGGCCCGCCATGGGCCTGCACGGGTTCAGCTTCGGAGAACTGATCTTCGACAACTGCCGGGTGCCCGCCGCCAACCGGCTCGGCGCCGAGGGGGACGGCCTCGCCGTCGCCTACTCGTCGAGCGTGCTGTACGGCAGGCCCAACCTCACCGCCGTCTCCCTCGGCATCCACCAGGCCGCCTTCGAGGAGGCGACCGCCCTGTGCATCGAGCGCGAGCGCTACGGCGCCCCCCTCGGCGCCCTCAACAGCGTCAAGCTCAAGCTCGGCAGGATGAAGTCACGGCTGATGACGGCCCGCTTGGCCGCCTACCACGCCGTACACCTGCTCGACCAGGGGCTGCCGTGCGACGCGGAACTGATGAACGCCAAGTTCCTCAACCACGAGTCGGCCGTCGATTCCGCCCGCGAGGCGATGGAACTCCACGCCGCGAGCGGCCTGTTCACCGACCGCCCGGTCGAGCGCTATCTGCGCGACGCCCATCACATCTACGCCCCCGCGGGCACCTCGGACATCCAACTGCTCAGGCTGGGCGAGGTCGCCCTCGGCACCGACAGGAACCAGTGGTCAGAGCGGCTGTCGGGCGTGGTGCGGACCGTGCCCCAGCAGCGCCGCGAGTGGCTGGAGACGGCCGGTCACGCGGGCTGAACCGGCACGGCGGGCACCACGGGCCCGGAACAACGGGCACCACGGGCCCGGAACAACGGGAGCCACGGACACAGCGTCGTGCCCGCGGCTCCCCGACAGAGCCGACCCCCGGCCGGCCACGGCTCGGCTCAGATGCCGCGCCGCTCCTCCATGTCATGGATCTTCTCGACCAGTTGCTGCGCCATCTGCTTGATGGTCGCCAGACCCTCGCGGCCCCACGGGTGGGTGTCCGTGTCCACGACGCAGATCGTGCCGAGGGCCATGCCGGTCTTCCAGTCGATCAGCGGGGCGCCCATGTACGAGCGGATGCCGATCTCGTCGACGACCCGGTTGCCCGCGAACCGCGGGTAGTCGCAGACGTCCTCCAGGACCAGGGCCTTCTTGCGCACGACGACGTGCGGGCAGTACCCCTGGTCGCGCGTCATCGTCCGGCCGACCTGCTGCTGTTGCTGGGGCGCCGCCTCCAGCGCGACCCCGGGCCGGCCCGCGGCGTACAGACCGGCGAAGTACTGCCTGTTCTCGTCGATGAAGTTGACCATCGAGAACGGGGCACCGGTGACCTGCGCCAGGTTCCGGGCGAAGTCGTCGAACTCCGGGACGGGGGTGTCGCCGAAGCCGAGTTCGCGCAGCCGGGCCACCCGGGCCGGGGCGTCCCGGTCCTCGGGCGTGAGCAGCAGATGGCTCGTCGGGTCGTACGACACGGGAGCGTTGTAGGGAACCGGGGCTGACATGCAGGCTCCAATCGGTCGCGCTGGGCCGGGGCTCAGCGCAACGGGTTAAGCTCCGCGGGCGAAGTCCCGGGAGACGAGGCAAGCAGATGCTGGACGAGTGAGATCAGCACGCCAGTACCGGAGTTGCACTGCCGCGCGTCGCACATCACGACGGGTACGTCGGGCTTGAGATCGAGGGCGGCGCGTACCTCGTCGGCCTCGTAGCGGTAGGCGCCGTCGAACTCGTTGACGGCCACGATGAACTGGATGCCGCGCCGCTCGAAGAAGTCGACGGCGGCGAAGCAGTGGTCGAGCCGGCGGGTGTCCGCGAGGACCACCGCGCCGAGCGCCCCGTTGGACAGCTCGTCCCACATGAACCAGAACCGTTCCTGCCCGGGCGTGCCGAACAGGTACAGCACGTGGTCCTTGTCCAGCGTGATGCGGCCGAAGTCCATCGCCACGGTCGTGGTCGACTTGTCCTCGATGCCGACCAGGCTGTCCGTGCGGGCGCTGACCGAGGTCAGCAGCTCCTCGGTGCTCAGCGGCTCGATCTCGCTGACGGCGCCGACGAACGTGGTCTTGCCGACCCCGAAGCCTCCGGCGATGAGGATCTTCAGAGCGGTGGGGAACGGATCAGAGCCGTTTGCGAAGGCCATGCAGCACCGCCTCCAGGAGGGTTCGGTCGGTCGGGGAGGCCGCCTCGACGGCACGCGGTGAGCGCTTGGCCAGCGCCTGATGCGTCTCGAGGTCGGAGAGCAGGACTTTGGTGATGACCGCGGGCAGCCGCAGGTGCGCGGCGACCTCGGCGACCGAGACCGGCGCGTCGCACAGGGCGAGCACCTGGTCGTAGTCGGGGCCGAGGTAGGTCTGCGGCTGGACGCCGGTGGCCATCACCAGGGTGAGCAGGTCGAAGTGCGACGTCGGACGGGTGCGCCCGTTACTGACGGTGTACGGCCGTACTAAGCGCCCCGCCTCGTCGTCGAGCCACGACCCGTCCTCGGTGTCCGACATGCTCAGCGCCCCGGATCCATCGACGAACCGGCGGCTCCTTGCCGGACCGGCGTGGCGAGGTAGGGGCGCACGCTCTTGACGAGCATCGCCATCTCGTAGCCGAGCACGGCGGCGTCGGCCTCGCGGTCCGCCAGCACGGCCAGGCACGCGCCGGAGCCCGCGGCGCACACGAACAGCAGGGCGGTGTCCAGCTCGACCACCACCTGCCGTACGTCGGCGCCCTGGGCGAACTGCATGCCCGCGCTGCGGGCGAGCGAGTGGAGACCGGACGCCAGGGCGGCCAGGTGTTCCGCCTCCGTGGAGGTCTCCAGCCCGTCGAAGGCCTTGGCCAGTCCGTCGGAGGACAGCAACAGGGCACTGCGGGTGTAGGGGACCCGTTGTACGAGCCCGGCCAGGAGCCAGTCCAGGTTCTTCGGCTGGCCGGCATGCATGTCGCTCACGAGGGGTTCTTCTCCTTGCTGCAAGTAATAACGGAGCCTGCGGTCAGCGAGAGCTGTCGGCGGGAGGCTCGTCGGGTTCGTTGTCGGCGAGGCTGACTCCGCGCCGGAACATGGCCATCAGTCCCGGATCGTGCTCGACCTCCTGGTCGTCGTCCCGGCGGGGGACGGGGCCGTCACGCAGCTCCGGCACCAGGTTCTCCTGGGCGCGGCGCTGGGGGAGCCTGGGCCGGTCGTCCTCCCGTGCGCTCCCGCCGTACCCGAGCCCCCCGGCGGAGGGTACAGCCGGGGCCGCCGCGGGAGGAGCCGTGGCCAAAGGTGCGGCGGGGGCCGCGACTTGGGTGCCGTGACCGCCCGGGGCGTGCGGGGGCGCGGGCGGCGCCGCCGGGGCGGACGCGGACCGGACGGGCGGCAGCGGCTGCCGCAGGGGCGGGCTCGCCGGGGCGGCCGCGGGGTGGGCCGGAGCACCGGCCGGAGCGGTGGTCCGCGCGGGCGGCACGGCCTGGTACTGCTGGGCCTGGTGCGTCTGCGGGGCCGGGGCGATCTGAGCGGCGGGGCGGGGTGCCTCGACGGGGGCCTGCGCGGCGGGCTGGACGGCGTCGGCGGGCGGCTCGTCACCGATGAGCGCGCGCGGGATGACCAGGACGGCCTGGACACCGCCGTAGATGTTGCTCTGGAGGCGCACCGCGATGCCGTGCCGGCGGGCCAGCGCGGAGACCACGTACAGACCGATGCGGCCGTCGGCCAGCAGCTTGCTGAGGTCGATGTGGTCCGGCTCGGCGAGCAGCGTGTTGATGCGGTCCTGCTCCGCGGCGGGCATGCCGAGACCGCGGTCCTCGACCTCCACGGCGAGCCCGGCGGTGACGCGCTGGGCGCGCAGCAGCACCTGGGTGTGCGGGTCGGAGAAGATCGTCGCGTTCTCCACCAGCTCGGCGAGCAGGTGGATGACGTCGGCGACGGCGTGGCCGCGCAGGGTTCCCTCGATCGGGGGGACCAGCTTGACCCGGGAGTAGTGCTCGACCTCGGCGATCGAGGAGCGCAGCACCTCGGTCAGGGTCACCGGGCGGGTCCACTGCCGACGGGAGACCGAACCGCCGAGGACGGCGACGTTCTCCGCGTGGCGGCGGATGCGGGTGGCGAGGTGGTCGACGTGGAACAGGCCCTTGAGCAGCTCCGGGTCCTCGACCTCGTTCTCCAGCTGGTCGAGCATGTTGATCGCGCGGTGCACCAGGGACTGCAGGCGCCGGGCGAGGTTGACGAAGACCTCGACCTTCTCCTCGCTGTCCTGCGCGGAGGGGCGCGGGGCCTGCGCGGCCTGCGCCAGCACGGTGCGCGCCTGCCACATGCCGACGCCGATCTCGTAGCCGAGGCGGCCGAGCGAGTCGGTGAGCGCGGGCGCGGGCTGGGTGAACGGCACCGGCTCGACCGGCTCGCCCTGCTCCACGCGGCGCAGGACGTCCTGGAGGTCGGCCTGGCCCGCGGCGACGGCCTGGCGCAGCACGGCGTACTGCCGCGCGGTGCCGCGGCTCTCCCGGCGGCCGGCGATCACGGCACCGACCAGTACGCCGCAGCCGAGGACGGCGGCGCTGGTGAGCACGGCCCAGGTGGCGGCGTCGGCGGTGCCCTCCTGGCTGAGCAGGACGAACAGGACGACGGCGGCGGCCAGTGCGGCCATGAGCGCCGCGGGGAGCACGGCGAGGCGGATCACATGCGAACGAATGGCCGAATCCAGCGGTGCGTCGTGCGTCGGAGGACGGGCGTGTCTGTTCCGCGCCGAGCCCGTCGCCGGGACCCGATCGGGTTCCGAACGCACTGCATAGGGCGGAGTTTCGGGCATCGGAGTCCTCTCGATCAAGGAGCTGGGACACACGGCGCGCAGCGCGAAGCAACCGTCAACTCCGGTACGGAATCAGACAGTTAATAGGACAGCCACCCTACGCCACGCTCCCCCCTGTGACGTAATCGCACCGGGACAAAGGGAACGTACTGGCCTGCGGAAACGATTCGGTAGGGGTGTTCGGCGGGGTGCGTACCTCGCGGATGGCGTAAACGGGGCATCACAATCAGCCGCAAATACGCCGTACGGACGATGTGCACCATGGTGGCGGGAAACGGGCGATGTGCGGCTATGGGCGCGTCGTTTGGGGCGGTTTGGGGGATGGGGGTCCGGCGGTCCGCCGGCCGAACCGGGGTGACCGACCGGTGTGGGTGTGGGGGGCGAGGTGGGGAGGAGTTGTGCGGGATGGGGACGGATGCGGCGATGTGAACCACGAACCGAACACGTTCACACCACGCGGCCCGGCCCCACCACATGGCTGGTACTGCTCGCTCCCACCACCACTTCCTCCCCCTGCCGGACGCCGGATACCACGACGTCGGGGGCCCGGTGAACACACAAAGGGCGGAGCCCGAAAGCTCCGCCCGAACCTCGTGAGACCTCAGCTCACGGCCACACCAGGCAGTACGGCTGGTGGCCTGCCTCGTGGAGGCGGTGGCTGAAGTCCTGCCACTCGTGCAGCGATTGGGGGTGGGAGGGGGCTGACCTGGGGTTTCGCGAGGAAATGTGCGCTGACCTGTTGAAACCCCTCCCGGTAGTTCTCATGGGTCAACGCCGTTTCCCGGGCTCATGTGCCCTGGATGTGCCCTCACTTGCGCTTCCGCAGCGCGGCCCACCACTTGGAAGCGACCGGGGAGGCTGTACGTCTTGGGCTCGTTCGGCGCATGGCCTCAGTTGTTGGGCGCGTTGTTCCACGGCTGGCGGAGATTTCTTTCTCGGTCCACTGTCTGGCCCACACGACAGTGTTGTTACGAATCCAGTAATGGGACTTGCACGGGAAGCTCCAGTTCCCGATCGAGGGGTGCAGGGAGATCGCGACTCCGTCGAAGGTCAGCTTCCATTCCCGAGGCGCGAGGGGGGTGACGACCTCGTACCCGCAGCCGCAGCAGCACAGGTGGGTGACCAGGGCGTAGCGGATGGAGATGTACACCATGCCCTGGTCCAACTGTTCAGGAAAGCAGTCGACAAACACATGTGTGATCCGAGTGCCCGTCACCCCATGTCCTCGTTGGTGAGGACATTCCCGTCCAATTGGTAGACGCTGTGGTGTTCGCGCTCGAGGTCGACGTAGAAACCGTAGACCTTCTTGAACCTCACGACGGCGAGCGAGGCGTTCATCGCGTTCAGCTCGGCGATCTGGATGTTGCTGGCGTACGCGTTGTCCTCGTCCGAGTCGACGAAGGGGATTCGCTGCCGTTCATGGACGTGGCTGCGCTGGCCGGGAACGCTGGTGGTTACCCGTAGCAGTCCCGTCAGGGAGGTGTCGCTTACGAGGACGCCCATGCCCACGTCGATGAAGCGGATGTCGTACTCCTCGAGTCGGCCGACCAGTGGACGCTTGATCGCACCCTTGTCGAGCGCGAGGAACACGAAGTCCATCCCGCGCAGTTCCTCGATGGACGTCTCGTCCACGAACATCGGATGAGGGACGATGCCGGTCCGCATCTTTCCGTAGAGGTCCGCGTAGTAGTCGACCTTCAGCGGCGCCCCCTGCAGTTCCTCTTCGGAGGGCGCACCAGGTGCGCGGAAGGCGTTGTGTTGAAGGAAGCGGTCGCCGTCAAACAGATGGATCCGTGCCACCGGGGTCTTGGCGAGCAGATCAAGGATGTACGCACCGGTTCCGCCCAGACCGACGATCGCCACGTTCTCGACCGCGGCCAGACGCTGAGTGACGGCACCGATGCCGGCCCGGCTGGACGCCGTGTCGGCGTAGCGGAAGACGGAGCCCTGCGGCTCGGACGGCACCACTCTGTACGTCTGCGCCGTTGCGTCTGGATCCAGTGTGTGGGCCGGGGAGGAAAGGATCGCCACGTACGCGGTGATCTTCTCGTAGTAGTCGGCGTACACGCCCGTGCCGACCGGCTTGCTGGAGAACATGCACGTTGTCTGCACGCCTGCCAGCACGTCGTTGGTAGTCGAGTTGATGATTTTCCTCAGCGGCTCGCCAGTGCCATCGCACGGTGCGCCGCCGCTGAAGTGGACCGTGTGGGTGGCCGGGGTCGTGGTGACGTCGCCGGCCAACGTCAGCTCCGACACCAGGACTCCAAATTGCACCGTGCGGTCCGCTGCCACGTACGGGACATGGTGGACGAGCAGGTGGCCGTCCTTCACTTCGACCTCGAAGCCCTCGTCCTGGAGGCGCTTCAGGTCGGGGCTACGACTTGTCAGTGGCGACAACGGTGAACACCGTCCCGTTCTTGATCTCGACGCTCTCGCCAGCACTCAGGGTGCCGTCGGCGGGCTTCTGGTGGGCGTGCCGGAAGCTGACCGTGATGAAGACGTTCGGACCCGACGGGACCGGGTCGAAGGCCAGCCGGACCACCTCCTCGAAGGCCAAGGTGTCCTTGTGGACGGTCTTCTCGCGCGCATTCACGACGATCTTGTAGTCGCGCTGGTGGGCGCCGGGGGTAACGGAGACGTCAGGCATCTCGGCTCCTCTCATCAGTTTCATTGAATCCAGTGAAACCGTACCACGGGTCACCGCAGCCGCACGCGACACGCCTGAACGGGTGACACCCGTTTCCCGGGCGGTGCCCCTGGCATCCTGGTCTGTCGTGCTACTCGAACTCGTCGGACGCCACCCGCTGCTCCGCGCTGACCTGGTTCTCCACCGCCACCCCGGCGAGCCCCTCACCATCGACGCCACACGGCTGCAGTTCATCAGCCCACTCGACCTCACCGCCGTATCCGCACTCGCCCAGGCTGCTTCTGTCATGTCCGGCGAGAGTGTGCTGCGTCTCCCCTCCGATCCTCGTGTCGCCTCCTACTTGCAGCGGATGGACCTCCTCGCCCAGCTTCCCGAGGGCGCCACGGTCGTCGGAGCCGTTCCGTTCGACGACCGGCGTGACCATCGCGCGACTCTCCTTGAGACCACTCTCTTGACCCCGGACACCGCCGACGACGTAGGTGAGCGCATAGGTCTTCTCGCGGTTGCCAACCTTGGTGCGTCCCCGGGTGCTCAGGTTGCCCGCAGCGTCGGTGAGCTGATCGACAATGCCGTCAGTCATGGGTGCGGCCCTGGTGGTGCCTATATAGCTGCCCAGACGTACACCGGAAAGACCACTGGAACCCGTCGCCTGGAAGTAGCCATCTGCGACAACGGCATCGGGGTCCTCGCCCATCTGAGCCGAAACCCCGACCACGCCGACTTGGCGGACAGTGAAACTGCAATCCGTAGGGCCCTCCGCCGTGGCATCAGCGGTACTGGGGAAGGCCGTGGCAATGGGCTGCCCGACCTGCTTAGTCAGGCCGGCGGTACCGGCCCAACCCGGCTCGTCCTGCGAAGTGGGCACGGGCTGGTGCGGGCCGCCAGACATCTCGCGGGGGCACCTGCCGTGCGCGGCTTCACCACGGGGATGCCCGTGGACGGCACCTGGGCATGGCTGAGAGTCTCATTTGCGCCGTAACCTCACTATGCTTCAATGTGTTCAATGAAAACGACGAGGCAAGGAATGAGCACCTTCCCCGTACTGCCCTACGGCGAGTTCCTCTTTACGCGCGCCGCAGGGGCGGCAGCGCGAGCCGACCTGGAAGGGCAGCTGCGGCAGTCTGACGCCCTGCCCATGCTGACGATCGACTTCGCCGGCGTCATTGCGATGACCAACAGCTTCGCGGACGAGTTCCTCGGCAAGTTCTACACGCTTCTCCCGGCTGAAGGTCATGCCGTGGAAGCCGTGCAGCTTGCAGGATTGAACGAGGAGACCCGGGACGCAGTCACCGTGTGTCTGCAAAGGCGCAAACAGTTTGCCGTGGATGCCGAGAGTCACACCCTCCTAGGGGATGCAGAAGTCCTGACCGACACCTATGAGAGCGCCCGCAAACTCAGTGCCTTCCGCGCGGCTGAGCTTGCCGATGAACTGCACATCTCCTTGTCCAACGCGAACAATCGGCTCAAGCGACTCCTCGAAGCGGGAGCGCTCCGGCGTGAACGTTCCGTGGGCCCTGACCGAGGCGGCAAGGAATTCATCTACAGCGTGCCTGCCTTCTGAGGGGCAACTGGGCCTTCGCCCACTCGTGCAGGCTCAGTGCTGTGCCGGTACGCCAAACTTGTCCAGGAGTCAGCGCTGTTGATCTCCAAGCCGTGCGTGGACGCCGTTCGTGCGGGACCGGCCGCCAGCTGTGGCCTGAGACTCTTACGAGTGCCTCCTGGGCGCTGGCTTCGACAGCCGCCTCATCAAATCCTGAGATCCAGGCAGTTCAGGCGAAGGCGAGGGAGCGGAACTCGTTGCGGACGCGGGTGAGTGGTTCGCGGTCCCGGCTGTAGTAGAGCTTGTTGGTGAACAGAGTTGCCCAGCGGTCCTTCCTGGGGGAGAGCCACATGCCGGTGCCTGTGAAGCCGTAGTGCACCCAGACGTCGTCGGTTTCCGGTGTCGTGCCTGGTGCGGGGTGCCAGAACAGGCCCCGAGGCGGCGTCAGTTCCCCGGTATGGATCTGGAGAGATTCCTTGATCCAGTCCGTGCCGAATCCGGGTGATGCGTTCATCTTGTTCGGATCGAGGAGATAGCGCAGGAACGCCGCGACGTCGTCGAGGACCGAGAATGCTCCCGCGATGCCGCACACCCCGTCGAGCAGGCGGGCGGAGAAGTCGTGGGCGAGCCCCTTGAGATGGGTTCCTGTGCTGTCGTCGAGTTCGGTCGGTGCGCAGCGGGCCGTCACATCGGGACTCAACGGGCCGAAGCAGGTCTGTGTCATGCCCAGGGGATGCCAGACGCGGTTGGCTGCGAGCGCGTCGAGCCGTTGACCGGAGAGGTATTCGGCAAGGTAGCCGAGGATGAGGGCGGCGCGGTCGGTGTATTCCACGGCCTCACCTGGCTGGCGGTGCAGGGCTTCACGGAGGACGCCGTCGCGGACGTCCTGCGGGTCGGTGCCGTACAGGTTCTTGAGGTTGGCCCGAAGAGGGACGCCGGCGGTGTGCGTGAGCAGGCGGCGTGCGGTCACCTGCGCCAGCGGATATCCGCTCATTTCAGGCCACAAGTCCCCAAGTGGCGCGTCGAGTTGGAGTTTCCCGTCCTCGACGAGGCTGCCGATCGTCGACCATACCGCGAGGATCTTGGTGAGGCTGGCTACGTCGAAGACCGTGTCGCGCCGCATCGGCTCATCGGGCCGTTCGGGATCCAGGACGCCTGTGCTGCCGCTGGCCTGGGTTCCTCGGCTGTCACCGACGGCCCACACGGCGCCCGGGTAGATCTTGTCGCGTGCGCCGTCGTGGAGGAGTTGGTGGATGCGGTCGGTGTCGAGGTCGAGCGCCATGGTCTCCCGATCGATCGTAGGCCGTGAGATGTCCCAGTGGTCAGCGTAGTGAGGCGGCCGGTACGGAACCGGCTGCGGCACGGACAGGTCAGATGAGCTGTTTGCCGAGGTCGGCCAGGGCAGCGGCGGTGGCCGTGAGGGGATAGCGAGCGGCGTTGGTGCGGCCAGCAGCTTGGAGAGCCGCGAGCAGGCCGGGGGTGGAGCGGAGTCGATTGAGGTCCTGGGCGAGGGCGGCGGGGTTGGTGAAGTCGGTGGTCAGGCCGGTGGCGGCGAGCGTGTCGCTCAGCCCTGGAACGGGCTGATAGACGACCGGCAGCCCGCAGGCTTGCGCTTCAAGAGCGACCAGGCCCATGGCTTCGAGGGTGGTCGAGGGCATGACGAGGACGTCGTGGCCGGTGAAGGCTCTCCACAGCTGTGGACGGCTGAGCCAGCCGAGATAGCGGACGTGGACCTTGAGCTGGCGCAGGAGTGGGGTCAGACCATGGAACTGGTGACGAGGCGCTGCGATGCTCAGTTCAACGGCTTGGGCTACGGGCATCGCGCGTAAGAGTGCCTCGATGCCCTTCTCAGCGGTGAGGCGTCCTGCGTAGAGCAGCCGGAGGTGTCCGGTCGGTCGGCGGGCCGGGCGCAGCGGTGGGGTGGTGAGCAGATGGTCGGGGATGCCCCAGGGAATCTTTGCGATCTTCCTGCGCTCCATGGTGGGTGCAAGCTGAAGGAGCCGATCAGCCATGGCGCCGGTCGGGACGATGATGGCGTCCGCGAGACGCGTGGTTTCCTGCAGGACACGCAGCTGGTCGCGGTGGGCTTCGGCGAACAGCAGATCGGTGCCGTGGACGAGCGCGATGCGAGGGTGCGCAGGTAGGGCGCGGATCAGGGCTGGGGTTCCGCCGAAGGTGAGGTGTTGGAGGTGGAGTACATCGACGCTGGACGGTTCGATGCGTTGCGTCAGGGCTCGACGCAACGCGTTGACGTACGCCGTGAAAGGCGGCCCTGAGAGGCATTTGCCGGGCACGGCCATCAGCTCCAGCCCGGTAGGTAAGTGGGACGGCGGCGTCTGCGGGGCGAGCATGAAGGCACGGGCCAGGAGCAGCGGGTTCTTGCCGGTGTATAGGTCGAGGAAGAGCTCGACGCTGCCGCCGGCGCTGCCGAAGGGCAGGTCGAGGACGGTTGCTACCCGAGGACTCACGTGGCACCTCCGGCGAGTTCTTCGTAGAGGCGCGAGATGTCGATGCCTGCAGTTGCGGTGTACTTGAGGCCGTGCTGTTGGTAGCTGGCCGGGGTGCCGAGGCAGTGGAGGAAGACGAGCTTGCCGAAGGTCATCCGGGGATAGACGCGGACAGGTCTGGCGGCATGGATTTCCAGTGTCCAGCGGATGGCATGGCCTTGATGCCCGAGCGGGGCGGAGACATGGACCCAGATGCCAAGCGCGCCGATGGTGCGGTCGCCGTTGAGGAATTGGGCGTACGTCTCCGATCCGGTCATCTCGTGGGTGATGCCGAGGTAGAGCACGCCGGGGTGCAGGACATATCCGGAGTCCGGGATGGCGGTCTCGGCGTACGGAGTCGGGGAGGCCGCGTCCAGATCGGCGTCGCAGATGCGCAGGGTGTCGCCGAGGCGCCAGTCGTAGGCGTTGGGGGAGAGGCGGGCCGGATCGTACGGTTCGATCACGATCTCACCCGTGGCTTGAGCGGCGGCGATCGCGAGTCCGGTGAGGATCACGAGGCCACCGCCCGGAGCTTGGTCACGTCGCGCCAGTAGGCGGAGGGTTGCGGGCCGATCGCAGCCTGGTACTTGCCTGCGTATGGCGAGATGGGGCCGGCGGAGGCGAAGAACATGATCTGTCCGATCCGCATGCCCGAATAGACGCGGAGGGGGCGGATCGGTGTGAGCATCAGGGTCCATTGGCCGTGGAAGCCGATGTCCCCGATGGGGGCGGTGATCTCCACGAAGAGGCCGAGCCGTCCGACGGAAGACCGGCCGAACAGCAGTGGGACGAAGATGTCGGAGCCGACCTCTTCGAGGGTGTGGCCTAGGTAGAGCTCGCCGGGTTGGAGGACGTACCCGTCCGGTCCGATCGTGCACTCGGTGGTGGCGTTCGGCTGGTGGGCGTCCAGGACGTCGGCGGTGTAGGTGAGCAGGATCGGGCCGAGGCGGACGTTGTAGCTGTTGGGGTTGACCTGGTCGGGGGCGAAGGGCGTGATCCGCAGGCGGCCGTCGTGGGCGGCGGCGGTGATTTCGGGGCCGGTGAGGATCATCGCGTGCCCCCGTCGGCGGGCGCGGTGAGGACGTGTTTGAGGCCCTGGCTGAGGAGCAGACCTGCTGCGTGTGAGCGGCCGGCCAGGTAGTTGTCTGCGAGGTAGTCGGTGGTCAGCACCGTGGTGATGCTGTCCGGCAACGGGTCCGGCGACGTGACGAGAGGACCGGCCTGTTCCGTGAGGGAGGTCAACAGGCCGTGAACGTCCTGAAGGAAGGGTTCTGGGATACGGGCGTGGACGAGCTGGTTGTCAAAGGGCTCGATGGCGAGCAGATTGCCCAGCGTGAGGATGTCGCCGAGCGGGACAGGCCGCAGCGCGGTGTGGTTGAGGATGACTGCGTCGACGCCGAGTCCGCTCCGCAGACGCGTGGCCAGGTCGAGAAGCAGGCCGCGGCGATCGGGTGTCTGGTGGCTATACGCCCGGGCGACGGGCCCGAGGCTGCGCGCCAACTCCTTCCCGACTCTGCCGATCTCCTTGATCGCCTCCGACAGTTCGGCTGGAACAGCGGCTGGTTTCCGGTCCGGGAAGCGAGTGGTGCCAGCGCCCCAGCTCGGCCCGATCGGCGTGGCAACCGCGTACCCGTCGGCGAGTTCCCGTCCTTTGACGATGAGCGTGTCCCCCACCTGGGCCGGGCCGGATTGAGCGCTGTGACAGTGTCCGGCGAAGATCACGTCTAGAAACGGGCATGCGGCCGCCAGCTTGAGGTCCTCGTCGAACCCGGAGTGGCTGAGCAGGATCCAGCTGTCCACCTCATGGTGGTGGGCGAGCATCAGCTCGCGCAGCGCCTGGACAGGATCGGTGACGCGGTGTTCGGCGCGCTGGCCGACGGGAATTGAATGGAAAGCCTGCTGACCAATCACCGCGGTGACGCCTACGCGTCGGCCATCGATCTCGATGATCCGGACGCGGCGGAAGAGCGTGTCTCCTGTGTCGGCGTGGACGGCGTTGGCGCAGACGGTTAGGCGGTGGAGGTCGGATTCGAAGTGGTGCCGCCACCCGTGGTTGCCAGGCGCCAGGACGTCGTACAGCTTCAGCAGGATCTCGCGCTCGATGGAGCCACGGGCCAGACGGTAATAGCCGGAGCCTTCGAAGAAGTCGCCGGAGTCCACGATGAGCGAGGTCAGGCGCAGAACGTGGAGGTGGGTCAGGAACGGGTCGGCGTTGTCGAGGGCGGAGTGAACGTCGGTGGTGGCCACGATTTGGCGCAGGGTGCGAGCGGCAGTCATGGGGTGACCTCGCAGATGTCGGCGCCCAGGGCGCGGAGTTTCCCAGGCAGGTCGGCGTGACCGCGGCGGAGTTGGTCGAGGCCGCCGACGGTGGTGACGCCTCGTGCGGTGAGGCCGGCGACCATGAGGGCGGAGCCGGTGCGGATGTCGGTTGCCTCCACGCCCGCGCCGGTCAGTCGCTGGGGGCCGGTCAGACAGCATTCGGTGGGGGAGATTGCCTCGATGCCGGCTCCGAGGCGGGCCAGTTGGGGCAGCAGGTTGCCGTGGCGGCCGGGATTGATCGCGTCGGCGAACAGGTGGGTGCCGGGCAGGCCGAGGGCGAGTGCCATGAGGGGTGGTTCGAAGTCGGCGTCCAGTCCGCCCGGGTTGAGGGAGGCGATGGCGCGGAGAGGACGACCTGTCGACTGCGCGTCCTGGGCGCGGACAGAGAGGGCATCGCCCTTGACGTCGGCAGGAACGCCCAACTGCCCGAGAGCCAAGACCAGCGGCTCCACATCCCTGCCCCGTACGCCGCTGATGCACGCGTTGCCACGAGTGGCGGCGACGGCGCAGGCCAGGGTGCCGGCCTCGATCTTGTCGCCCGGTACCTCCCACACGGCAGCCTCGCGCTGCCCGCAGGACGGCGGCGAGAGGGACAGAACGTGCTCACCGGTCCTGATCTCCCAGCCCACGGCGGCCAGCGCGCCCAGCACGCACAGGACCTCTGGCGACAGGTTCGGGCCGCCCAGTCGTAACGGACGACCGGTCGTCACGGCGCGCAGGACGGCGGCCACCGTGGCTCCACGGGAGCGGAACGGCAGCACCAGCGACACCGTGCCGGTGCGCGGTGTGACGGCCTCGATGCGGTAGCCGGAGTCGTCCTGTGAGCTCCGGTCGCCGAACGCCTCGTAGACCTCGAAGTGCAGTTCCATTCCGCGGGCGCCGATCCGGCAGCCTCCCGGCCAGGGCATCCGTGCCTCGCCGTGCCGTGCAAGCAGAGCGGGCACCAGGTAGTACGACGCGCGGATGTGTGCGGCCCGAGCAAGCTCGGGATGTGTACGCCGGGCCTCCGTCGGCACGACCACTGCGGTCGTCGGCTCGCCCGCCGGGTGTGCGACGTGCCAGCCCGCCTGCTGTAACAGCGCCTGCATGATCTGGACGTCTGTGTTCGCCGGGATGTTGCCGAGTCGCACCGGGCGGCCGAGGGCTGCGGCGGCGGCCATTAGCGGCAGCGCGGCGTTCTTCGAGCCGTCCACCCTGACGGTGCCGGTGAGCGGGGGACCGGGGCGTACGGCGATTACCTCGGCTGCGACGGCCGGGGTGCGGGAGGTCGACATCATCAACTCCTCTGGAGCGGAAGGGAGACAGAGATCTTCTGGTCCGGGCCGTTAGGCAGGGCGATCTCGGCCCAGCACCGCTTGCCCGTGGGCGTCGGTTCGGCGGCGTACTGGTCGGCAAGAGCGGCGACGAGGAACAAGCCGCGGCTGTTCTCGCTGTGCTCGTTCGGGAGGCCGGGCCGGGGCAGAACAGGACTGGAGTCGCACACCTCGACACGCAGGACGGCTTCGAGCAGCTGCACTTCCAGTGAGACCTGACCTCTGCTGGCGTACCGGACGGCGTTGGTGACGAGCTCGCTGATCACCAGCTCGGCCGTGCGCACCACCTCGTTGTCCAGCCCCGCCTCCCAGCCCTGTATCGCCTCCACGGACCGGTGCCGGGCGGGGGCAACCGCGGTGGGGTTAGCGGGTACGGACAGGGTGAGCTGGTGCGCTGTCATGAGCGGTCTCCCGAGGTTGGTGCGGCTACTTCACGCAACCAGCCGGTCACGGCAGATGGTTAGCCCAGGTGCTGGCGCTGCATCGGTTATGCAGGAGCTGCATCACGGCGAAGTACGGCTGATCTACGCTCGGTTGAGCAGGCAGGATCAGCGACGGCGGAAGGGGCCGTGGCAGATGGCCGTAGCACACAGCGAAGCGAGACGGATCGGCGAAGTGATCCGTCAGGCACGGGTGTTACAGCGACGCTCGCAGAAGGACGTCGCTGCCGCGCTCGGCTACCACCAGTCCAAGGCGAGTCGCCTTGAAGGTGGCCGGGGCACGGAGGACATTCGCGTCCTGCGTGCCGTCGCGCAGGAACTTAAGATCCCACCCCAGCAGTTGGGCCTCGCCGCTTCCGAAGCCTCCGCCGCCGATCCCGAAACAGACGACATGCACCGCCGTACGTTCCTTGCTGCGAGCATCGCCGCGCTCGCAACCCCGGCCACCTCCGCTGCCGCCCACGACGATCTCGTTCAGGCACTCCTGCCTGGCTTGAGCCTGGCGGGCACAGATGCCCCCTTGGACACAACGGTTCTCCGGGAGCGGGTCGGCGCTGCTCGCAAGCTGTTCTATACCTGCGACTATGCGGAGCTGGAGCGGATCCTGCCCGGCCTGATCGCTGACCTCAGGCTGGCCTCCAGCAGCACCACGGACAGTGATGTGCTGTCCGCGCTGCTGGCCACGACGTACCAGACCTCCACCAGTCTCCTGCTGAAGCAGCATGACCAGGGCAATGCCTGGCTCGCGGTCGGCCGTGCGATGGCTGAGGCCGAACGCTCCGGCGACCCGGTGGTGCTGGCCTCCAGCATCCGCGTGCAGGCCCACGTTCTGGCCCGCGAGAAGCACGCAGCCCAGGCCGTCACCCTTGTCCGCCACACGGCTGATCAGCTCACTGGTTCATACGACCGCCGCTCTCCGAAGGATCTCGCGGCCGTCGGGTTGTTGCTGCTTCGTGGTGTGACTGCAGCCAGTGGAGGCGGCGACCGCGCGGCCACCGAGGAGTTCCTCGCCGAGGCCAAGGAGGTGGCCCGTTACGTATCCCTCGACCGTCCTGACGCCTGGGCCAACTTCAGCCCTACCAACGTCGCCCTGCACGAACTCAGCGCCCTGGTGGCCTTCGGCGACTCCGGCCTCGCACTCCAGGCCGCCCGCCCACTCATGCGCCGGCATATCCCCGTCCCTGAGCGCCGGGCGGCCCTGTGGGTGGAAGCGGCTCGTGCCTACAGCCAGCAGGGACGCCTCTCCGACGGCTACCAGGCCCTGCGCATCGCCGAGACCTGTGCCGCTCAGGACGTACACCGGCCCGCCGTCCGCGACCTGGTCGCCGACATGGCGGCCCGCGACCGTCGCCGTACCCTGCCGGAACTGCACCACTTCAGCCGCCAACTGGGAGTCCCTGCGTGAGTGAGCCGACCGCCCCGGAGAAGAAGCCCTTTCTGTACGTCGTCGTGTGTGCCTGCGGCATCGCCGGTGACGTCGGCAAGGTGATCACCGCTGCGCAGGAGCGGCACTGGGACGTCGGCGTCGTCGCCACCCCACAGGGGTTGGGCTTCCTCGACACCGAGGCGATTGAGGAGCAGACCGGCTACCCGATTCGCTCGGCCTGGCGCACACCCGGCGAGGCGCGCCCTTTGCCACCTGCGGATGCCATCGCGGTAGCGCCGGCCACCTTCAACACGGTCAACAAGTGGGCTGCCGGCATTTCCGACACCCTCGCCCTGGGCATCCTGTGCGAGGCGTATGGCATGGGCATACCCACCGCGGTCCTGCCGTACCTGAACTCGGCCCAGGCCGCCCACCCCGCCTACCGCCGCAGTCTCAACTGGCTGCGGGAGATGGGTGTGCTGACCGGTTCGTACGAGCCGCACCGGCCGAAGGCCGGCGGCGGGGCGGATCGCTTCCGCTGGGAGGAAGCGTTGGAACTCCTCGCACCCAAGCTGTCCGCCCCGGCCTGATCAAGGCGGAAGACGACGGTGACCCGCCCGCCGCCTGGGGCACGTCAGAGCTCCCAGCGAAACCCATGTGCGCTGGCCGCCTGACGACCCCCCTCCGGCACCACAAAGGGCGAGGCCCGAAGACCCCGCCCAACCCGCAAGAAACCCCAGGTCACGGCCACACAAGGCAATAAGGTTGATGCCCCGCCTCATGCAGGCGGTGCGAGAAGTCCTGCCACTCGTGCAGCAGCTGGTACACGTTGAACGCGTCCCGCGGGCCGCCCCGGTCGGGGACCGTGGACCAGATGAAGGCCGCCGCGCCCACCGCCTCCTCGCCGATGCCGCGGAGGGGGTCGACCACCGTCATGGGGAGCTTCACGACCGCGTAGTCGGGGTGCAGGACGACCAGTTCCAGGGGCGGGACCTTGTGCAGGGGCACGCCCTCGATGCCGGTCAGCACCATCGCGGCCATCGTCTCCGGCTTGATCTTCGTGAACATGCCGTTCATGCCGAGCTCGTCGCCGCCGAGTTCCTCCGGGCGCATCGAGATCGGGACGCGGGCCGCGGTCGCGCCGTCGGGCGCGCCGAAGTATTTGTACGTCACCCCCACCCGACCACCATTCCCGCTCTCCGCCCTCAGCCGATCGATCCGACGTTCACGTCGGTCGATACGTCGCTCGTCGCGCTCCGACTCACCCGGCCCGCCGAGTTCCTGCCGTGTCTCCGCCGCTTCCTCCGCCTCGCGTCGGTGCCTTCCCTGCCGGGCACGTCGAGGACCCAGGTCGTCGGTCCCCTCGCCCAGTCCGCCACCGCGATGCATATCTCCACCCGACTGCTTTTCTAGGACGCGTGGCCCCGGCCGCGCAACCCGATCATCGTGTCAGTGACCTCCCCCACGGCCGCCCGCCGAAACGTGCGGTGAAACACCAGTCCGCAGGAGCTTCTCAGCCCCGGAACGCCATGGGCCGTATGAGCTGTGTGTATCACCTCCCAGTCTCGCAGATGGCAGCGGTTCGACCACGTGTTTGCCGGACCGGTGACGGCATCGGCCTACCCTGAGGAGGTCACTACGCGACCGGAGTCCGCGTACGTCGAAGAAGGCCGGAAATGGTCCGAGAAGGTCGGAGAAGTAGCAGGTCATGAGTGAATCGCCCGCCACAGGAGCGCCCCACGTGCCCTACCCCTACGAAGCGCCCGCGTCCGAGGCCCTGTTCGACCGCGCGTCCGCCGTCACGCCCGGCGGCGTGAACTCCCCGGTGCGCGCCTTCGGCGCCGTCGGCGGCAGCCCCCGCTTCATGGTGTCGGGCACCGGCCCGTATCTGACCGACGCCGACGGGCGCGAGTACGTCGACCTCGTCTGCTCGTGGGGCCCCATGATCCTCGGGCACGCGCACCCCGAGGTGCTCGCCGCCGTCCAGGAGGCCGTCGCGCGCGGCACCTCCTTCGGGACGCCCGGCGAGGGGGAGGTCGCCCTCGCCGAGGAGATCGTCGCCCGGGTCGGGCCCGTCGAGCGGGTCCGGCTCGTCAGCAGCGGGACCGAGGCCACGATGTCGGCCATCCGGCTCGCCCGCGGCTTCACCCAGCGGTCCAAGGTGATCAAGTTCGCGGGGTGCTACCACGGCCACGTGGACTCGCTGCTCGCCTCCGCCGGTTCGGGCGTCGCCACGTTCGCGCTGCCCGACACCCCGGGCGTCACCGGCGCCCAGGCGGGCGACACGATCGTGCTGCCGTACAACGACCTGGAGGCCGTCCTGGAGGCGTTCCACCGGCACCCGGGCGAGATCGCCTGTGTGATCACGGAGGCGTCGCCCGGCAACATGGGCGTCGTGCCGCCGGACCCCGGCTTCAACCAGGGCCTCAAGGACGCCTGCGCGAAGAACGGCGCCCTGTTCATCTCCGACGAGGTCATGACCGGCTTCCGCACCAGCCGCAGCGGGTGGTACGGGATCGACGGCGTCACGCCCGACCTCATGACCTTCGGCAAGGTCATGGGCGGTGGCTTCCCGGCCGCCGCCTTCGGCGGGCGGGCCGACGTCATGGAGCGCCTCGCCCCTGCCGGGCCGGTCTACCAGGCCGGCACGCTGTCCGGGAACCCGGTGGCGACCGCCGCGGGCCTCGCCCAGCTCCGGCTGCTCGACGACGCCGCGTACGACACGGTGGACGCGGTCTCCGCGCAGATCCGCTCGCTCGTCGGCGAGGCACTCACCAAGGAGGGCGTCGCGCACCAGATCCAGACGGCCTCCAACATGTTCTCCGTGTTCTTCACCGACCGGCGCGTGCGGAACTACGAGGACGCCAAGCGGCAGGAGTCGTACCGCTTCACCGCTTTCTTCCACTCGATGCTGGCGAGCGGCGTCTATCTGCCGCCGTCGTCCTTCGAGTCCTGGTTCGTGTCCACGGCCCACGACGAGCGGGCCGTGCAGAAGATCGCCGACGCCCTCCCGGCGGCGGCCCGAGCCGCGGCGGAGGCCACCGCGTGAGCACCAGCAGCAAGGACATCACCGTCGTCCACGTCATGCGGCACGGCGAGGTCGAGAACCCGGACGGCGTGCTGTACGGGCGGCTGCCCGGCTACCACCTCTCGGAGCTCGGGCGGCAGATGGCCGACCGCGTCGCCGAGCACCTCGCCCCGCGCGACGTGACGCACGTCGTCGCCTCCCCGCTGGAGCGGGCGCAGGAGACCGCGACCCCGATCGCCAAGGCGCACGGGCTCGACCTCGGCACCGACGAACGGCTCATCGAGGCCGAGAACATCTTCCAGGGCAAGACCTTCGGGGTGGGCGACGGGGCGCTGCGCCGGCCCGCCAACTGGAAGTACCTGGTCAACCCGCTCAAGCCGTCCTGGGGCGAGCCCTACGTCGACCAGGTCGTGCGGATGATGGGCGCGGTGGACGCGGCCAGGGACCGGGCGCGCGGCCACGAGGCGGTGGTGGTCAGCCACCAACTGCCCATCTGGATCCTGCGGTCGTACGTCGAGCGGCGGCACCTGTGGCACGATCCGCGCAAGCGGCAGTGCACACTGGCCTCGCTGACGACGTTCACCTACCAGGGTGACAAGATCGTCTCCGTCGGCTACACCGAGCCCGCCCGCGACCTCGTCCCGGCCCATCTGCGCGCCGGCGCCAAGCCGGTGAAGGGCAGGAGCAAGGCGTTCGGCGCCTGAGCCGGGTATCGGATCATTTGTTACGAAAAGCTGACAAGTTAGAGCAACCTCCCCGTTCGTCGCGCCCTCTGACTGGGTGACCACCACAGGAAGTGACGAACGGGGATGCGATGCGCACACTCACTCGCAGGGGAGCCCTCGGACTCGGTGCCGCTGCCACGGCCGCTCTCGGACTCGCGGGATGCGGCACCCACACGTCGGACGGCAGAGCACCCGCCGCCGGTTCCGGCAACGGCCACACCCGGGAGGGACGTACCGGGAAGGGCCGTACGGCGCCGGCCGCGCGCCTCATCGGTGACGGGTCCACCTCGTTCACCGGGCCGCAGCCCCACCAGCCGGGAACGCCCGAGCCACTGGAGCCCGGCCGGACCCCGCCGCAGTTCGTGATCTTCTCCTGGGACGGCGCGGGCGAGGTCGGCAACGGGCTCTTCCCGCGCTTCCTCGACCTCGCCGAGGAGCACGGCGCGAGCATGACCTTCTTCCTCTCCGGGCTCTATCTGCTGCCCGAGTCGAAGAAGCGCCGCTATGACCCGCCGAACAACCCGCGCGGCGCCTCCGACATCGGCTACCTCACCGACGAGCACGTCCGGGCCACGCTCCAGAACGTCCGCCGCGCCTGGCTTGCGGGCCACGAGATCGGCACCCACTTCAACGGGCACTTCTGCGGCGGCAGCGGCACGGTCGGCAACTGGACCCCGAAGCAGTGGCGCAGCGAGATCGAGCAGGCCAAGTCCTTCGTGAAGGAGTGGCGGACCAACACCGGCTGGACCGACCTGCCGTCGCTGCCCTTCGACTACGACAAGGAACTGGTCGGCGGCCGTACGCCCTGTCTGCTCGGCCAGGACAACCTGCTGCCCACCGCCCGCGAGCTGGGCTGGCGCTACGACGCCTCCTCGCCCGGCGGCCGCCAGGTCTGGCCGGACAAGCGCAAGGGCGTGTGGGACCTGCCGCTCCAGCAGATCCCGTTCCCCGGGCACGGCTTCGAGGTCCTGTCGATGGACTACAACATGCTCGCCAACCAGTCGATCAACTCGACGAAGGCGCCCGCCCACAACTACCCGGGCTGGCGGCACCAGTCGGCACAGGCGTACATATCCGGATTCAAGCGCGCATACGAGACGAATCGCGCACCCTTCTTCATCGGCAACCACTTCGAGCAGTGGAACGGCGGCATCTACATGGACGCCGTCGAGGAGGCGTTCAAGCACATCGCCCGCGAGAAGGAGAAGGGCGCGGACGTACGGCTGGTCTCCTTCCGGCAGTTCGCCGACTGGCTGGACGTCCAGCGGCCCGAGGTGCTGGCCAAGCTCCGCACCCTGGACGTCGGGCAGTGCCCCGCCGGCGGCTGGAAGCAGTTCCTGGCCGATGCCCCCGCGACCTCGGGAAACGCCGCCTGAAATGCGGTTTTCCACCCGCAAGGGGGGTGTGCAAGATCCCCGGAACGGGCATGCGAAACTTTTCACATGAGTACCCGCAGCCGCGCCGTCCTGCTCAGCGCCATGGTCGCCGCATCGGCACTGACCCTGTCCGCGTGCGGCTCCGGCGGCACGTCGGGCGGCGGTGGTGACACCAACTTCGTGACCGGGAACAACGGCATCGACACCGCCCCGCAGGGCAAGCGGGCCGCGGCGCCCGACCTGTCCGGCCGCACCATCGACGGCAAGACCCTGGACGTCGCCGACTACAAGGGCAAGGTCGTGGTCGTCAACGTCTGGGGTTCGTGGTGCGGGCCGTGCCGAGCCGAGGGCAAGAACTTCGCCAAGGTGTCCAAGGACTACGCGGACCAGGGGGTGCAGTTCGTCGGCATCAACACCCGCGACACCAGCACCACCCCCGCGGTCAACTTCGAGAAGGAACAGGACATCACCTATCCGAGCCTGTACGACCCGACGGGCCGGCTGATGCTCCGCTTCAAGAAGGGCACGCTCAACCCACAGCTCATCCCCTCCACCCTCGTCCTCGACCGCCAGGGCCGGATCGCGGCGCGGGCCCTCCAGGCGCTGAGCGAGGACGACCTGGTCAAGATGATCAAGCCGGTCGTGGCGGAGAAGTGACGTGAGCCCGCTCCTCACGCTCGCCGCGGCGACGGGCCACAACTCGACCGTCGTCGACGGCGCCCTCATGGTCGCCCTGCCGATCGCCGTGCTCGGCGGGCTCGTCTCGTTCTTCTCCCCGTGCGTGCTGCCCCTCGTGCCCGGCTACCTGTCGTACGTCACGGGAGTCGTCGGCACCGACCTGGCCGAGGCCCGGCGCGGGCGGATGGCCGGCGGCGCCTCCCTGTTCGTCCTCGGCTTCACCGTCGTGTTCGTCTCCGGCGGCGCGCTGTTCGGCTTCTTCGGGGCGACCCTCCAGGAACACCAGAGCGTGCTGTCCAAAGTGCTCGGCGTCCTCATGATCGCCATGGGTGTCTTCTTCATGGGCCTGATGCCCTGGCTCACCCAGCGCGAGTTCCGCTTCCACAGGCGTCCGACGACCGGACTGCTCGGCGCCCCGCTGCTCGGCGCGCTGTTCGGCATCGGCTGGACGCCCTGCATCGGCCCGACCCTCGCCTCCGTGCAGGGACTCGCGATGAACCAGGCCAGCGCGGGGCGCGGCGCGGTGCTGACCGTCGCCTACTGCGTCGGCCTCGGCCTGCCCTTCGTGCTCGCCGCCGTGGCCTTCCGCAAGGCCCTCGGTGCCTTCGGCTGGGTCAAGCGCCACTATGTCTGGGTGACGCGCATCGGCGGCACGATGATGATCGTGACCGGTGTGCTGCTGCTGTCCGGGGCCTGGGACCGCCTGGTGCAGGAGATGCAGACCTGGTCCACCGGCTTCACTGTGGGGATCTGACGCGATGAGCAACACCACCACCGGCACTCCGAGCGGCACCGAGGACCAGGACCTCGGTGCCGCCGGGTCGCAGCTGTCCACCGCGCCCCAGGAGGAGCCGCAACTGCCCGGCCTGGGCGTCGTCGGCTGGGTCCGCTGGTTCTGGCGGCAGCTCACCTCGATGCGGGTCGCGCTGCTGCTGCTCCTGCTGCTGTCGCTCGGCGCGATCCCCGGCTCGCTGATCCCGCAGACCGGCATCGACGTCACCAAGGTCGACGACTTCCGCAAGGCCCACACGACGCTCGCGCCGATCTACGACAGGCTCGGCCTCTTCCACGTCTACAGCTCGGTGTGGTTCTCCGCCGTCTACATCCTGCTGTTCGTCTCCCTCATCGGCTGCATCGTGCCCCGCACCTGGCAGTTCGTGGGACAGCTGCGCGGCCGTCCGCCGGGCGCCCCCCGCCGGCTGACCCGGCTGCCCGCGTACACCACGTGGCGCACCGGGGCCGAGCCCGAGCAGGTCCGCGAGGCCGCGCTCGCCCTGCTCAGGAAGCGCCGCTTCCGCGCCCACGTCGAGGGCGACGCCGTCGCCGCCGAGAAGGGGTACCTGCGCGAACTGGGCAACCTGGCCTTCCACATCGCCCTGATCGTGCTGCTGATCGCCTTCGCCTCCGGGCAGCTCTACAAGTCGGACGGCAACAAGCTGGTCGTCGAGGGCGACGGGTTCTCCAACACGATCCTCCAGTACGACGACTTCAAGTCCGGCAGCCTCTTCACCAACGACGACCTGACGCCGTTCAGCTTCGACCTCAAGTCGTTCAAGGGCACCTACGAGCTGACCGGCCCGAACCGGGGCACCCCGCGCACCTACCAGGCGAGCCTGACCTACCGCGAGGGCGCCTACGGCAAGGAGCGGTCGACCACCGTCAAGGTCAACCAGCCGCTGCGGATCGGCGCCGCCAAGGTCTACCTCGTCAGCCACGGCTACGCCCCGGTCATCACCGTCCGCGACGGCAAGGGCAAGGTCGTCTACCACGACGCCGTACCGCTGCTGCCGCTCGACGGGAACGTCACCTCGCAGGGCGTGGTCAAGGTCATGGACGGCTACCGCGACCCGCGGGGCGTCAGCGAACAGCTCGGCTTCCAGGCGTTCTTCCTGCCGACCTACGGTGGTCAGGGCAGCACCATGCTGTCCCAGTTCCCGGCGCTGCTGAACCCGATGCTCGCGCTCAACGCCTACCACGGCGACCTCGGTGTGAACTCGGGCCTGCCGCAGAGCGTGTACCAGCTCGACAAGAAGCACATGAAGGAGTTCAAGGACGCCGGGGGCGGGCTGTTCAAGCAGCAGCTGAAGCCCGGTCAGACCATGACGCTCCCCGGCGGCGCCGGTTCCGTGACCTTCGAGAAGGACATCAAGGAGTGGGCCGGCTTCGAGGTCGTCCAGGAGCCCGGCGGCGGCTGGGCGCTCGGCGGCGCGCTCGTCGCCATCCTCGGCCTCGCCGCCTCCCTGTTCATCCAGCGCCGCCGCGTGTGGGTGCGGGCCGTGCGCGGCGACGACGGCGTGACCGTCGTCGAGATGGCCGGACTCGGCCGCAGCGAGTCCGCGAAGGTGCCCGACGAACTCGGCGACCTCGCCGGAATCCTCTACGACCAGGCGCCGGGGGCACCCGACCCCGACGACGACCCCGCAGAATCCCCCGACCCCCAAGCCGTACCTGCCGAAGGGGCTGAGAAGCAGTGACTTCCGCCGCCACGACCCAGCTCGCCGTTGCCACCAACGAGCACCTGGCGAGCATCAGCAACACGCTGATCTATTCCTCGATGGCCGTCTACACACTGGCCTTCTTCGCCTACATCGCCGAGTGGCTGCTCGGCAGCCGCAGCAAGGTCGGCCGCACCGCCGCCGCGCTCACGGCCGACGGTCCCGAGAAGGCCGGGACGCCCGCCGTGACCGTGCGCAAGGCCGGCGGGACCACCGTGCTGGAGCGGCCCAAGGTCGTCGTCCGCGCCGCGGCCGGCGCCCGCGACGTGCCGGACGGTCCCGGCGCGCACGGCGGCGACGAGCAGGGCGACATGTACGGCCGGATCGCCGTCTCCCTCACCGTGCTCGCGTTCCTCGTGGAGCTGGCGGGCGTGATCGCCCGCGCGGCCTCGGTGGAGCGGGCGCCGTGGGGCAACATGTACGAGTTCAACATCACGTTCTCCACGGTCGCCGTCGCCGTCTACCTGGTGCTGCTGGCGCTGCGCAAGAACGTCCGCTGGCTCGGGCTGTTCCTCGTCACCACGGTCCTGCTCGACCTCGGCCTCGCCGTGACCGTCCTCTACACCGCCAGCGACCAGCTGGTGCCCGCCCTGCACTCGTACTGGCTGTACATCCACGTCTCGACGGCGATCTTCTGCGGCGCGGTCTTCTACGTCGGCGCGGTCGCCACGATCCTCTACCTGTTCAAGGACTCGTACGAGAGCAAGCTGCTGAGCGGTGGCAAGCCCGGGAAGTTCGCGACCTCGGTGCTGGAGCGGCTGCCCGCCTCGGCCTCGCTCGACAAGTTCGCCTACCGGGTCAACGCGGCCGTCTTCCCGCTGTGGACGTTCACGATCATCGCGGGCGCGATCTGGGCGGGCGACGCCTGGGGCCGCTACTGGAACTGGGACCCGAAGGAGACCTGGTCCTTCATCACCTGGGTCGCCTACGCCTGTTACCTGCACGCGCGGGCCACGGCCGGCTGGAAGGGCCGCAAGGCCGCCTACCTCGCGATGCTCGCCTTCGCCTGCTGGCTGTTCAACTACTACGGCGTCAACATCTTCGTGACCGGCAAGCACTCCTACGCGGGCGTGTAGCCCCGAGGGGTGCGTGAGCGCCCGGCGGGGGTCAGGCTGGTGTCATGAGCGGTTCCATCGAGCAGGACACCGGCCTCACCCGGGGGGACACGCGCATCCTGCACTACCTGGTGCGCATCCCGTGGCCCATGGAGCGGGTCTGGCCGGCGCTGGCCACCGCGGACGGACTCGCGCGGTGGTGCGCCCCGGCGGGCGTCCTGGAGCCCCGGCTCGGCGGCGCGGTCGAGCTGGGCGGGCTGGGCGAGGGCCGGGTCACCGCGTGGGACGTCGACCGGGTCGCCGAGTACACGGTGACCGCCGGGCGCCTCCGCTTCCACCTGGAACGCGCCGGCGACACGGCGTCCGTGCTCCGCTTCACCCACGAGTTCCGCGGCGCGGGCGGCCCGGAGACCGACTGGCACCCCCGCTTCGAACGCCTGCTCGAATCCTTGGACTCGCCCTAGAGGGCTTTTCGGCGGAACGGGTGGCGGTTCGAACGGGGGAGCGGGCGGGATCAGTCGCCGATGTCCTCGTTCCACAGGTCCGGGTGGTCCCGGACGAAGTCCCGCATCAGGGCGGTGCATTCGGGGTCGTCGAGCAGGAGGACCCGCACACCGTGCGCGGCCAGCCAGTCGTGGCCGCCCCGGAAGGTGACCGCCTCGCCCACCACCACCCGCGAGATGCCGAACTGCCGGACCAGCCCCGAGCAGTACCAGCACGGCGACAGCGTCGTCACCATCGTGGTCCCCCGGTACGTCCGCCGCCGTCCCGCCGCGCGGAAGGCCGCCGTCTCCGCGTGCGCGGAGGGATCGCCGTCCTGGACACGGCGGTTGTGGCCGCGCCCGAGGAGGGTGCCGTCGGGGCCGTAGAGCGCGGCGCCGATCGGGATGCCGCCCTCGGCGAGCCCCGCCCGGGCCTCGGCGAGGGCGGTGGCCAGCCAGGCACGGGACTGCGCCGGGGCCGGGTCGTTCGGGCCGTGCGGGTCGTCCGGCATGTGTCCTCCAGAGGTGGCCTCGGTGAAGCGGGGGGAAACACGGTCTGTAGCCTTGCCCGATCGCCGTCGTACGAGCGGCAGTTGGGCCGCGGGCGGGTGGGAGGAACGGTCATGGGTGCTGCTCCGGTTCTGGAGGAGCTGCGGGAGGTGTGCCAGCCGCAGGCCAAGCTGGCGAGCCGCAACGGCGAGCACTGGGCGGGGCGGCTCTACATGCGCAGGCTCTCGCTGCGCCTGACCCGGCAGCTCGTGCGGACTCCCGTCACCCCGGACCAGCTCACCTGGACCATGGTGGTGTGCGGGGTGGCCGCGGGCGCCGCGCTCGCGGTGCCGGGCCTCACCGGGGCCGTGCTCGCCGTGCTCCTCATGCAGCTGTTCCTCCTCTTCGACTGCGTGGACGGCGAGGTCGCCCGCTGGAAGGGACAGAACAGCGCGACCGGCATCTACGTCGACCGCCTCGGCGCCTATCTCGCCGACGCGGCGCTGCTGGCGGGCGCCGGCTACCGCGCCGCGGGCAACGGCGTCGGCGGCTGGTTCTCGCTCGGGCTCGCCACCGCCCTCGGCGTCGTCCTGCTGAAGGCGTCCACCGACCTGGTGGACGTGGCCCGCGCCCGGCGCGGACTCGGCGTCGCCGACGACGAGTCGACGCGTCCGCGCTCCGAGGGCGTGGCGACCGTACGGCGGCTGGCGGCGGCCTTCAAGATCCACCGCGTGACCAACGGCATCGAGGCGTCCCTGGTCCTGCTGGTGGCCGCCCTCGCCGACACGTTCACCGGGGACATCGGCCCCACCCGCTGGACCCTCGCCGCCCTCGCGCTGATCACCTGGACCATGGTCCCGGCCCACCTGCTGTCCATCCTGTCGTCGTCCCGCCTGCGCTGAACCACCGGGCGGCCAGGTGGACGGAGCCTCGGCGGAGGGCTCGGTCAGGTGTTCTTCGGGTCCTCGCCCGCCTCCTTGCGGCGGAGTTCCTCCTCGCGGCGGCGCAGATCGGCCTCCCAGTCCTTCAGAAGTCGCTCGTCGCGCTTGTTCTCCTCGGCGAGGGACTGGAGGAAGGCCGGGTTGTCGTCCGGGGCGACGTACTCCATGCGGTGGTTGGCATGCCACTCGGAGGGCGTGCGGCCGTTCGCCGGCGGCGTGCGCACCTTGCCCGTGGCGAGCCAGACGATCGGCCCGACGATCCAGAACAGCAGGATGATGAACACCCAGGCGATCTTGGGCAGATGCCGTGCCTCGTCCTCCGGCGTGTTCAGGCAGTCGATGAGCGCGAAGATCGTCAGTGCCAGCGGCACCAGGTACATCAACAGCCTGATCATGTCGGGCAGCCCCCTGCGCAATGGTGGAGGGACCCCACCCCGGGCCCCGTGACGGGGTCAGGGTAGCCGCTCGGGGATACTGGACCCCATGGCTTACGACGATCTTCGCTCGCTGCTCAGGGCGCTGGAGCGCGAGGGCGACCTCAAGCGCATCAAGGCCGAGGTCGACCCGTATCTGGAGGTCGGGGAGATCGTCGACCGGGTGCAGAAGTCGGGTGGCCCCGCGCTGCTGTTCGAGAACGTGAAGGGCTCGGCCATGCCCCTCGCGATGAACGTCTTCGGCACCGACCGCCGGCTGCTGAAGGCGCTCGGCCTCAAGTCGTACGCCGACATCGGCGACAGGATCGGCGGCCTCCTCAAGCCCGAACTGCCCCACGGCTTCGTCGGCGTGCGCGAGGCGTTCGGCAAGCTCGGCGCGATGGCGCACGTCCCGCCGAAGAAGGTGAAGGCCGACAGCGCGCCCGTGCAGGAGGTCGTCGTGCAGGGCGACGAGGTCGACCTCGACCGGCTCCCGGCCCTGTTCACCTGGCCCAAGGACGGCGGCTCCTTCTTCAACCTCGGGCTCACCCACACCAAGGACCCCGAGACGGGCGTCCGCAACCTCGGGCTCTACCGGCTCCAGCGCCACGACCGGAACACCATCGGCATGCACTGGCAGATCCACAAGGACAGCCGCAACCACTACCAGGTCGCCGCCCGCCGCGGTGAACGCCTGCCGGTCGCCATCGCCTTCGGCTGCCCGCCCGCCGTCAGCTACGCCGCCACCGCGCCGCTGCCCGGCGACATCGACGAGTATCTGTTCGCCGGGTTCGTCGCAGGCCGGCGCATCGAGATGGTCGACTGCAAGACCGTGCCGCTCCAGGTGCCGGCCCACGCCGAGGTCGTCCTGGAGGGCTGGCTCGAGCCCGGCGAGATGCTGCCCGAGGGCCCCTTCGGTGACCACACCGGCTTCTACACCCCGCAGGAGCCCTTCCCCGCGCTGCGGATCGACTGCGTGACGACACGGCGCCGGCCGCTGCTCCAGTCGATCGTCGTGGGCCGGCCCCCGACGGAGGACGGTCCCCTCGGCCGGGCCACCGAACGCTTCTTCCTGCCCCTGCTGAAGGTGATCGTCCCCGACATCGTGGACTACCACCTGCCCGAGGCGGGCGGCTTCCACAACTGTGCGATCGTCGCGATCGACAAGAAGTACCCCAAGCACGCCCAGAAGGTGATGCACGCGGTCTGGGGCGCCCACATGATGTCGCTGACCAAGCTGATCGTCGTCGTCGACGCCGACTGCGACGTGCACGATCTGCACGAGGTCGCCTGGCGGGCCCTCGGCAACACGGACTACGGCCGTGACCTCACGGTCGTCGAAGGGCCAGTCGACCATCTCGACCACTCCTCCTACCAGCAGTTCTGGGGCGGCAAGGCGGGCATCGACGCCACCCGGAAGTGGCCGGAGGAGGGCTACACCCGCGACGGCGGCTGGCCCGACATGATCCTCCCGGACCCGGAGACGGCCGAACGGGTGACCCGGCGGTGGAAGGAGTACGGACTGTGAGCTCAGCCTCCGCGGCGCTCCCGCAGCCGGGACGCACCAAGGCCTTCCTGCGGCTCGTGATGATCGAGCACTCGGTCTTCGCGCTGCCCTTCGCCTACATCGCGTCCCTGACCGCGATGTTCGAGTGGGACCGCAACATCCACTGGGGCCGGCTGCTGCTGGTCACGATCTGCATGGTCGGCCTGCGCACCTTCGCGATGGCGGTCAACCGGATCATCGACCGCGAGATCGACGCCCGCAATCCGCGCACCGCCCACCGCGAACTGGTCACCGGCGCCATGTCCGTGCGGCACGCCTGGACCGGCGCGCTGGTCGCCCTCGTGATCTTCCTCGGTGCGGCGGCCCTGCTCAACCCGCTCTGCCTCGCGCTCGCCCCCGTCGCCGTGATCCCGATGGTCGTCTATCCCTACGGCAAGCGGTTCACCAACTTCCCGCAGGCCATCCTCGGTCTCGCCCAGGCCATGGGGCCGATCGGCGGCTGGCTCGCGATCAGCGGCGAGTGGTCCTGGAACGCGTTGCTCCTCGGCCTGGCCGTCGGCATCTGGATCGGCGGCTTCGACCTGATCTACGCCTGCCAGGACGTCGAGACCGACCGCGCGATCGGTGTCATGTCCGTCCCGGCGCGCTTCGGCATCCCGGCGGCGATCTGGGGGGCCCGGGTCTGCCACACCCTGACCACGGCGCTGTTCGTCTGGTACGCGCTGGCCACCGGCGCGGGCGCGTTCTTCTGGTTCGGCCTGGTCGTCGTCGCGGGCGCGTTCCTCTACGAGCACACGATCGTCCGCCCGCACGATCTGTCCCGGCTGAACAGGGCGTTCTTCTCGACGAACGGCTTCATCGGCATCTCCCTGTTCGTCTTCGCCCTGCTGGACCTCCTGGTGCGGGGACTGACGGTCTAGGGTCTGCCCACGGTCGGTCCAGGTCCTGCCCGCAGCGGGTTCAGCGGGCGAGCGCGCGGCGCGGGGCCGGGCGGCGGAAGACGAACGCCGCAGCCACGCCCGCCGCCAGGCCGATCAGATGGGCCTGCCAGCTGACGCCGGTCTGGGTGGGGGCGAGGCCCATCAGGATCGAACCGCCCCACACCGCGCCGATCAGCACCCCGACCAGGACGCCCAGCGGACGGCGCTCCACGAACCCGCTCACCAGCAGGAAGCCGAAGAGGCCGAAGATCAGGCCGGAGGCGCCCGCGGTGTTGGTGTGCGCGGGCGCGACGAGCCACACACCGAGCCCGTCGGCCACGATGATCACCGCGCACACGGCCGCGAACCTGCGTATCCCGCCCAGCGCGGCCAGGAAGCCCAGGACCAGCAGCGGCAGCGTGTTCGCGGCGACGTGCGCGAAGCCGAAGTGGATGAACGAGGCCGGTACCACGTCGACCAGCTCGGACGCCGTACGCGGCATGATCCCGAGCCCGTCCAGCGCGTGCCCGGACACCGCGTCGACCACTTCGAGCAGCCACAGCAGGGCCACCCAGCCCACCATCAGTCCGGCCGCGGCCTTCGCCCGGTCGCCCCGGGACCGTCCGACGTCGCTGCCCGCCATGTCGACCCCCGTCGCTCGCGCTCGTCCCCTCCGGGGAACGCCCGGGCCCCCTTGCCCGGTTCCCACCCCACGATGCCGGATAGGCTCGGTGTCGTGAACCCAGTGAAGCCAGGAGCAACGCCGCGTACGCCTTGGATCGTAGGGGTGTCCGGCGCCTCCGGCACTCCGTACGCCGCCGCCGTGCTGCGGGCGCTCCTGGACGCGGGCGAGAGCGTCGACCTGGTGGTCAGCCGGGCCTCGCGGCTCACCCTGCTCGACGAGACCGGCATCTCCTTCCGCGACGCCCACTGGCAGGAGGACCTGCGCACCTGGCTGTCGCGCGGCGCCGACGGCAAGCCCGGCACCTTCGGGGTGGACGTGGCCGCGGTGCGGTACTGGAACGCGGGCGACCTCGCGGCCGGGCCGTCCTCGGGCTCGTACCCGGCGAAGGGCATGCTCATCGTGCCCGCGTCCACCGCCTGTGTGGCCGGCGTCGCCCTCGGGCTCTCCAAGGACCTGCTCCAGCGGGCGGCGAGCGTCACCCTCAAGGAGCGCCGCCCGCTGGTGGTGGCCGTGCGGGAGACCCCCCTCGGCGGGCAGACGCTGCGGCACCTGGTCGCCCTGGACGACGCGGGCGCCGCCGTGGTCCCCGCCTCGCCGGCCTTCTACGCGGGCGCGACCCACATCCAGGACCTCGTGGACTTCGTCGCCGGACGCGTCCTCGACGCGGCGGGCGTCGCACACGGCCTCTACCGCCGCTGGGAGGGCGAACTCGGCGGCGGTGCGCGCCCCCGGTGAGCATCACACGGCGCCCGTAGTACTCATCACTTCAGGAACTCTCTCTCCAGAACGACTCATCGGAAGGCTTCGATCGCATGGACGCGGTGGACAGGCAGCTCATCCAGGCCCTGCGGGAGAACGGCCGGGCCTCCTACGCGGAGCTGGGACGCCTCGTCGGCCTGTCGGGACCCAGCGTCACCGACCGCATCAACCGGCTGGAGGCGGCCGGTGTCATCACCGGGTACCGCGCCACCGTGGACGCCGCCTCGCTCGGCCTCGGTGTCACCGCCCTCATCGGCATCTCCCTCTCGGACGCCGCCGACCACGAGGACGTGGCCCGCCGGCTCAAGGACCTGCCCGAGATCGAGGACTGCTGGTTCATCGCCGGCGACGACTCGTTCATGCTCAAGGTCCGCTCCAGCGACGTCGACGGCCTGGAGAAGACGATCCGGCGCCTGAGCGGGACCAAGGGCGTCTCCCGCACCCGTACCACGATCGTGCTGTCCACGAAGTGGGAGAACCGGGTCGGCGGACTGCCGGAAGAGGTCTAGGGATACCGTGGTCGGGCTGTCGTGGAAAGGTGGAGGCATGGACGTCGGGCTCAAGCGCGAGCTGGAGGACAAGGTCCGCTCCGGTGAGCGGCTGTCCCGCGAGGACGGCATCGCGTTGTACGAGTCGGACGACCTGGCGTGGCTCGGCGGTCTCGCGCACGAGGTGCGCACGCGCAAGAACGGCGATGTCGTCCACTTCAACGTGAACCGCCACCTCAACATGACGAACGTGTGCACGGCGTCGTGCGCGTACTGCTCGTTCCAGCGCAAGCCGGGTGAGAAGGACGCGTACACCATGCGCATCGAGGAGGCGGTGAAGCTCGCCAAGGCGATGGAGTCGGACAACCTCACCGAACTGCACATCGTCAACGGCCTGCACCCCAGCCTGCCCTGGCGCTACTACCCGCGGTCGCTGCGCGAACTGAAGGCCGTACTGCCGAACGTGTCGCTGAAGGCGTTCACGGCGACGGAGATCCATCACTTCGAGACGATCTCGGGTCTGAGTGCGAGCGAGATCCTGGACGAGTTGATGGATGCGGGTCTGGAGTCGTTGACGGGTGGGGGTGCGGAGATCTTCGACTGGGAGGTCCGGCAGCACATCGTGGACCACCGGACGCACTGGGAGGACTGGTCGCGGATCCACCGGCTGGCGCACGGGAAGGGTCTGAAGACTCCGTGCACGATGCTGTACGGGCACATCGAGGAGCCCCGTCA
>NZ_JBEZXS010000057.1:0-48039 GCF_040638185.1 Streptomyces sp. NPDC026672
GTACGAGGGCGATCCTCCGCCTTGCGATTGCACGCACCAGACGCCGCGGGCCCCGCCCTCCGGGCGGACGGCGCCACTTTCGAAACACGCCCTAGACGAACAGCCGCCGCCAGGTCTCGGGGCCGGGGTAGCCGTCGGCCGCGCCGCCGCGCCAGCCCTGGGCGCGCTGGAACGCCTCGACGGCCCGCCGGTCCGCCTCGCCCCAGCGCGGTCCCGGACCGGTGGCGTAGAAGCGGCCGTACCCCTTCTTCACCAGCTGCTTGCCCAACCGGGTGACGTAGTCGTTGGCCGCGCCGGGGCGGAACATGCCGCGGCCCGGGTAGCCGGGGACGCCGTGCGAGGCCGGGGCGGCCGGGCCGGACGGGATGTCCTTGCCCCGGCCGGCGCTCAGCAGGTCCCAGGTGCCGGGTCCTGGCAGGCCGTCGGCGTCCGCGCCCGTCCAGCCCTGGGCCTTCTGGAACGCCTGGGTCGCCCGCCGGTCGGCGTCCGACCAGCGCGGGCCGGGGCCCTGGGCGTAGTACGGCCCGGCGCCGCGCGCGATCAGCATCTCCCCGAGCCGGGTGACGTACTTGTTGTCCGCGCCCGGACCGAAGTAGCCCGCGCCCGGGAAGGGGCCCGCCTTGGTGCCGGCCGCCGGCTGCGCACCCGACGTACCGGACGCCACCCCCTTGTAGCGGTAGGGGACGTACTTGTCGGAGTGGCTCCAGTAGGCGTACGGCGTGGACTGCTTGCGGGTGTGCGGGGGCGTCTGCTCGTAGGCGGTGTAGTAGGTGTGCGTGTAGTCGGTCCAGCCGCCGAAGATCACCACGTGGGAGCCGTTGGAGGGGTTGGCCGGGTTGTGGAACAGCAGGATGTCGCCGGGCTGGAGCTCCGCCTTGGTGATCTTCACGCCGAACTGCGCGAGGCTGCCCGTCCACTCGTTGCCCGGCAGCCCCCAGGCCATCGAGACGAAGCCCGAGCAGTCCTGGCGGTAACCGTCGGACCAGTAGGCGGACATGCTGTACGGCACCTGCGCGGTGATCCAGGCCTTGGCCCGGTTGATGATCTCCGTGCGGGTGGCGGTGGGCAGGGGGGCCGAGGTGGCGGGCTTGCCGCCGGGGCCGTGCAGCGGGGCCTTGGTGCCCTGCGGGGTGTCGGGTTCCGGGTCCACCGGGACGCCGGGCCGCTCGGAGACGGACGGGGCGGCGGCGAGGGCGGGGGCCGCGTGGCCCGCGCCGAGGGCGGCGGACGTGGCGGCGGCCACGACCAGGGCGCGGCTCGCGGCGGGGTGGCCGCCGAACCGGCCGGGCAGCGAGCGGGGGCTCACCCGGCGCCAGTGGACACATCCGGGGCAGTCACAGTCGCTCACCGGATCGAATTCCTCGAACACCGGAGTCGCCATGCGATCCCCCTCACATTCCGGGTTGAAATGTCCGCGTCTGTGCACATTGATCAGTTTCTCAACTGTCTTCGCGGCGCGCATGTTGACGGTCCGAATGATGTACGGCACCCGTCGCACGGGCCTCGCCCCGGTGACCGGCGGTCGGGAGCACCCCCGGAGGTCGGGTAGAGTTCTCGATGTCAGCAGGCGCCGCTAGCTCAGTTGGTTAGAGCAGCTGACTCTTAATCAGCGGGTCCGGGGTTCGAGTCCCTGGCGGCGCACGATGACGATGGCGAGGCGGGTTCGCGGAAACGCGAACCATCTCGCCGTCTCTGTTTCCGCACGGCCCTGAGCAGGAAGCTGGCGGCCGGAAGCAGGTCCTCCGCCCGATTGGCCGGATACGCTCTGGCCATGGCGGCCCGAGACCTTCAAGAGCGGATCAAGAAGCTCATCGTCGACCGGCGACTGCCCTCCGGGGCCCTGCTGCCGACCGAGCCCGAGCTGATGCGCTTCCTCGGCGCCAGCCGGAACTCCGTGCGCGAGGCACTGAAAGCGCTCCAGGCCATGGGCATCGTGGAGATCCGGCACGGCTTCGGCACCTACGTCGGCCCGATGTCCCTCGCCCCCATGGTCGAGGGCCTCGCCTTCCGCACGGTCGCCGGGCACTACCGCGGCGAGGACTCCCTGGTGCAGCTGCTCGAACTGCGCGAGGCGGTGGAGACGGGGCTCGTCTCCCGGCTCGCCGGACGACTCCCCGAGCGAGATGTGACCGAACTCACCGAACTCGTCGAGCGCATGGAGGACCAGGCGGCCCGCGGCACCGGTCTCGCCGAGACCGACCGCGCCTTTCACGCCACCCTCTACCGGGGCCTGGACAACGCGTTGCTGAGCGAGGTCCTGGAGGCGTTCTGGGACGCCTTCCACCGCGTCCAGCAGGATCTCGTCGACGTACGGCAGGATCCGCGGGTCACCTGTCTCCAACACCGGGAGATCCTGGACGCGGTGCGCTCCGGCGATTCCATACGGGCCGAGGCGGCCATAAGGGACCACTTCGGCCACATCCGCGCACGGCTGTCGCCGTCCGTCGCGACCGGGCCCGGAGATCCCTGCAAACGCCACAATGAAACGGTATGACCGGTGAATACCGGGTTTCACGTCATGTGATCACTTAGTGTCCCGGATGACGCGGAGGAAGCCCCCGCGCAACCGGGAGGACGCCGTTCCCTGTCTATAAGGTGTGCGGAACGTGGTGACCACGACCCACTGTCAACACGCCTGTGAAGGACTCGGGGGACCGACCGGGCGGACGCACCGACAGCACGCGCCGACCAAGCGTGCGGGGGGAATGATTCATGACGTCGACGCCGACCGGTGCCCGGCCGGAATTCGACCCGTCACAGACCGCGCAGCTCCGGGTGCCCGCGCACCGCCTGAGCCGCACGGGAACGTTCCGCAGGATCAGGAGGAGCCTGCCGAAGTACGACTACGAGCACTACAGCCGGCTCGCGGGCCCCCTCACCGAGCCCGCGCCCGACCGGCCGTACCGGGTGCAGTACCGCTCGCTGCTGTCCCAGGAGCCGCACCGGATACGCGCGGCGCTCATGCTGGGCGCCGCACCCCTGCTGTCGCTGGTCCTGCTCGGCTGGCTGCTCCAGCCCGACCACTGGACCGAACGCGACGACCCCGCCTACGACTTCCTGCCGGCGCTCGACGGCGTCATGCTCGTCTCGATCGGCCTGATCGAGTTCTTCCGCTGCGTGAACGTCCTGTCCAACGCGCACGCCACGCTCGTCGCCCGCGACCCGGTCCCCGTGGTCCCCGAGACCGGCACCCGGGTCGCCTTCCTCACCTCCTTCGTGCCGGGCAAGGAACCCCTGGAGATGGTCACCCGGACCCTGGAGGCGGCCGTACGGCTGCGTCACCGGGGCGAGTTGCACGTGTGGCTGCTCGACGAGGGCGACGACCCGGCGGTCAAGGAGGTCTGCGCCCGCCTCGGCGTCCACCACTTCTCCCGCAAGGGCGTGGCCCGGTGGAACCAGCCCGGGGGCCCGCACCGCGCGAAGACCAAGCACGGCAACTACAACGCCTGGCTGGACGCCCACGGCGACCGCTACGACTTCTTCGCCTCCGTCGACACCGACCACGTCCCGCTGCCCAACTACCTGGAGCGGATGCTCGGTTACTTCCGGGACCCGGACGTCGGCTTCGTCATCGGCCCGCAGGTGTACGGCAACTACGACTCCCTCGTCACCAAGGCCGCCGAGTCGCAGCAGTTCCTCTTCCACGCGCTGATCCAGCGGGCCGGCAACCGCTACGGCGCCCCGATGTTCGTCGGCACCTCCAATGCCGTGCGGATCAGGGCGATCCGGCAGATCGGCGGGTTGTACGACTCGATCACCGAGGACATGGCCACCGGCTTCGAGATGCACCGGGCCACCAACCCGGCGACCGGCCGCAAGTGGCGCTCGGTCTACACGCCGGACGTGCTCGCGGTCGGCGAGGGCCCGAACGCCTGGACGGACTTCTTCACCCAGCAGCTGCGCTGGTCGCGCGGGACGTACGAGACGATCCTCAAACAGTACTGGAAGGGCTTCTTCTCGCTGCCGCCCGGCAAGCTCCTCAACTACACCCTGATGATCGTCTTCTATCCGATGTCGGCCCTCAACTGGATCCTGGCGGCGCTGAGTTGTGCGCTGTTCCTGGGGCTCGGCGCCTCCGGCGTGAACATCGACCCGACGGTGTGGCTGATGCTCTACGGCAACGCCTCCGCCCTCCAGATCGGCCTCTACGTCTGGAACCGGCGGCACAACGTCTCCCCGCACGAGCCGGAGGGGTCGGGCGGGGTCGCGGGCATGGTGATGTCCGCGCTGTCGGCGCCCGTCTACGCCCGTTCGCTGATGGACGCGGTGTTGCGGCGCAAGAGCGGGTTCGTGGTGACGCCCAAGGGCGAATCGGCCAGCCCCGACACGCTGTTCGGGACGTTCCGCATCCACTGGTTCTTCGTCCTGGTCTTCGGCGGCTCGCTCGTCGCCGGTTTCGCCCTCGGCCATGCGCACCCCGCGATGATCACCTGGGCGGTCTTCGCCATGCTGATCACCGCCGCACCGGTCCTCGCCTGGCGGTACACGCTGCGCCAGGAGCGGAAGGCCGCCTCCGCCCCGGCGGCGGAACCGGGACCGCGGGACGCCGTGCCCACGCCGCACGCCCCGCCGCGGCAGCCGTACACGGACGAGCCGACCATGCGCATCGTCATGGGTGGACGAGGGGAACGCCAGGAATGAAGGACCGTGCCGGACGGCGCCGCGCGCGTCGGCTGCTGACGGGAACCGCGGTGTTCGTCGCGCTGGCCGGGATGAACGGACCCTGGCTGTACCGCTTCGGGACCGCGAAGTACCACGAGTACAAGATCGACAGGCCCGAGTACAAGGCGGCGAACGGCCGCTGGGAGATCGTCGAGTTCCCCGAGGAGTACCGCCAGCACACCATCCACGCGGCGCTGCTGCGCACCGGCAAGGTGCTGCTCGTCGCGGGATCGGGCAACAACCAGGCGAACTTCGACGCGAAGAGGTTCGACACCCGGCTCTGGGACCCGGTGAAGGGCACGATCAAGAAGGTGCCCACACCGAGCGACCTGTTCTGCACCGGGCACACCCAGCTCGGCGACGGCAACCTGCTGATCGCGGGCGGCACCAAGCGGTACGAGAAGCTCAAGGGCGACGTCACCAAGGCCGGCGGGCTGATGGTGGTGCACAACGAGAACCCGGACGAGCCGATCACCCTGCCCGCGGGGACCGAGTTCACCGGCAAGGTGAACGCCCGCACGTTCGTGTCGAAGGACCCCGTCCTCGTGCCGCGCGCGAAGAAGGTCTTCGACCCGGTCACCGGCGCCTTCCTGCGCAACGACCCGGGGCTCGGCCGGATCTACGTGGAGGCGCGCAGGAGCGGCCGCGCGTACGAGACGGGCACCCAGGACAACTACCGGGTGCGGGGCCTGTCGGGCGCCGCCGCGCGCAACACGTACGGCGTGGCGCAGAAGCTGGCGCTCGACAAGAAGGACTTCCAGGGCATCCGGGACGCGTTCGAGTTCGATCCGGTCGCCGAGCGGTACGTCAAGGTCGATCCGATGAACGAGGCCCGCTGGTACCCGACGCTGACGACGCTGTCCGACGGGCGGGTCCTCAGCGTCTCCGGCCTGGACGACATCGGGCAGTTGGTCCCCGGCAAGAACGAGGTCTTCGACCCGGAGACCGGGAAGTGGACGTACACGCCGAAGGCCCGGCAGTTCCCGACGTACCCGGCGCTGTTCCTGATGCAGAACGGGAAGGTCTTCTACTCGGGCTCCAACGCGGGCTACGGCCCCGACGACGTCGGCCGTGACCCGGGCGTCTGGGACGTCGCCACCAACAGGTTCACCAAGGTGCCGGGGCTCGGCGACGCGAAGCTGATGGAGACCTCGGGGACCGTGCTGCTGCCACCGGCGCAGGACGAGAAGTACCTGGTGATCGGCGGGGGCGGCGTCGGTGAGTCCCCGTCGTCCAGCAGGCGCACCCGGCTGGTCGACCTCAAGGCGGCCGAGCCGAGGTTCACGGACGGGCCGTCGCTGGAGCAGGGCACGCGCTATCCGCAGTCCTCGATCCTGCCCGACGACACCGTGCTCGTGTCGGGCGGTTCGCGGGACTACCGGGGGCGCGGCTACTCCGACGTCCTCCAGGCCCGCCTCTACCACCCCGACGGCAACAGCTTCACGAGGGTGGCCGACCCGCTGGTGGGGCGCAACTACCACTCCGGGTCGATCCTGCTGCCCGACGGCCGGGTGATGTTCTTCGGCTCCGACCCGCTGTACGCGGACGCGGCGAACACCAAGCCGGGGACGTTCGAGCAGCGCGTCGAGATCTACACGCCCCCCTATCTGTACCGGGGTTCGCGGCCGTCGCTGTCGGGCGGTCCGGCGACGATCGCGCGGGGCGCGTCCGCGACCTTCACGTCCCGGGACGCGTCGGCGATCAGGAAGGCGCGGCTGATACGGCCGAGCGCGTCCACCCATGTCACGGACGTCGACCAGCGGTCCGTCGCCCTGGACGTCACCACGTCGGGCGGCGAGGTGACGGTGACCGTGCCGAAGAACCGGAACTTGGTGCAGTCGGGGTGGTACATGCTGTTCGTGACCGACGACCGGGGCACGCCGTCGAAGGCGCGGTGGGTGAGGGTGCCGTAGCGCCTCCCGCCCTCACGCTCCCCGGGGAGTCGACGCCCCTGCCAGGTCCAGGGCGTAGGACGGCCACCACTCGCCCGCCTTCGGGCCGCCCCGGCACTCGCCGTCCGACTCGCCGGGGCGCTTGACCCACAGATAGGCGTCGGCGAGGGGGTCGGCCGTCCTGGTCGTCGGGGGCTCGCCCAGGGCGCGGCCCGGCGGATTGCACCAGCGTTGCGCCGGATCGCCCTGGGTGTAGGGGCCGTTGCCGTTGCGGCCGGTGTCCACGACGAAGTGCTTGCCGCCCACCTTCGCCGAGAGTTCCCTGCCGTACGCGAGGGACCGCTCGGTGGAGTGGAAGTTGGACACGTTGACCGCGAACCCGTCCGCCCGCTCGACGCCGGCCCGCCGCAGGGGTCCGGCCATCCGGTCGGGGCTGATCCAGCCGGCGTTGCCCGCGTCGACGTACACCGCCGTGTTCTTCAGGGACGTGAGCGTGGTGACGGCGCCCTCGACGAGGTCGTAGCGCTCCTCGTGGACCTCCTCCGGAGCGCAGCCGTCCACCAGGTGCGGCACGGCGTCCGGTTCCAGGACGACGGTGGCCGGGCGGTCGCCGATGCCGCGGGCGACGCCGTCGATCCAGGCCCGGTAGGCGGCGCCGTCGGCGGCTCCGCCGCGCGAGTACTGTCCGCAGTCGCGGTGCGGAATGTTGTAGAGCACGAGCACGGGGGTGCGGTCCGCCTCCGCGGCGGCGCGGGTGAGTTCGCGCGCCTGCCGCTCGGGGTCCTCCGGCCGGATCCACTCCCCCATGGGCTGTTCGGCGATCCTCCGCACGCGGTCGGCGTCCGCGTCGGCGCCGTCCTCCTCGTACGCGGCGACCTGCCGGGCCGCGCTGCCGTCCGGGTTCACCCAGAACGGGTCGGTGTCCTTGGGCCGTTGGGCGATCCCTGCGCCCGTCCGGTCCCGGTCGTCGGCCGCCGAGCAGCCGGCGACCAGCAGTGCGGCCCCCAGCGCGGCGGCGGACGCCCGCACCCGTGCCGAGGACAGGGAACCCCTGCCGACGTCCATGCGACTCCCCCCTGGAAGCACCCGTGCCCTCCCCCGGTGCGGGCACTCGTCCGAGGGGTCATCGTGGCACATCCGCCGGGCCGCCCACCCCGGTCCGGCGGGCCTCGCCGACGGGTCGTTACGGCGTGGCGCGTGAGGGGAAAGGGGCGCGTACGGAAGCCTCGACGCGGCGGCGGACGGCAAGGGGGAGTGCGCGGTCATGCACCACACCGAGCGGGAGACACGGCTGGCGGCGGCCCTGGTGGAGGCCGCGGACACCCTCACCGAGGGCTTCGACACCGGGCGCCACCTCCAGCGTCTCGCGGACCACTGCGTGGAGTTGCTGTCCGCGCGGGCGGCCGGGGTCATGCTGGTCGGCGGTGGGCGGACGGTGACGCCGGCCGGGAGCAGCCGCCGGGAGGCGGTCGCGCTCGACCTGCTGGCGGCGCAGCGCCACGGCGGGCCGTGCGCGGACAGTTGCGGCTCCGGCCGTCCGGTGCCGCCTGTGTCGGTCCGCGCGGCCCACGAGACCGCCCGCTGGCCGGAGTTCACCGCGCGGGCACTGGCCCATGGCGTCGCGGTGACGTACGCGGTCCCGCTGCGCCGGCACGAGACCCTGCTCGGCGCGCTCAACGTGTTCGCGCCGGACGACGACGACCACGACGACGGCGACGGCGACCACAGCGACAGCCACCGCGGCGACGGCGGTCACGGCGGGGCGGGCGGGGCGGTCTGGGCGGTCTGGGCGGGTGAGACGGAGCTGCGGCTGGCGCAGGTCCTCGCGGACGCGGCGGCCCTCGGGCTGCACAATCAGCGCGCGTTCGACCAACACCGCGCGCTGGCCGGGCAGTTGCAGCAGGCGCTGTCCAGCAGGGTGCGGATCGAGCAGGCCAAGGGCATGCTCGCGGAGCGCTGGGGCGTCGGCGCGGACGAGGCGTTCGGGGTGCTGCGGCGGTACGCGCGCCGGCACCGGACGCCGGTCGACCTGGTCGCACGGGCCGTCCTCGAACGCACCCTGGACGACACGGAGTTGCGGGGCGGGGCAGGCGGACCCGCGAACTGAAGCGGATGACCTGCGGTGATGACGGAGTGCGAGCGGTCGGGAACCCGACGTCCACCACCTCTGGAACCGGGCGCCCCTCACGTTCCAGTGCCCCGGCGGGCGACGTCTGCCCGGGCGAACGTCGCCTGCCGGGGCACTAGAGTCTCCCTGACGGCCCCAGCCCCCGGCCGATGTGTTCACCCACCGTGCCTCCAAGCCTCCCGCGCCGGTCGCCGGGTTACTCCCGCAGCCCGGGCGCGCGCGGTCGAGGACCAGCCCGGTCGGCGGCCGCTGGGGGAGCGGGTCGTCGACCGGGCCAGGTGCCGGTGCGGTCAGCGGCGGCCACGGCCGCGGCGGGCCCGGGGCAGCAGCCCCACGGCGAGCGCGGCGAGACCGGCCAGGACGAGCCCGGTGACCGCGTGCGCGGCACCCGGCCCGTCGGAGCCCAGGTCGACGGACGCGAAGTGCGCCGCCATGCCGCCGCCGCCCGCGGGCACCGGGGCGACCTGTTCTCCCAGGGAGCTGACCGCCTGCTCGGTGCCGGCGATCGTCACCGTGCGGATGAGCCGGGTGTCGCCGCAGGTGACGACGACGTCGTAGGAACCCGGCGGGACCAGGGGCCCGATCCGGCCCTCGCCGCGGAGCGTGCCGCCCGTGCCCGCGAGGGCGGTGTCGCGGGCGAAGGCGTCGGAGACCGCCGTCCCCGTCCCCGAGGCGCAGCCGCTGACACGCAGGGCGACGTCGCTGTCGGGGGCGGGGGACGACGGGGTCAGCCGGACGCCGTCTCCGTCGGCCGCGTGCGCGGTCGGGACGAACGCGCCGACGACCAGGATTCCCGTGCAGAGAGTGAGGCGTAGTGAGCCCATCGTGAACCTCCAGACATCTGGAGGCTCCCGCGCCGGGTCCGCCGCCGCATCCTCGGAGGGCCGGTCACTGCTCCGATCGGGTGGCGACGGGTTTCAGCCGTGATCGTCCCGACCGGCCGGATCCGCCGGGTCAGATCCGCTCGACGAGGTCGGCGATCGAGTCGACGATCCTGGACGGCCGGAACGGGAAGTCCTCGACCTGCTCGGGCCGGGTCAGTCCGGTGAGCACGAGGAAGGTCTGCATCCCCGCCTCCATGCCGGCCAGCACGTCGGTGTCCATGCGGTCGCCGATCATCGCGCTGCTCTCGGAGTGCGCGCCTATGGCGTTCAGGCCCGTGCGCATCATGAGCGGGTTGGGCTTGCCCGCGAAGTACGGGCTCTTGCCGGTGGCCTTGGTGATCAGGGCGGCGACGGCACCGGTGGCGGGCAACGGGCCCTCGGTGGAGGGGCCGGTCTCGTCCGGGTTGGTGGCGATGAAGCGGGCGCCGCCCTGGATCAGCCGTACGGCCTTGGTCATGGCCTCGAAGGAGTAGGTGCGGGTCTCACCGAGGACCACGTAGTCGGGGTCCTGGTCGGTGAGGATGTACCCGATGTCGTGCAGCGCGGTGGTCAGGCCCGCCTCGCCGATCACATAGGCGCTGCCGCCGGGCCGCTGGTCGTCCAGGAACTTGGCGGTGGCAAGCGCCGAGGTCCAGATGTTCTCGACCGGCACCTCCAGGCCCATCCGGTGCAGCCGTGCGTGCAGGTCGCGCGGGGTGTACATCGAGTTGTTGGTGAGCACCAGGAAGGGCCGGCCCGACTCGCGCAGCTTCTTGAGGAAGGCGTCGGCGCCGGGGATGGGAACGCCCTCGTGGATGAGCACACCGTCCATGTCGGTGAGCCACGAATCGATGGGCTTGCGATCTGACATCTGCCGTCTCCTGCCGTACGCGCTGCTGCGTCGGCCCCAGCCTAGACACAGGTCCGATCTTGGGGAACGCCGCGTTCACGGCGCGGACGGGCGCCCCCGCGCGCGCCGGTCCGCGCCCCTCCCGAACCCCCTGACCAGCGAGGGGAGTTCGGCCACCGGGCCACGGGGCCACCCGGTCGAGGACGTGGCCGGCGCCGCCCGGCAGGGTTCAGCGTCGTCTGCGGGCCACCGTGTACGCGCCGCCGCCGACGGCGAGCACGGCGACGGCCGCGGCGGTGTACACGACGCCGGAACCGGTGCTCGCGAGTTCGTCGGCGCCGTCACCCGGCTCCGCGGCCCCGGCGGCGTAGGGAAGTTCGGACGCGGTGGTGGCGTCGGGGGCGGTGGTGGCCGTCGGTGGGCCGGTCCCCGAGGGGGCCGAGGCGGGCGGTCCGGTGCCGCTGCCGTCGGCCGGCGCCCGGGAGGCGGGACCGCCGCCGTCGTCCGGGGACGTACGGCCCGTGCCGTCGCCCTCGCCCGTCCCCCCTTCCCTTTCTCCTTCTGTTTCCCCTTGTGCTTCCCCTTGTGCTTCCCCTTGCGTCTCCCGGTCCGTCCCGCCGGCCGTCTCCTCGTCCGTCGTCCCGTCCGGCTCCTCACCGGGCTCCTCCTCGCGCCGTTCCCCGTCGGGCCCCTCCACCCGGAACCGGTAGTCGTTCGACTGCCCGACCCAGTCGCCGTCCTCGCCGTCCTCGTGCCGCTGGACGACGGCCGCGCCGGCGGTGACGTCGTTGGGCACGGCGTCGGAGGTGACCGCCAGCCTGATCCGCACGCTGACCGTCCCGCCGGGCGCCACCGTGAACCCGTCGAACCCGTCCGCCTCGAACACACCGACGAGTTCGTGCTCGTCGGTGGTCTCGAAGCCGACGGAACGCGGTTGGGAGCCGTCGTAGAACTCCAGTCGGGCCTGGGCCGGGGTGAGGGACCGCTCCGCGTCCACGAGGACGACCACCGGGTGCACGTCGGCGCAGGAGCGGTCGGTGGTGTTCCTGAGGTCGACGAACCACGTGCGGAACCCGCCCCCGGCCACGTACGACTCCGGTCCGCCCCGGATCCGGGCGGTCAGCGGGAACTCCAGGTCGCCCTCCGCGGCGCAGCTGGGAGAGCCGGCGGCGTGGGCGGTCCCGGCGAGCGCGAGGGGCAACGAGAGAGACAACGAAGCCGATGAAGCCAATAAGGCAGAAAAACCTCTCATACCGCCATAACCATCCAGGCGGGACACCCACCCTCCCGGCAAATCTCCGCGCCGGATCCCAAAAACCCCCGATCAGCCCCGCCCCGCCGCCACGGGCAGCCGCACCTCCCCGCGTCCGAACACCGGCCCCACGACCAACTGCGCCGCCCCCACCGCGACCCCCCGCTCCCCGCCGAAGGCGATCCCCACCGGCACGGCGTCCCCGCTCCCGCCGCGCTCCCGCTCGGCCCGCTCCCCCAGCACCGCTCCGACCCCCGCCAGGAACTCCCCCGGCGCCGCGGCGATCGTCCGCCCGCCGAGCAGCACCAGATCGATGTCCAGCAACCCCACCAGGTTCGCGGCCCCCGCCCCAAGCACCCGCGCCGCCTCCCGCACGTCCCCGCGCTCCACCGCGCCGAGGCACAGCGCCTCGACGCACCCCCGGTTCCCGCACTCGCACACCGGCCCGTCCAGCTGGATCACCTGGTGCCCGAACTCCCCCGCCCCGGTCCGCGCCCCCCGGTGCACCCGCCCCCCGATCACCAGCCCCGCACCGAGCCCGGTGCCGAGGTGCAGATACGCGAACGAGACGTCCTCGCCGCCCACGGCCAGCCCGAACGCCGCAGCGTTGGTGTCCTTGTCCACCACCACGGGCACCCCCAGCCGCCCCGCGAGGGCGTCCCGCAGGGGGAACCCCTCCCACTCGGGGAACCCGGTCACCCGGCGCAGCACCCCGCGCGCGTGGTCCAGCGGTCCGGGCAGCGCCACTCCCACCCCGAGCAGCGCCCCGCGCGCCCCGGGCAGCAGCGCCTCCACCTGCCGGGCCGCCCCCTCGACGACCGCCTCCGCCCCCGCCCCGAGCCCCACGTCGGCGCGCCCCTCGGCGACCACCGCCCCGTCGAGGTCGACCAGCACGGCCCGCAGTTCGTCCCGGTCCAGATGGACGCCCACCGCGTGCGCGGCCTCCGGCACCAGCCGCAGCACGGTCCGCGGCTTGCCCCCGGTCGACGCCCGCCGCCCGGCCTCCGCCGCCAGCCCCTCCTCCCGCAGCCGGGCGGTGATCTTGCTGACGGCCTGCGGGGTGAGCCCGGTGCGCTCGGCGAGTTCGAGCCTGCTGATCCCCTCGGTCCCTGCGGTGCGCAGCAGGTCCAGCACGAGCGCTGTGTTGTGGCTGCGCAGCGCGAGCAGGTTCGCCCCGCCCGGCCCCGCCGCCGCTCCCCTGGTGCCCGGCACCCCGTCCCGGCCCTGCGTACCCACGCTGTTCACCCCGCCATTCTCCCCGACGCTTGCACTTTGGCAACAGCGTTGCGAAAGTGGGACGCATGACAACTGGTACCACTGGCACACCCCTCCGCACGGGCCTGATCGGCTACGGCCTCGCGGGTTCCGTGTTCCACGCCCCGCTGATCGCCGCGACCGAGGGCCTGACCCTCGACACGGTCGTCACGTCCGCCCCCGAGCGGCGGGAACAGGCCCGCGCCGAGTTCCCGGACGTCTCCCTGGCCGCCGGGCCGGACGAGCTGCTCGACCGCGCCGGCGAGCTGGACCTCGTCGTCATCGCGTCCCCGAACAGGACGCACGTCCCGCTGGCGACGGCCGCGCTGGAGGCGGGCCTGCCGGTGGTGGTCGACAAGCCGATCGCCGGCACGGCCGCCGAGGCGCGGAAGCTGGCGGCCCTCGCCGACGAGCGCGGGCTGCTGCTGTCGGTCTTCCAGAACCGCCGCTGGGACAACGACTTCCTCACCCTGCGCAAGCTGATCGCGGACGGCGCGCTGGGCGACGTGTGGCGCTTCGAGTCCCGCTTCGAGCGCTGGCGCCCACAGCTCAAGGGCGGCTGGCGCGAGTCCGGCGACCCGGCAGAGATCGGAGGTCTGCTGTACGACCTCGGCAGCCACGTCGTCGACCAGGCCCTGGTCCTCTTCGGCCCCGTGACCCAGGTGTACGCCGAGTCCGTCGTCCGCCGGTCCGGCGCCGCGGCCGACGACGACACGTTCTTCGCGCTCACCCACGAGAACGGTGTCCGCTCCCACCTCCACGTCTCCTCGACGGCCGCCCAGCTCGGCCCGCGCTTCCGCGTCCTGGGCTCGCGCGCGGGCTATGTGAAGCACGGCCTGGACCCGCAGGAGGCGGCGCTGCGCGAGGGCGGCCGGCCCGGCTCCGGCTGGGGCACCGAGCCCGAGGAGCTGTGGGGCCGCGTCGGCGCCGGGGAGTCCCCGCTCACCGGCGGCGGCACCCCCGTACCGACCCTGCCCGGCGACTACCCGGCGTTCTACGCGGCCGTGGCCCGCGCCCTCAGGGGTGAGGGCCCCAACCCGGTGACCGCCCTGGAGGCGGCGGACGCGCTGGACGTCCTGGAGGCGGCCCGCCGGTCCGCCCGTGACGGAGTGGCGGTGGCCCTCTGATGCAGCACCCGCGGATCACCCCGAAGCAGGCCCCTGAGATCACCCCGACCGTCGAGGAACTGGAGGCGCAGGAGCGCCGGTTGGTCCTGCCGCGGTTCACGTACGAGGACGCGTGGGCCCTCGGCTCGCTGCTCGTGGAGCTGGCGCGCGAGCGCCAGGCGCCCGTGGCCGTCGACATCCACCGCGCCGGCCAGCAGCTCTTCCACGCGGCCCTGCCGGGCTCCACCCCGGACAACGACGCCTGGATCGCCCGCAAACGCCGGGTGGTGGAACGCTACGGCGTCTCGTCGTACCTGGTCGGCAGCCGTTTCCGGGCCAAGGGCACCACGTTCGAGGAGTCCTCGCGGCTCGACCCCGACGTGTACGCGGCGCACGGCGGCTCGTTCCCGATCCACGTCGACGGCGCGGGCGTGATCGGCTCGGTCACCGTCTCCGGGCTGCCCCAGCTCCAGGACCACCGGCTGGTCGTGGAGGCCCTGGAGAGTTTCCTGGACGCGTGAACGGCGCGGGGACTATCCCGGCGCCCCCTCCGGTTGGAACTGTCGTACCAGACAGCGATCTTGGAACGGCACCCGCCCGGAGGGAACCCATCGATGAGCGACACGACAACCGCCCCGCGGAAGGTCAAGGAGCAGGTCGGCCGGTACGGCGTCTGGAGCGTCGCGCTCCGCTCGGAGGACCCGGACCTGCGCGGTGAGATCACGGAGGCGGCCGCCGAACTGGAGGAACTCGGGTTCGGCGCCGCCTGGCTCGGCGGCAGCAGCGCCCCCCGGAACGCGCTGCCCCTGCTCGAAGGCACCTCACGGCTCGTGGTCGGCACGAGCATCCAGAGCATCTGGGACCACGACGCCGAGACCAGTGCCGCCGCCTTCGCCGACGTCGAGGCGGCGCACCCCGGCCGCTTCCTGCTGGGCCTCGGGGTGAGCCACGCGCCGCTCGCCCCCGGCTACCGGCGTCCGTACTCGGCGCTGGTCGCCTACCTCGACGGCCTCGACAAGGGCGGGGTGCCGGTCGGCCGGCGGGTCGTGGCGGCGCTCGGTCCGCGCAGCCTGGAGCTGTCCCGGGAGCGGGCGGCGGGCGTCGTGCCGTATCTGGTGACGCCGGAGCACACCGCGCAGGCCCGCGAGATCCTGGGTGAATCGGCGCTGCTGGCACCGGAGTTCAAGGTCGTGCCGGAGACCGACCCGGGCCGCGCCCGCACCCTGGCCCGGGAGGCCCTGGCGATGTACCTCACGCTGCCGAACTACACGAACAACTTCCTGCGCCTCGGCTTCACGGAGGACGACCTGTCCGGCGGCGGCAGCGACCGGCTGATCGACGCGCTGTACGCATGGGGCGACGAGGACCGCATCCGCACCCGGATCAACGCCTTCCACGAGGCGGGCGCCGACCACGTGGCCATCCAGATCGTGGACGGCACCCCGAGGGACACCCTCCAGCGCCAGGCATGGCGCAACCTGGCATCACTACTGAGCTGAGCAGCAGCGCCCCGAAGGGGCGCGGGGAACTGCGCGACAAGCCACGACGAGCCCGCACTCGCCGACGCAACGCACCCCCCGCCCCTCAGGCGCCCCGCCGAAAAACTCACGCGTCCTTGAACTCCTGCCGCTGCCGCCCGAGCCCGTCGATCTCCAGCTCGACGACGTCCCCGGCCCTCAGATACGGCTTGGGCTCGGGCTGCCCCAGCGCGACACCGGCCGGCGTGCCCGTGTTGATGACGTCCCCGGGGTAGAGGGTCATGAACTGGCTGACGTAGCGCACGACCTCGCCCACCGGGAAGATCTGCTCGGCGGTCGTGCCGTCCTGCTTGAGCTCCCCGTTGACCCAGAGGCGGAGGCCCAGGGCCTGCGGGTCGGGCACCTCGTCCGCCGTCACCAGCCACGGCCCGAACGGGTTGAACGTCTCGCAGTTCTTGCCCTTGTCCCAGGTCCCGCCCCGCTCGATCTGGAACTCCCGCTCGGACACGTCGTGCGCGACGGCGTACCCGGCGACATGGGTGAGCGCCGCCTCGGCCGACTCGACGTAGCGGGCCGTCCGTCCGATGACCACGGCCAGCTCCACCTCCCAGTCGGTCTTGGCGGAGCCGCGCGGCACCAGCACGGTGTCCTCGGGGCCCACCACCGTGTCGGGCGCCTTGAAGAAGACCACGGGCTCGGAGGGCGGCTCGGCGCCCGTCTCACGGGCGTGGTCGTAGTAGTTCAGCCCGATGCACACGATCTTCCCGATGCGGGCCAGCGGCGGCCCGACGCGCGACTCCGCGTCCAGCGCGGGCAGTTCCCCGGACTCCGCGGCGGCGCGGATCCGGGCGAGCGCGGCGTCGTCGGCGAGCAGGGTCCCGTCGATGTCGTCGACGACGCCCGACAGGTCGCGCAGGGTTCCTCCGGCGTCGAGCAGCGCGGGCCGCTCCGCCCCCGTCGTACCGACTCGCAGCAGCTTCATGATGACTTTCTCCCTCGATCGCGACGCCTGCCGATAGGTGCGGCCATTGTGTGCAGCCATCGGAGGACTGGTTGATCCTCCAAGGTCCGGGTCCAGTCCGCAATACCCGGTTCACGTACTGGACCGTAGCGCTCCGTCGGCCCCCTTCGCTCAGCGGTACAGCACCGCCCGTTCGACCGCGCTCCAGGTGGTGCTGGTGACGACGTAGAGCGCGGCGGCGAGGGGCACCACGGCGACGGTGACGAGGGTGAGGAACGACAGGAAGGGCGTGACCCGGCCGACCGCCGCGAGTCCCGGCAGTTGCTGCCCGTCCGCCGGCAGCGGCTGCGCGGCGGCCGTCCGCCTCGTACGGACGTAGGTGAAGCTCGCGACGGCCGCGACGACGGCGAACAGCACGGCGTACACCAGCCCCGCCGTCCCGAACGCGCCGCCGTCGGCGAGGGCGTCGGTCCACCGGCCGCCGAGGGGCGCGGTGAACAGCCGGTGCGTGAGCAGGGAGTTGGGCTCGCCGCCGAGGGAGGTGCTGGAGAAGAGGTGGTAGAGGAGGAAGAAGGCGGGCAGTTGGAGCAGGCCGGGCAGACAGCCCGAGAGCGGGGAGACCTTCTCCTCGGCGTGCAGTTCCAGGAGGGCCTTCTGGAACCGCTCGGTGTCCTTGCCGTGCTTCGCGCGCAGTTCGGCGATCTTCGGCCTGAGTGCGGCCTGGGCCCGCTGTCCGCGCGCGGCGGCCCGGGAGAGCGGGTGCACCAGGAGCCGTACGAGCGCGGTGAACAGGATGATCGCGGCTGCGGCCGCGGAGGCGTGGAACAGGGGTTGGAGCAGGTCGGCGAGTCGCTCGACCAGGGTGGCGAAAACGGACATGGGTGAGCCCTCCGTGGGTCTCGTCGTGCCGGGACGGGATGTGCGTGGCGGCATGACGACCCGCGCGGGGTCCACGGGGGGCGTGAGGGGGCTCGCGGTTCAGGGCCGGCGCGCGTGCGTGCGCGGCGGCTCAGGGCCGACGCGCGTCAGTGCGCGGCGGCTCCGGACGGCCCGGGGTCACGTGTGTGTGGGGTGGACGCCCTGCGCGGTGGTCGCCGGGAGGGCGCGGCCGGGGGCCCTGGGCCGTCGGCGGCCGGGCGCGTCGGGGTCGCGCTGGGGCAGGAAGGCCGTACGGCGGGCCCGGTCCCGTATCGCCGTGCGGACGCGGGTGGGCGGCACGGCCGGGGCGCAGCGCGCGGTGACGAGGGAGCAGGCGACGAGCGCGGAGCCGGCCGCGGCGGTCGCGGCGAGGGCGACGGCGGTGGTGAGCGTGCCGGTGTCGAGGAGCGCGAGCTGCGCCAGGAACAGCAGGAGGGCGGCGACGACGAGGGGCCGCGCGCCGGTGTGCCGGCCGATCGTCCCCGTCCCGCGGATCATCCTCTCCCCCTCCCGCCCGTGTCGTCGCTCTCGCGCTCGTGCCTATGGTGCCCGGTGCCCGCCCTGCGCGTGGCCGGTGTCGAGGGGCTCCAGCAGCCTCTTCGGCCGCAGCAGCGCCCTGCTGACCGGGTCGGCCGGATCGCGGTCGAGTCCGGCACCCGGTGTGATGACAACGTCCGTGACCGCCGGGACGGTTCCGCACTCCGGGCACTGGCCGTAGGGGCCGAGTTCCGTGCCGCACGCCTCGTGCCGCACGTGGCGCAGCCGGTGGTCCATGAGCTGCTCGCGGCCCCAGACGGCGAGGGAGTGCACCACGGGCCACAGGGCGACGCCGCGGTCGGTGAGGACGTACTCGTCCCTGGGCGGCGACTCCTGGTAGCGGCGCTTCTCCAGGATGCCCTCGTCGGTCAGTGTCCTCAGGCGGGCCGAGAGGACGGCGCGCGGCATGCCGAGGTGGGCGAGGAAGTCGTTGTAGCGGCGGACGCCGTAGAACGCGTCGCGGATGACGAGGATCGTCCACCGCTCGCCCACCACCTCCAGCGCGCTGGCGATCGAGCACTGCTGCGTCGCGTAGTCCCTGCCCAGTGCCATGGCCTCCGCCTCCTGCGCCTTCTGGACGCTTCCCCAGATGTGGGTTCATTCGTTGAACCGACGATGTTAGGGTACCCCCATGAGTAGGTTCAATGAAAGAACTCTCCAGGCGGACGAGGTGCGGAACGGAACGGTGAACGAGGGGATGAACGAAGCGGCGGGCGACGTCCGGGACGGAGCGGCGGGCGACGTCCGGACCGGAACGGCGGGCGAGGTACGGGGCGGAACGGCGGGCGAGGTGCGGGGCGGGGCCGTGGCCTCGGGGAACGCTCCCCGGCGGCTCCCCGAGGCCACCGCCGAGGCACCCCCGCGCCCCCGGGCCACCCTCGCCCTGACCAGCGCCGCGACGGCGGTGGCCCTCATGACGTACACGGCCCCGCTGGTCACGCTCCCCGACACGGCGGCCGCCCTGCACACCCCGCTGTCCGCGCAGGCGTGGCTCATCAACGGCACCCCACTCGGACTCGCCGCGCTGCTCCTGGTGGCCGGCAGCCTGGCCGACGACTACGGGCGCCGCCGTGTCTTCCTGGCCGGCACCCTGGCCCTCGGCCTCACCACCGTGCTCGGCGGCGTGACCACGTCGACCTGGGCCTTCACCCTGGCCCGTGTCGCCCAGGGCGCCGCGAGCGCGGCGATCCTCGCGAGCAGCCTGGGCCTGCTGGTGACCGCCTTCCCCGACCCGCGCGGACGGCTGCACGCCACCGGTGTCTGGGGCGCGTCCGTCAGCGGCGGCATCGCGGTCGGCCCCCTGGTCGCCGGGGCGATGCCCGACTGGCGGGCGGGGTACGGCGTCCTCGGCGCGGCGGCCCTCGTCCTCGCCGTGCTGGGCTTCCGCGCGCTCTCGGAGTCCCGTTCGCCCAGGGGCGGCCGTCCGGACGTCGCCGGGGCGCTGACGTTCGGACTCGCGCTGGTCGCCCTGGTCGCCGCACTCACCCTGGGGCGCGACGGATGGCTGCGGACGCCGGTGGGGCTGTTGCTGCTGGCCGCGGTGGTGCTGCTCACCGGGTTCGTACTGCTGGAGCGGCGCACCGCGACCCCGATGATCGACCTGTCCCTGTTCCGCAGCCCCGGTTTCCTGGCGTCCTCGGCGGGCGGTCTGTTCACCGGGTTCGCGGTGATCGGGTTCTTCAGCGTGCTGCCGACCCTGCTCCAGAAGTCGCTCGGGCTGTCCGCCATGAACACGGCCTGGCTGACCCTGCTGTGGTCCGGGCTGGCGTTCGTGGTGGCGCTCCAGGCCAAGCGGCTGGCCGGGCGGGTCAGTCCGCGGCTGCAACTGGCCGTCGGCTTCCTGCTGCACGCGGTGGGTGTGCTGACGATGCTCGGCGCGTTCGGCGCCGGCTCCTGGGCGCGGCTGATGCCGGGCCTGGTCGTCGGCGGCGTCGGCAGCGGGCTGCTCAACGCGGCGCTGCCCCTGCTCTCGGTCGAGTCCGTCCCGCCGGCCCGCGCCGCGATGGGCTCCGGCGCCCAGCAGACGTTCCGCTACATCGGCTCGTGCGCGGGGGTGGCGCTGACGATAGCCCTCGCCACGTCGTCCTCCGGAGGTCTGGCCGGGGGCGCGAACGTGGTGATGGTCCTGTCCGCGGCGCTGGCGGCCGTGGGGGCGACGGCGGTGACGGTGGCTTCCCGGCGGGCGGGGAGCCAGGCTTAGGCGGCGGGGAGCCAGGCTCAGAAGGACGGGGAGCCGGGCTCAGGAGGGTGTGGCCGGGCGGCCGTCCGGGGCATCCCTCACCTTTGTGGGCGGCCGGCAGTACGGTGTCCCCCATGCGCCCCGACACGCCTGCCGAGAACGTCGACCACACCGCCGAAGCGGCACGCCTGGAGCGGACCGCCGGCCTGTATCCCGAGGACGCCGAGGCCCTGCTCCTCCAGGCCGCGGCCCATCTGGAGCTCTCCGGCGACCGCCCCGCCGCGACCGCGCTCTACGACCGTCTGCTCTCCGCCCAGGACACCCTGGACCACCCCCATCTGGTACGCGCGCTGAAGGCGTCCAACCTCTGGGAGTACGGCCACGAGGCCGAGGCCCGCGCGATCATCGACGGAGTCCGCGCCTCCGCGCCCGGCGACCCGGCCCCCTGGGTGATCGTCGCCGAGGCCCTGGAGTCCCACGACGAACTGGAGGCGGCGCAGGACACGTTCACGCAGGGCGCGACGCTGCTGCTGACGGACGTACCCGAACCCCCGTACAACACCCGCCCGTTGCTCTTCGGCCGCCACCGGGTGCGGCGGATGCTGGGCGCGGCGCACGACGAGTGGGACACCCTGGCGGACACCCTCCACTCGTCCTCGGTCTCCCTGGACGAGCTGCACGACCCCAAGCGGGTGTGGTCCCTCGGCTCGGACAACCCGGCGGAGCTGGAGGCGGAGATCTCCCGCCTGCACGCCGAACTCGGCGCCTACCGCGAGGCGTTGTCCCGCCCGTTCCCGGTGGCGGTCCTGCACTGGCCGACGACGGAGCTGGCGGAGCTGGTGTCGTCGTACCCGTCCCTGTCGGCGGAGTACCCCTCCCACGAGGAACACCTCACGACCATAGAGTCGGCCCTGCGCGAACTCGCCGCCTCCGGCACCCCGAACCTCGGCATCGTCACGGCGACGGTCCCGTCCTACGAGGCCTTCGCCGCCTCGGAGGCCACACCCCCGACGGACACCACACTCCTCCCCCAGTACGCCACGACCCTGGCAGCCCGAGGCCGCGCGGAGACGTGGCCGCCACAGCGGGGGGCGGGGTGCTGGTGCGGGTCTGAGCGGGGGTATGAGGGGTGCCACGGAGGGGCACCGGTCTAGGACAACAGAATCCGGTCTCGGGGCTATCCGACGTTCGGTTAGCCCCGAGCGTCCCAGTACCGCCGATGGTCCTGCACGTAGCCCGGGTACACCTTGTGACTTCTGTGCACCTTGAGGTGATCGCGCAGCCGGCCACCAAAGAGCGCAGCCCGCACCACAATCGACCAGTCGTCCTCGATCACCACCGCCCCCATGTCCAACATGACATGGCAATTGGGGCACAGGCACAGGATGTTGCGCTCAACGTCTGGGCCACCGTGCGGTGCACCCAGCGGCTTGATGTGGGCGCCTTGGCTGTACGGCCTCCCGTCCGGGCCGACCAGACGCGTGCCGCACATCTGGCACTCGTGGTCGTACAGCTCCTTGATCCGCCGTGCTGCTGCGGTGTCACGCACGATGCGCTGGATGCGAGTGGTGCGGGTCGTGGGGAACTTCTCCTCGTGCTCCAAGACCTCTGCGATCTTGAGCTCGGCCTGGGTCAACTCCTGCTCGGGTCCGGGCAGCCGCTCCAAGTCGAACTGGCAAATCTGAATCGGCGAACCATCCGGTGTTGGCGGCGACTTCGAGATTGCGTCGCTAATCGCCACGATCTTATAGAGACCGTCGTACCGGTACCTCTTGGCGAGCGAGTATCGCGGGTCACCACCCGGTCCCCGGATGATGCGAATGTGATAGCCGCGCTCAAAGCTGAGCTTCAGCGCCGCATTGTCGCGGTATTCCCAGGACTGACTCTTCAGGAGAGTTCCTCCGTCCCCCTTCTCCTCGTCGGGGGAAGCACCCGTGTACTGGATCGTGGACCAGCGGTCGTCGTCGTCCACGTAGCCGCCGTTGAGCACGATGGCGTCGGCCACATAAACCCCGTCCGCGTCCTTCAGCCGAGAGATACCCCGCCTGAGGTCGGCGTGGAGGTGGCGGGCCTTCACTTCCGCACGCCCCTCGAAGACCTCCCCGGGGACAACACCGTCAATGTGACCGATTACTCGCTCTGCCATCGCACCATGGTGACGCAGTTCGATCACTTGTGTCACTCGGGTTTCGCGGGCTGACTGATCAACACCCGTGTGTGACCTGTTCGCGCTCTGCCCTCCGCTGTCAGTGCTTCCTGTTAGAACTGGTCATGGCGCTACGAACGATCAAGGGGGCCAGCGTGGATCAGTCCGGGGATCCGACTCAGCCGGTGGCTGGGCTGTACGAGGAGCTGATCACCGAGGGGCTTCACACCCAACTCGAACGTCTGGGCGCGGCCGGCTGGAAGCCCATCCACAGTGAGGTCAGCCCCGAATCATCACCGCACGTCCTGGCCCGCCACATCGGTGAGGTCGTCGGGCAGCGGCTGAGCCAGTTGCCCCAGGACAAACGGGTGGCCGTAGCCAATCAGGTCCTGAAGGCACTCGTCAGCGCTGTGCCCGACCCTGAGGGTGATGAGGCTACGACGACGATTGCCGACGGCCCCCGGCAACTCCTGGCACTCGCCGAGCAGGAAGCACCCGGCGTCTATGCGATCAGGCCGCTCACTCCCCTGTCCGAGGCAGCACTGATCACCAACGCCCCCGATGACCCCAGTCTGGGCGCCGAGTTGCGGGCCGAGCTGGCCACGGCCGACCGCATCGATCTGTTGTGCGCCTTTGTGAAGTGGTATGGCATCAGGGTCCTTGAGGACTCGCTCCGCGCTGCAAAGGACCGTGGCGCTCCCCTCCGGGTCATCACCACCACCTACATCGGCGCCACCGATCGGCACGCCTTGGACCGTCTGGTTCGCGAGTTCGGTGCCGAGGTAAAGGTCAACTACGAGACCAGATCCACCCGTCTCCACGCCAAGGCGTGGCTGTTTCGTCGCAACACCGGCTTCGACACGGCCTACGTCGGGAGCTCCAACCTGTCGAAAGCCGCGCTTCTTGACGGTCTGGAGTGGAACGTACGACTGTCATCGGTCGCCACTCCGCGCGTCCTCGACAAGTTCGAGGCCACCTTTGACGCTTACTGGGCTGATGCTGCCTTCGAGACATACGATCCTGACCGCGATGGCCAGCGTCTGACGGACGCGCTCGCTCAAGCGGGCGGCAGCGGTCCGGTGGGCGATCTCAAGATCAGTCTCTCTGGTCTTGCGGTGCATGCCCTGCCGCACCAGAAGGACATGCTGGAACGTCTCCGCGTTGAACGGGAAATCCGCGGCCACCATCACAATCTGCTGGTCGCCGCGACGGGCACCGGCAAAACCGTGATGGCCGCACTGGACTATCGGGACCTCCGCGATCGGCGCAGTCAGCGTGATCAACCCGGCGGGACAACACCTCGGCTGCTGTTCATCGCACACCGCAAGGAGATCTTGAAGCAGTCTTTGAGGACCTACCGTGAAGTACTAGACGACGCATCGTTCGGCGAGCTCCTGCACAGCGGCGAGGAACCGAGGGCCTGGAAACACGTCTTCGCCAGCGTCCAGTCCCTCAACCTCCAGCGGCTTGAGCAGCTGGATCCGCAACAGTTCGACGTCATCGTCATTGATGAGTTCCACCATGCCACCGCGGACACCTACCGACGGGTCATCGCACACTTCCAGCCCACCGAGCTCCTGGGGCTCACCGCAACTCCCGAACGCATGGACGGCCACAATGTCCAGGACGAATTCTTTGACGGCCGTATTGCCGCCGAACTTCGACTGTGGGAGGCACTTGAGAACGACCTGCTCTGCCCCTTCCACTATTTCGGACTCCCGGACGGCACTGATCTCAGCAACCTCGGCTGGCAGTCAGGGACGTACGACCGGAACCAGCTGAGCAATCTCTACACCGGTGACCACGCACGGGCCCGCATCGTCATCAAGCAGATCAAGGACAAGATCTCCCACCCGGCGGCGATGCGTGCCCTCGGTTTCTGTGTCACCAAGGCACACGCGCACTTCATGGCGCGGTGCTTCCGAGAGGCGGGGTTCCAGGCTGAGGCGCTCGACAGTGACTCGCCTGCTGCTGTGCGCGAGCGCACACTCGGGGACCTCAAGGCCGGCCGGATCCAGGTCATCTTCTCGGTCGATCTGTTCAACGAGGGCCTGGACATCCCCGACGTGGACACCTTGCTGTTGCTGCGACCGACCAACAGCGCGACGGTGTTCCTTCAGCAACTCGGTCGTGGTCTGCGTCGTACACCGAACAAGCCGGTACTCACCGTGCTCGACTTCATTGGTCAACACCGTGCGGAGTTCCGCTTCGAGGAGCAGTTCCGGGCCCTGACCAACCTGTCCCGCAACCGCCTTGTTGACACCATCGAGCGGGACTTCCCCCAACTGCCGTCGGGCTGCCAGATCATCCTGGAAGGCAAGTCCAAGGACCTCGTCCTGGACAACATCCGCACACAGCTCAAGGCCACGATCACCACACTGGCGAAGGAAGCCCGGGTCTACAAGGCCCCCGCCCTGGCCACCTACCTGCACGAAAGCCGCCGGGAGATCACCGAGCTCTACAAGAGCGACAACTCCTGGACCAAAGTGCTCCGCAAGGCCGGTTTCCTCGCGGAGGAGGCACCCGAGGGTGAAGCGGACCTCCTCAAGCGCGTCCACGCCTTCCTACACGTCGACGATCCAGCACGGGCCCAGGCGTACCTTCGGCTGCTGGAAGACGACGCACCGGACTACGCCGAACTGTCCCCGGCGGATCAGTCTTACGCCCGTATGCTCTTCTTCAACCTTTGGGACAACGCAGGTGGCTTCACCAGTTACGGCCAGGGCCTCGCGTCACTGCGCACGCGGACGGCCGTACGCGACGAACTCCGGCAGGTTCTGTCCTACGTGCTCGACAAAGCCGATCACTTCCCCCTCTCCCTGGAAGGGCCCCTCGGTCACGTCCCGTTGAAGGTGCACAGCGCGTACAACCGCTCGGAGATTCTTGCCGCCCTCGGGGTAGCGCAGCTCGGCGGGCAGATGCCGCGGGACTTCGGTCAAGGTGTGCGCTGGGTGGAGGACCTGAAGACCGACGCGTTGCTCATCACGCTGGAGAAGAACGAGCGGGACTTCTCACCCACCGTCCGCTACCGGGACTATGCGATCAGCCCCACCCAATTCCACTGGGAGTCGCAGAGCACCACTCCTGCGGGCTCCCCCACGGGGTTGCGCTACCAGCAGCACGCTCAGCAAGGCAGCCACGTACTGCTGTTCCTGCGCCGCTACAAGCGCAGCAGTATCGGTAAGTCCGAGCCTTGGATGCTGCTGGGCCCAGCAACCTATGCGACCCACACGGGCAGCAAGCCCATGGCGATCACATGGGACCTCCAACACGCTTTGCCTGCCGATGTGTGGTCGTACGCCGCAGCCATCACGAGCGGCTAACGCGCCACGACCCGCACGGCCAACGGTAGGGTCTGCGCAACACAAGGGGGCGACGTGAGCGCCGAGTTGTTGTGGGAGCACATATGAGTGCCGGGGCCTCAGGGGGATTGCGGCGGCCGTGGGTGTTGGTGCGGGGGCTTGCCGTGGTGGCCGGGGTCGTTGCCGGGGTGCTCTACTGCCTCGGGTTGCTCGCCCTGCTGCTCACCGTGCTGGACGCCGAGGACGGCGGAACCGATTCCGCACCGGTGCGGCCCTGCCGGAGCGAGGGGTGGCGGGAGCGGGCCGGCGGAGTCGTCGGGTACTCCGTGTCCTTCGTCCCCCTCGCGTTCGAGTGCCACACCGGGGACGGAGGGTCGTACAACAGCGGAGCCGTTCCCTCCTGGATCAACCCCTCAGTACTGGGCTTCGGAGTCACAGCCCTCGGAGGCGGCCTAGCCGTCCGATACGGCTTCGGACGCCCCACCCCCGGCCAGGCTTGACAAGCCTCGGCTCAGGTTCGGGTCGGGGTTCGGGGTGGGGTTAGCCTCGGGGGATTCGGCTTGAGGAGGCAGGGATGGTCAGGGTTCCCGGTGCGGTGATCGCCGCGGGTGGGCTCGTCGGCGGGTACGGCGTCGCCCGGTGGACCGGGAAGCGGCCGCTCGGTGGGGCCGTGCTGGCCGTGGCGGGGGCCGCCGCCGCTCAGCAGTGGCGGAAGGAGGCCGGCGGGGTCGCCGCGGGGGCACTCGGCGCCGTGTACGTCGCCGCCTTCGCCGGGTCCCACCCTCTGGCCAAGAAGATCGGCGCCTGGCCGTCCGTATTCGGCGTCGCCGGAGCCGTCGCCCTGGCTTCCTGGGCCGTCGCCGACCGCCACGGCTGAGCAGGCACGCCTGGGCCCGGCCGACGCGCCAGGTCCAACCGACCCGCCGAGTCCGGTGGGCCAGCCGAACCCGGCCGGTCCGCCGAATCCCACCGACGACCTGTCGGCAACCCGGTCGGCCCACCAGATCCGGCCTGTCGGCCCACTCCGTCAGGCCCGCCGTCGCCGACCGCCGCGCCTGAGCAACCCGCCCCCGTAACACCGCGGCGCAGCGCACCCCACCCGCACGGACCACGCGCCTCAGCGACCCGCCCCGGCAACACCCCCACCTCCCTGGTCACGCCCACCATCCCCCCCGTCGGCCCTACCCCCAACTCCCCCCGTCACCCCACCCCCACCCGAAACGCACGCCTGTATGCCTGGGGGCTGGTGCCGACCACCCTGCGGAAGCGGTCTCGGAAGGCTGTGGGGGAGCCGAAGCCGGACTGGTGGGCGATGCGTTCGACCGGGTGGGCCGTGGTCTCCAGCAGGTATTGCGCGCGCCGCACCCTCGCCCGGTGCAGCCACTGCACCGGCGTCGTCCCGGTCTGCTCGCGGAAGCGGCGGTTGAGGGTGCGCGCGCTCATCCCCGCCCTGGCCGCGATCTCGTCCACCGTGAAGTCCCGGTCGCAGTTGTCCTCCAGCCACTCCAGCAGCGGCTCCAGGGTCGCGCCGGCCGGGGCCGGAGGCAGGTCGTGGACGATGAACTGGGCCTGCCCACCCTCCCGTTCCAGCGGCATCACACACATCCGCGCCGCGTGCGCGGCCACCGCCGACCCGTGGTCCTTGCGGATGACGTGCAGGCACATGTCCATCGCCGCGGCGGCGCCGGCCGAGGTGAGGAACTGGCCGTTGTCGACGTACAGGACGTTCGGGTCGACGGTGATCGCCGGGTACCGCTCCGCCAGTTCCCGCGCCGCGGCCCAGTGCGTCGTGGCGCGCAGCCCGTCCAGCAGGCCCGTCGCCGCCAGGACGAACGCGCCCACGCAGACCGACGCGATACGCGTCCCGTTCGCCGCCGCCGCGCGCAGCGCCCCCGCCACCTCGGGCGGCAGCGGGGCGGTGGGGTCCGCCACGCCCGGCAGGACGATGGTGTCGGCCTCGGCGAGCGCGTCCAGGCCGTAGGGCGCCCGCACGGTGAACGCGCCCGCGCTCACCTCCTCCGCCGGCGAGCACACCCGCACCCGGTAGGGCTCGCGGCCGTCCGGCAGCCGTAGCCCGCCGAAGGTGTCGATCGGGATGGAGAGGTCGGACGGTACGACCCGGTCCAGCGCCAGTACGGCCACGGTGTGCATGGCAGGAAGGTACGCCCCCGACCGGTTCCCGCCAACCCCACCACGTCGTCCCAACCGTGTCGTCCCAACCAGGTCGTCCCAACCACGTCCTCCCCACCGTCCCCACCATCCCCACCACATCGTCCCCGTCGTCCCCGTCGTCCCTCACCTGCGGCTCGGACCCGCCAAAAAAGCCCGGCGGGAGCCCGTCAAAAGCCCAGCAGGAGCCTGGCGGGAATCCGTTGCCTCCTGGCAGTACCGCCACTTCTGCCCGCCGCCCCACCCCCCTAGCGTCGGCCCGTGACCAAGTTCCTCCTCATCGTGCACGTCCTGGCCGCCGTCGTGGCCGTCGGACCCGTCACCGTCGCCGCCAGCATGTTCCCGCCCGCCGCCCGCAGGGCGCTGGCCGCTCCCGACGATCTCCGCGCGGCCGGGACCGTGGAACTGCTGCACCGGATCTGCCGGGTGTACGCCGTGATCGGCGTCGCCGTCCCGGTCTTCGGGTTCGCCACGGCAAGCAGCATGGGTGTGCTGGGCAGCGCCTGGCTCATCGTGTCGATCGTGCTCACCGCGCTCGCCGCCGTGGTCCTGGGCGCGCTGATGCTGCCCGGGCAGAGCGCGTTCGTGGAGGGCGGCGGCACACGTGAGGCCACCGTGCGGCTCGCCATGTTCACCGGCGTCTTCAACCTGCTCTGGGCGACCGTGACCGTCCTGATGATCGTCCGCCCCGGCTCCACCACCGGCGCCTGACCCCTACGGCACCCAAAAACCCAAAACCTCAGGAGCAACCCCAATTGCCACAAAAGCTCCCAAAACCCCCGGAACCGCCGGACGGCCTCACGCCCCGAGCCCCCGCGACACCGCGTAGATCAGCAACCCGGCCAGCGACCCCACCACCGTGCCGTTGATACGGATGAACTGGAGGTCGCGGCCGATGTGGGCCTCGATCTTGCGGGTGGTGTGCTCGGCGTCCCAGCCGGCCACGGTGTCGGTGATCAGGGAGGTGATCTCCTTGCGGTAGGTCGTCACGACGTGCACGGCCGCGCCCTCGACCCAGCTGTCGACCTTGTCCTGCACCTTGGGCTCGGTCGCCATCCGCGCGCCCAGCGACAGCAGCGCCGCCCGCACCCGCAGCCGCAGTTCGCTGCGCTCGTCCTCGGCCGCCGAGACGATCATGGAGCGTACGGCCGTCCACGCGGACGCGATCAGGTCCTGGACCTCGCCGCGGCCCAGCACCTCGCCCTTCAGCCGCTCCACCCGCGCCCGGGTGTCGGTGTCGGACTGGAGGTCGGAGGCGAAGTCGCCGAGGAACCGGTCGAGGGCGCCGCGCGCGGGGTGGGAGGGCATGTCCCGCATCTCGGTGACGAAGCGCAGCAACTCCTTGTAGACGCGCTCGCCGACCTTCTTGTCCACGAACCGCGGGGTCCAGCCGGGGGCGCCGCCCTGCACGGCGTCCATGACCTGCTCGTCGTGCAGGACCAGCCAGTCGTGGGCGCGGGCGACCACGAGGTCGACGACCCGTCTGTGGCCGCCGTCCGCGACGACCCGCTCCAGCATCTTGCCGATGCCGGGCGCGATCTCCTGGGCGTCGGCACGGCGGGTGATGGCCTCGCCGACCACCGCCTGCACGTCCGAGTCGCGCAGCACGGTCAGCGCGCCCCTGAGCGCCGTCGCCAGCTCCGCCGTCACCCGGTCCGCGTGCTCCGGCTCCGCCAGCCAGGCGCCGAGCCGGCTGCCGATGCCGACGGCGCGCAGCCGCTGCCGTACGACGTCCTGGGAGAGGAAGTTCTCGCCCACGAACTCACCCAGCGAGATGCCCAGTCGATCTTTCTTGGTGGGGATGATCGCGGTGTGCGGGATGGGCAGACCGAGGGGGTGGCGGAAGAGCGCCGTGACCGCGAACCAGTCGGCGAGCGCGCCGACCATGCCGGCCTCGGCGGCGGCCGCGACATACGCCGCCCAGGCCCCGGCGCCCTCGTTCGACGCCCACTTCGCGAGCACGTACACCACCGCCACGCACAGCAGCAGCCCGGTCGCCGTCAGCTTCATGCGCCGTACGCCCCGCTGCCGCTCCTCGTCGGCCGGGGTGAACGCGGTCATGGTGCGGTGCGTGGGGGCGCCGACCGCGGCGCCCTCGGTTGCCGTATCCGTACGATCCATTTGCTCCACCCGTTCGGTGATCCCGCACACATTGTCCCTTCCTGACCGACTCCCGGAACGGAACAGGAGTTCCCGGCGTCTGTTCCGAGGGGGGTTTCGGCAGGGTCCTGTCATGTCTCCCCGGGCCCTGAAGGATCACGGGCCGACCGGACGGAGCCCCGGGCTCCCCTCGCCCGAGGAGAACAACGCCAGCATGACCAGGCGTCACGGGTATGTCGTGCTCAGCGCGATCGTCGCCCTGATACTGGGCCTTTCCACGGCCATCTACCTGGGGGTGGCGGCCGACGACGGCACCGCCCGCGGCGCCGGTACGGCCGCCCAGCGCCCCCACCGGGACTCCTCGGCCGCCCCCGTCTCCACCGGGACCTGGGTGGCCACCTGGGCCACGTCCCCCGGCGGCGCCGAACCCGGCACCGAGGCGCTGGGCGCGGCCAGCCGCTCCCTGCGCAACGTCGTGCACACCAGCGTGGGCGGCACGAGCGCCCGGATCACCCTGTCCAACCTCTACGGGCAGTCCCCGCTGACCGTGACGCACGCCTCGATCGCGGTGGCGGCCGGTGCCGACACCGCGCGGGCGGTGCCGGGCACGATGCGCCGGCTGACGTTCGGCGGCAGCGGCCGGGTCGTGGTGCCGGCCGGCGGGCAGGTGCTGAGCGACGCGGTGCGCGTGGTGATCCCGCGCGCCGCGGACGTCCTGGTCACCACGTACGCGCCCACCGAGGCGGGCCCGGTCACCTACCACCAGCACGCGCGGCAGACGTCGTACGTCGGACAGGGCGACGTGACCGAGGAGACGAGCGACGCGGCCTTCACCGAACGGACGCCGTACTGGCGCTATCTGACGGCGCTGGACGTGCTGAGCAACGAGTCCGACGGCACGGTCGTGGTGTTCGGCGACTCGATCACGGACGGGGTCACCTCCACGGTGGGCGCCAACCGGCGCTGGCCGGACGTGCTGTCGGCGCGGCTGCGCGCGGCGCTCGCGGACGGCGCGGACCTGCCGCGCTACAGCGTCGTCAACGAGGGCATCAGCGGGAACCAGGTGCTGACCGACGGGCCGGGGCGGCCGGCCGACAACCAGAGCGGGCTCGGCCGCTTCGGGCGGGACGTGCTGTCCCGGACCGACGTCAAGGTGGTCGTGATCGACCTCGGGGTCAACGACATCCTGCGCAACCCGCGCCACGCCGACCCGGAGCGCGTCGTCGAGGGGCTGCGCACCCTGGTCAGGCAGGGCCACGCGCGCGGTCTCGAGGTCGTCGGCGCCACGCTGATGCCGTTCCAGGGGCACCGCGGGTACACGCCGGAGAGGGACGCCGTCCGGCAGCAGGTCAACGCGGAGATCCGGGCCGGACGGGTCTTCGACGCGGTGGTCGACTTCGACCGGGCCCTGCGCGACCCGTACGCCCCGCGCCGGCTGCGCCCCGACTACGACTCCGGCGACCACCTCCACCCCAGCGACAAGGGCTACCGGCACATGGCCGAGGTCTTCGACCTGACCGACCTGAAGGGCGCGGGCCAGGCGGAGCTGTAGACGGCGGAGAGCGCCGCCGCAGGCCCTCAGGACGCCACCGCCTCCGGCCCTCAGCGCTCGCGGCGGCGGTCCTCGTCCCAATTGCGGCGGTGGTCGTCCCACTCGTACCGGCGCCCGCCGCGGTCGCGGTCCGTCAGCTGGCGGCGGTCCTCACGGCGGTCGAGGCGCGCCTGACGCCGGTCCAGGCGTTCCTGGCGGCGCTGCTCCTTGATGCGCTGGCGTTCCGCCCGGGTGATCTTGCGCTCCACGCCGACGCCGCCCCAGAAGGCGAAGCCGGTCACGATCACCCGCGGGGCACCGGGGTCGCCCGGTACGCCCTCCTGGCTCTGGTCGAAGCCGCCCATGATCCCGATGCCGCGCACCACGACCTCGACCCCGGGCGGCACGGTGATCTCCATACCGCCCATGATCGCGATGCAGCTGATCTCGACCTCGCGCTCCGCGAAGTCCGCCTCGCGCAGGTCGATGTCCCCGCCGCCCCAGAACGCGAAGCAGGTGAAGCGGCGCGGCACGGTCCAGCGGCCCTTGCGCTGGAACCCGGACATGATGGCGACCGCCCCGGTCGAGGAGCCCGGACCGCCGACGATCCGGCTCGCCCAACTCCCGTCCGGCGCCGCGTCCTTGCGCAGCGACACCACCGGCGGGGCCACCGCGCCCGCGCCGGGCAGGTCCCGGGTGAGGGGTGCCAGCTCCCCGTAGGTCCGCGCCCTGTACGTCGCGTCCAGCCGTTCCTCGAACTCCTCCATGTCGAGCCGCCCTTCCGCGAGGGCGTCCCGCAGGACCTCGGCGACTCGCTCACGGTCGGCGTCGGAGGCGCGCAGTTCCGGGACATCGTCGGTCATACCGAGCAGCCTACGGACTCCCCCGGCCCAGGGCTACGAGACCGCCCCCTCGGCCGCCCCGGCCCGGCCGCCCTCCCCCGCGTACATCCGGGCGATCACCGCCTCGATGTCCGGCTCCCGCACCGAGAGGTCCACCAGCGGGCACTCCGCCGCGATCCGCGCCACCAGCGGGGCCGCCGAGGCGGACGCCGGGAACGCCAGCCACTGGCGCGGCCCCTCGACCCGGACCACCCGCGCCCCGGGCACCTGGACCGGCGGCAGCTCCCGCTCCAGGTCCACCACCAGGGTCCGCTCGCTCTCGCCCGCCTCGTGCAGCCCGGCGAGCGGGCCGTCGTACACCAGGCGCCCGTGGTCGATGACCATGACCCGTGAGCACAACTGCTCGATGTCCTGGAGGTCGTGCGTGGTCAGCAGGACCGTCGTGCCGCGTTCGGCGTTCAACTCCCGCAGGAACTCCCGCACCTTGGCCTTGGACATGACGTCGAGGCCGATGGTCGGCTCGTCGAGGTAGAGCACCTCGGGATCGTGCAGCAGCGCGGACGCGATGTCGCCGCGCATCCGCTGGCCGAGCGAGAGCTGGCGCACCGGCACGTCCAACAGGTCGCCCAGTTCCAGGAGTTCGACGCAGCGGTCGAGGTTCTCCCGGTAATGGGCGTCCGGGATGCGGTACATGCGGTGCGCGAGCCGGTAGGAGTCGATCAGCGGCAGGTCCCACCACAGGGTCGTGCGCTGCCCGAACACCACCCCGATGCGCTGGGCGAGCCGGACGCGCTCACGGGTCGGGTCGATGCCCGCCACCCGCAGCCGGCCCGCGCTCGGCATGAGGATGCCGGTCAGCATCTTGATCGTGGTCGACTTGCCGGCGCCGTTGGGGCCGATGTAGCCGACCATCTCGCCGCGCGCCACGGTGAACGAGAGCGAGTCGACCGCGCGCACCTCCCGCCGCTCCCGCTTCAGCAGGCCCACCCGGCGGCGCACGTCGAAGACCTTCTCGACGCCGTCCAGTTCGATGAAGTGCCCGTCCGTCCCCGCGGCGGGCCGTTCCGTGCGTTCCATGTCCGTGTACGTCTCCCTCAGCTCCCCGTGCTCCGATAGGACCGCAGCCCCGCCCGCCACGCCAGCCCCGCCGGGACGCAGCACACCACCGCCACGAGCGGCGACACGAACGCCACCCAGTCGGGCAGCCCGAGCGGCAGGGGCCGGCCCAGGACGTACGCCGCGGGCAGCCAGTTGACGAAGGCCAGCGGCAGGACGAACGTCACCCCGCGCACCAGCTCCCGCGCGAACACGGTCGGCGGGTACTGGAGCATCGTCGTACCGCCGTAGGTGAACGCGTTCTGCACCTCGGAGGCGTCCTGCGCCACGAACTGGAACGCGGCCCCGCCCACGAACACCGCGCCGAAGATGACCGCGCCCGCGGCCAGCATCACCGGCATCAGCAGCAGCTTCACCGGCGTCCACGCCACCGGGACGGTCGCCAGCGCCCAGCCGAGGACCAGCGCGCCCTGGACGACCCGGCCGAGGCGGCGCAGCCCGAACCGGTCGGCGGCCACCTGCGCGAGCACCGGCGCGGGCCGCACCAGCAGCGTGTCCAGCGTGCCGTCGCGGACCCGGCTCCCCAGCCGGTCCATCGAGCCGATGGACAGGTCGGCGACCCCGAACGCGACGCCCGAGACGCCGTACAGGAAGGCCACCTCGCCCAGCGAGTAGCCGCCCAGCGCGTCGACCCGCGAGAACATCAGCATGATCGCGACGAAGTCCAGGAAGGTCATCGCGAAGTTGCCCAGCGCCGTCATCACGAAGGAGGCGCGGTAGGCCATCGTGGAGCGGATCCACATGGCGGCGATCATCCGGTAGGCGCGCAGTCCGTCGCGCACCGCACCCCGCTCAGCCACCCTGGACCACCACCCGCCGGGTCGCCACCGACTGGAGCAGCCGCCCGGCCGCGAGCAGCACCACCGCCCACCCGGCCTGGAAGGCGTAGGTGGCGAACGGGTCCGCCTGCCCGAGCAGGACGTCCGCGGGCGCCTGGAGCAGCGAGGACCAGGGCAGGACCCGTACGACGTCGCCGAGCGCGCCCGGGAAGACGTTCAGCGGCAGCAGCATCCCCGAGCAGAACATCCCCGCGAACCAGGTGATCTGCGCCGCACCCGCGCCGTCCAGCAGCCAGAACGCGCTCAGCGCCACCAGGTATCTGATCCCGAAGCCGACCACCATCGCGAGCAGCACGGCGACCAGCGCCGCCGCCCAGGTCCCGGCGTCCCCGGGCAGCGCCACCGGGAAGACCAGCGCGCCGAACGTGAACGGCACCACGCCGCGGCCCGCGAGCTGGAAGAGGGCCCGCCCCAAGTCGGCCGCCAGCCACCACAGTTGGGGGTCGGCAGGGCGGTACAGGTCGATCGCCACGTCTCCGGTTCGGATACGCTCCATGAGTTCGATCTCTACTCCGCCGCCGCCGATCGCGAGCGTCGACAGGAGCGCCTGTCCGAGCCACACGTAGGTGACCGCCTGCGCCTGGTCGTAACCACCCAGGTGCGGCCGTTCGTCCCACAGGGCCAGATAGGTGTATACGAGGATGAGTCCGAACACCGTGTTGGTGAACACCCCGGCCGCCGTAGCCGCCCGATACGTCGCGTATCGTCGGAAACTCCCTGCTGCGACGGCCAGATACAACCGTCCGGCGCCCACGCCCATCGCCTCCTCCACCGCTCGACACCGAAGCGCAGGAGCCTAGCGGCGGGGCAACGCGGCGGGCCACGCATTTTCCCTGCGGAAGCGTGCCGGAATCCGGGAACGGAAGGCCCGGTGCGAGAGTCTTCAACAGGGGGCGCAGAAGGCGTTACGAGGGCGTACGGGAACGTACGCGGCGAAAACAGGAGTCCGTGCACCACATGAGCGACGAGCCGCAGCCGCAGCAGCCTGCCGAGGGCCTGGCACAGAGGGAGCCCGAGGCGGCACCGGACGAGGGGGGCGGCAGACCCGAGCGTCCCCCGCGCACCGGATGGCGGCGTCTGATCCCGACCTGGCGGTGGGTCCTCGGGGGATTCGTGGTCGTCGTCCTGCTGGTGATCGGCCTGTTCTTCCTGGGCTACTCCATGGTGAAGATCCCGCCGGCCAACGCGTTCGCCACCAAGCAGAGCAACGTCTACCTCTACGCCGACGGCAGCCAACTGGCCCGCGACGGCGAGGTCAACCGCGAGAACGTCACCCTCGCCCAGATCTCCAAGGACGCCCAGCACGCCGTACTGGCCGCCGAGGACCGGGACTTCTACACCGAGTCGGCCATCGACCCCAAGGCGATACTGCGCGCCGGCTGGAACACGGCCACCGGCAAGGGCAAGCAGTCCGGGTCGACGATCACCCAGCAGTACGTGAAGAACTACTACCTGGCCCAGGAGCAGACCGTCACCCGCAAGGTGAAGGAGTTCTTCATCTCGGTCAAGCTCGACCGCACCGAGTCCAAGGACAAGATCCTGGAGGGCTACCTCAACACCAGCTACTTCGGCCGCAACGCCTACGGCATCCAGGCCGCCGCCCAGGCGTACTACGGCGTGGACGCCCAGGGCCTCGACCCGGCCCGCGGCGCCTACCTCGCCGCCCTCGTCAACGCGCCCAGCGAGTACGACGTCGTCGCGCACCCGGAGAACAAGTCCGCGGCGGTCGCCCGCTGGAACTACGTCCTGGACGGCATGGTCAAGGAGGGCTGGCTCGACGCGTCGAAGCGCTCGGGCATGACGTTCCCGATGCCGAAGGAGCAGACCCTCTCGACCGGCATGTCCGGGCAGCGCGGTTACCTCGTCGAGGCCGTCAAGCACTACCTCGTCACCAACGACATCGTCGACTCCGACGCGCTGGCGGCCGGCGGCTACCGCATCACCACCACGCTCCAGAAGAACAAGCAGGACGCCTTCGTCAAGGCCGTCGACGACCAGCTGATGTCCAAGCTGGACAAGAAGAACCGCAAGGTCGACACCTACGTCCGCGCGGGCGGCGCCTCCGTCGACCCGAAGACCGGCGAGGTCGTCGCGATGTACGGCGGCATCGACTACGTGCAGCAGTACACCAACGGCGCGACCCGCGGCGACTTCCAGGTCGGCTCGACGTTCAAGCCCTTCGTGTTCACCTCGGCGGTGGAGAACGACTCGACCACCCAGGAGGGTCAGGCCATCACACCGAACACCTACTACGACGGCACCAGCAAGCGGCCGGTCCAGGGCTGGAACGGCGGGGCGTACGCCCCGGAGAACGAGGACGAGCGGTCGTACGGCGACGTCACCGTCCGCAACGCCACCGACCTGTCGGTCAACTCGGTGTACGCGCAGATGGCCGTCGACGTCGGCCCCGCCAAGGTGAAGCAGACCGCCGTCGACCTCGGCATCCCCTCCGACACCAGGGACCTCAACCCCTACCCGTCCATCGCGCTCGGCACCGCCACCGCCAGCGTCCTGGACATGGCGGAGGCGTACGCCACGCTCGCCAACCACGGGCGGCACGGCTCCTACACCCTCGTGAAGAAGATCACCAAGGACAGCACCGAGGACATCGCGCTGCCCGGGCGGAAGACCAAGCAGGCCGTCAGCCGCGAGGCCGCCGACACCACGACCTCCGTCCTGCGCAGCGTCGTCGACAACGGCACCGCCACCGCCGCGCAGGCCGCCGGGCGGCCCGCGGCCGGCAAGACCGGCACCGCCGAGGAGGACACGGCGGCCTGGTTCGCGGGCTACACCCCCGAGCTCGCCACCGTGGTCGCCGTGATGGGCCAGGACCCGGTCACCGCCAAGCACAAGTCCCTCTACGGCGCGATGGGCCTCGACCGCATCAACGGCGGCGGGGCGCCGGCCCAGATCTGGGCGCAGTTCACCAAGGGCGCCCTGAAGGGCAAGCCGGTCAGCTCCTTCGACCTCGAACTCCAGGCGGGCGCCGACGTCGTCCAGCCGCCCGTCCGCGAGACCCCGTCCGCGCCCGGCGACGGCGGCCAGGACGACGGCGGCACCACCGGCGGCGAGGGCGGCGACGACGGCACCGCGGGGCAGAACGCGGGCCAGGACAACGGCGGGACCGACGCCGGACCCACGGACGGCGGGCCCACGGGCGGCGGCGGCCCGACCGACGGGGGCGGCACCACCGGCGGCACCCCGGGCGGCGGCTCCGACGGCGGGACCACCGGCGGCGGCACGACCGGGGGCACCACCGGCGGGGGCACGGGCGACGGCGGCGACACGACGGGCGGGGGCACGCCCGGCGGCAACACCGGCGGCACGGTCGGACCAGGCGGCGTGCAGCCCTCCCTGTTCAGGGAGTGACGGGACGCGCCCGGACGTACGGCGAGGGGCCGGTGACCATGGTCACCGGCCCCTCGGCCGTTCAGCTGCTCGGATCGTCAGAGATACAGGCCGGTGGAGTCCTCCGACCCCTCGAAGCGGTCCGCGGCCACGGCGTGCAGGTCGCGCTCGCGCATGAGCACGTAGGCCACGCCCCGCACCTCGACCTCGGCGCGGTCCTCCGGGTCGTACAGGACCCGGTCGCCCGGCTCCACGGTCCGCACGTTCTGCCCCACCGCGACGACCTCGGCCCAGGCCAGCCGACGGCCCACGGCCGCCGTCGCGGGAATCAGGATCCCGCCGCCCGAACGCCGCTCGCCCTCGCTGGTGTCCTGCCGCACGAGAACCCGGTCGTGCAGCATCCGGATGGGGAGCTTGTCGTGCTGGGTGCTGTTTCTGTTGGCGCTCACACCCCGAACCTACCTGCCTTCACCGCGTCCGTACGCCGCCGGGTGCCGCGCGTCTCAGCGCCCGCGGCGGCGGGTGCCGAGCAGGAGCAGGCCGACGACGCCCACGGCGACGAGCGCGACCGGCACGATGCGCTCCACGCGCGGTGCCCCCTCCTCGTCCACGAACTGCGCCCTTACGTCGGTCACCACCCGGTTGACCTGGACGTACGCCTTGCCCAGGGTGTGATCGACATTGGCGGCGACCTTCGCCTTCGCGTCCCCGACGATGGTCTTCGGATGCACCCGCACCCCGATCTCGTCGAGCGTCTCGGCCAGCACTTCGCGGCGGCGCCTGATGTCCGCCTCGATCTGCGCCGGGGTTCTGGTGTCCGACGTGTCCGACGTGTCCGCCACCGTACCGCCTCCGAAGTCTTGGGTGCCTTTCCTGGACAGTCTGTCAGTTCTCGCCGCCGCCGCACTGCCAGGACCCCCCGTTACGCTAGTGCGATGAGCGAGCGACTCCAGCCCGGGGACGTGGCCCCCGCCTTCAGCCTCTCCGACGCCGACGGCAACGAGGTGACCTTGGAGGAACACAAGGGCCGCAAGGTGATCGTGTACTTCTACCCCGCGGCCCTCACACCGGGCTGCACCAAGCAGGCGTGCGACTTCACGGACAACCTCGACGTCCTGGCCGGCGCCGGTTACGACGTGGTCGGCATCTCGCCCGACAAGCCGGAGAAGCTGGCCAGGTTCCGCGACAAGGAGTCCCTGCGGGTCACGCTGCTGGCCGACCCGGACAAGGCGGTCCTGGAGGCGTACGGCGCCTACGGCGAGAAGAAGCTGTACGGCAAGACGGTCGTCGGGGTCATCCGCTCCACGGTGATCGTCGACGAACAGGGCAAGGTCGAACGCGCCCTCTACAACGTCAAGGCGACCGGCCACGTAGCCAAGATCATCAAGGACCTCGGCATCTGACAACACGCTCCCACCGACGGAACGGCCCACACCGGGAGAACCTGGTGCGGGCCGTTCCACATTCCGGACGTGACCGTCCGATAAACGGTTCGTTACTCCGTACGAGGCGGCGAACACGCGGCCGGGACGGAGGGGGCACGACGTGGGAGTCAGCGCGTACGGCAAGGAACGACTGGAGGCGGCGGCCCGGGAGGCGCGGACGTTGTCGGAGGCGCTGCGACGGTTGGGGGTGGATCCGAAGAGTTCCACGCGGCGGTACGTACGGAATCGCATGCGGAGGCTCGGAGTGGACACGTCGCACTTCGAGCGCGAGGTCAAGTGGACCCGGGACATCCTCCAGGAGGCGGTGTCGGCCTCGACGAACGTGTGCGAGGTGCTGCGCTTCCTGGGGTTGGAGGTGGTCGGTGGGCATCACACGCACATCAGCCGACGGATCAAGGCGTACGGCATCGACACGTCCCACTTCCAGGTACCGACCCGGCGCGGCAGGCCCAGGCACCCCCGGACACCCGAGGGGCTCCTGGTGGTGCAGCCCACCGACCGGGCCCGGCGCATCCCGAGCGACCGGCTCAAGTGGGCGATGACGGCTTCAGGCATGAGGGAACGCTGCGCCCTGTGCGATACGGAGCCGTTCTGGCGGGGCAGCCCGCTCCCGCTGGAGGTCGACCACGTCAACGGCGACTGGCGGGACAACCGCATCGAGAACCTGCGGCTGCTGTGCCCCAACTGCCACTCGACGACGGACACTTACCGAGGGCGCGGCAAGGGACGGACCGCGGGTGGCGCCGCATGAGCAACGGAGTGCTGTACACCCGAGAGCGGTTGACCGAAGCCGCCACGCACTGCCGCGACATCGACGAGGTCATCGCCTTCTTCGGCACCAGGCCGTACGGGCGTCTCCGGCAATACATCACGAAGCGGTTCGCCCACTTCGGCATCGACGTCTCACATTTCCGTCCCGCCGGAAGACTCCCCCGCCCCACATCCGACGAACTACGTGACGCAGTGGTCGAGTCGGCTTCGGTGGCGGAGGTGCTTCGCCGTCTGGGCCGCCCGGACAACGGCCGGCAACGTGCCGACCTCAGGAAATGGATCGCGGAGGAGCGTCTCCCGACCGACCACTTCCTCGGGCAGGCCCATCGGCGAGGAAAGGCAGGGCCGAGCAGCGTCAGGCGAGCCGAGGACATCCTGATCCAGCACGACGGCGAACAGCGCACCAGGACCCATCTGCTGCGCCGGGCGCTCCGCGAAGTCGGCGTGTCCGAGCAGTGCGCGCAGTGCGGTGTCGGTTCCGAGTGGCTCGGCAAGCCCATGACGCTGGAGGTCGATCACATCAACGGGGACTGGCGTGACGACCGGCGCGAGAATCTGCGGTTGCTGTGCCCCAACTGTCATGCGGTCACCAGCACCTGGTGCCGAGGGGGCGGACGGCGGACGGCATAGGCCAGTAAAGTAGTCTCCGGTCCGAGCGCCCGTACGCCAACGGCCGAGCGGCGATCTTTAGGTGGTCGTGTTTGTCGGTTCGAATCCGACCGGGCGCACAAATGAAAGGAGCCCCACACCTTCGATTCAAAGGTGTGGGGCTTCTTGGCAGTGTCAGCCCAGCAGTTCTCGTACCACCGGTACCAAGGCGCGGAAGGCCTTGCCTCGGTGGCTGATGGTGTTCTTCTCGGTGGGGGTCAGTTCCGCGCAGGTGCGGGTCTCGCCGTCCGGCTGGAGCACCGGGTCGTAGCCGAAGCCGTTGGTGCCGGACGGGGTGTGGCGCAGGGTGCCGGACAGTCGGCCCTCGACCACGCGTTCCGTGCCGTCGGGCAGCGCGAGGGCCGCCGCGCAGGCGAAGTGGGCGCCCCGGTGGGTGTCGTCGATGTCGGCCAACTGGGCCAGCAGCAGCTCCAGGTTGGCCCGGTCGTCGCCGTGCCGGCCGGACCAGCGGGCGGAGAAGATGCCGGGGGCGCCGCCGAGGACGTCGACACAGAGCCCCGAGTCGTCGGCGACCGCCGGAAGTCCCGTGGCCCGCGCAAGGGCGTGCGCCTTGAGCAGGGCGTTCTCGGCGAACGTCACCCCCGTCTCCTTGACGTCCGGCACCTCCGGGTAGGCGTCCGCGCCCACGAGTTCATGCGTCAGCCCCGCGTCGGCGAGGATGGCGCGGAGTTCGACGATCTTCCCGGCGTTACGGGTGGCGAGGATCAGGCGGGTCATGGGGGCCAGTATCCCCCGACGGTGGCCGGTTCCTCGCGGCCCCGCAACGCACTCCGTGGTCCTACGGTGTGCAGACCTTGGTGAGTTCGCCTGCCGCGTCCGTCACCGGGCTGATGTCGGGGGTCTCGTCGCCGTTGCGGACGGCGGTGCGGACGTTGCCGACGGCCCGACTCAGGTCGTCGACCGCCTTGTTGACGTCCGCGTTGTCCGTGCGGTCGCCGATCTTGTCGAGGTTCTTCTCTATCGACGTGAGGGATTCGTCGGTCCGCGTGGGGTCGGCGGCGGCGTTCTCGACGGCCTGCTGGAGATCGGTGACGCTGTCGGCGATGGAGTCGGCGGTCTGGACGCAGTCGAGCGCCTTGTCGACGGCGGAGCAGCCGGCGGTCAGTCCGGCGGTGAGTGCGACGGCCGCCGCGGTGGCGGCGAAAGCGGTGATACGGGCCCGACGTCGGCGTCGGCTCGCGGCCATGGCTGGGTTCCCTCCCCGTGTACGGCTGGCCGGGCGCGCGGGGGTAGGCCGCGCGCCCGTACTCCTAGGGACGTCGGGGAGGCGGACGGGGTTGCCTCGCTTTTGGGTTTCCCTTTACTTTTCGAGCGTGGCTTCGAGCGCCGTGCGCTGGATCGCGGCGAGGTCGGCGCAGCCGGTCACCGCGAGGTCGAGCAGGGCGTCGAGTTCGGCGCGGGCGAAGGGCTCGGCCTCGGCGGTGCCCTGCACCTCGACGAAGCGGCCGTCGCCGGTGCAGACGACGTTCATGTCGGTCTCGGCGCGCACGTCCTCCTCGTAGCAGAGGTCGAGGAGCGGGATGCCGCCGACGATGCCGACCGAGACCGCGGAGACCGTGCCGGTGAGCGGCTGGCGGCCGGCCCGGATGAGCTTGCGGCCCTGGGCCCAGGTGACGGCGTCGGCGAGGGCGACGTACGCGCCGGTGATGGCGGCGGTGCGGGTGCCGCCGTCGGCCTGGAGGACGTCGCAGTCGAGGACGACGGTGTTCTCGCCGAGGGCCTTGTAGTCGATGACGGCGCGCAGCGAGCGGCCGATGAGACGGGAGATCTCGTGCGTACGGCCGCCGATCCTGCCCTTGACGGACTCGCGGTCGCCGCGGGTGTTGGTGGCGCGGGGCAGCATGGCGTACTCGGCGGTGACCCAGCCCTCGCCGCTGCCCTTGCGCCAGCGGGGCACGCCCTCGGTGACGGATGCGGTGCAGAACACCTTGGTGTCGCCGAAGGAGACGAGGACGGAGCCCTCGGCGTGCTTGCTCCAGCCACGTTCGATGGTGACGGGGCGGAGCTGTTCGGGGGTGCGGCCGTCGATGCGAGACATGCCGTCGAGCCTAGTCCCCTGGCAAGGTCCGGCGGTCCCCGCGGGTGAAGCCCGGTACCCGCACGGGTGGGCCCCCCACACGCTTGGTGGAGGGCCCGTCGTGACCCGGGGCGGCCGGGCTCACATCATGTCTTCGATCTCCCCGGCGATGGGGTCGGCGTCGGTGCCGATGACGACCTGGACGGCGGTGCCCATCCTGACGACGCCGTGGGCGCCCGCGGCCTTCAGGGCGGCCTCGTCGATCAGCGAGGGGTCGGCGACCTCGGTGCGCAGCCGTGTGATGCAGCCCTCGATCTCCTCGATGTTGTCGATGCCGCCGAGTCCGGCGACGATCTTCTCAGCCTTGCTGGCCATGGTGCTTCTCCCTGATCCGAACCGCTTTGTCGCAGTAACCCACAGTTGGCCCATCTTCGCGAGCGGTCATGTCGTACGTATCGAATGATGGCGATCACGACAGCGGAACCGTCCGCCAACTGGTCTACACCAGCCGTCGGACGGTCGCCAAACCCGCTTCCGGGCGGGGCGGCTGCGAGGAGGCCCATGAGCGCCGACGGCACGGTCACCCCGGTACGCGCCCGGTGGAACACGGCGTTCCAGGGACTGCAGAAGATGGGCCGCAGCCTTCAGCTCCCCATCGCGGTGCTGCCGGCGGCGGGCATCCTCAACCGGCTGGGACAGCCGGACGTGTTCGGGGACGAGGGCCTCGGCTGGACGGACGTCTCGCGGGTGATGACGGGTGCGGGCGGTGCGCTGCTTGACGGTTCGCTGGGGCTGCCGCTGCTGTTCTGCGTCGGGGTGGCGATCGGGATGGCGCGGAAGGCGGACGGGTCGACGGCGCTGGCGGCGGTGGCGGGGTTCCTCGTCTACTACAACGTGCTGCACCAGTTCCCCGAGGACTGTCCCGAGGGTTCGACGGCGGTGCCGCAGGTGGGCTGCCGGGTGAGCGACGGGTCGGTGACGGCGTTCACGTTCCAGAACCCGGGGGTGTTCGGCGGGATCGTGCTGGGGCTGCTGACGGCGTTCTGCTGGGCGCGGCTGCACCGCACCCGGCTGGTGGACTGGCTCGGCTTCTTCAACGGGCGGCGGCTGGTGCCGATCGTCATGGCGTTCGTGGCGATCGTGGTCGCGGCGCTGTGTCTGTGGGTGTGGCCGCCGGTGGGTGACGCGCTGGAGGGTTTCGGCGACTGGATGAGCGGGCTCGGGGCGTGGGGCGCGGGGGTGTTCGGGGTGGCGAACCGGGCGCTGCTGGTGGTGGGGCTGCACCAGTTCCTGAACGTGCCCATCTGGTTCCAGTTCGGGAGTTGGACGAGGCCGGACGGGTCGGTGGTGCACGGCGACATCAACATGTTCCTGGCGGGGGACCCGGACGCGGGGCAGTTCACCTCGGGGTTCTTCCCGATCATGATGTTCGCGCTGCCGGCCGCGGCGCTGGCCATCACGCACGCCGCGCGGCCGGAGCGCCGCAAGGAGGTGGGCGGGCTGATGCTGTCGGTGGCGCTGACGTCGTTCGTCACCGGGATCACCGAGCCGCTGGAGTACTCGTTCCTGTTCGTGGCGCCGCTGCTGTACGCGGTGCACGCGGTGCTGACGGGGGTGTCGATGGCGGTGACGTGGGGGCTGGGGGTGCACGACGGGTTCAGCTTCTCGGCGGGGCTGATCGACTACGTCATCAACTGGAACCTGGCGACGAAGCCGTGGCTGATCGTGCCGATCGGGCTGGTGTTCGCGGCGGTGTACTACGCCGTCTTCCGCTTCACCATCACCCGCTTCGACCTACACACACCGGGAAGGGAACGCGAGACCGAGATGGAAGACGTCACCAAGCCGTGACGCCCGCCCGTCGACCCCCACGAAGGCCGCGGCCCCCCTCGCGGGAGCACGGAGCGTAGCGTTCCGGTGGCGGAATTCACGGGTTCCTTATGCCGCCTTCATCGTGTACAACAGGTCTACACCACTCAGTGGTGTAGACCAGCGACGCAGGCGTTCCCCTCCTCGGTTCCCGGGCGGCGCCCTGCCCTCTCCCGGCCGCCGCCGGGGGCATCCCCAGGAGGAAGTTGTGACCACGGCCAGCGCCGCTCCCGCGGCCGACAAGAAGAAGGGCGCCGCGGTGATGGCGGTGCTCCAGCGCATCGGCCGCAGCCTGATGCTGCCGGTCGCGGTGCTGCCCGCCGCCGCCCTCCTGGTGCGCCTCGGCAACAACGACATGCTCGGCCGCCCCGAGTTCCCCGCCTTCCTCACCAAGATCGCCTCGTTCATGGCGGCCGGCGGCAACGCGATCCTCGACAACATGGCGCTGCTGTTCGCCGTCGGCATCGCGATCGGCTACGCGAAGAAGTCGGACGGCTCCACGGCGCTCGCCGCGGTGGTCGGCTACCTCGTCTTCAAGAACGTGCTGGCCACCTTCACCGACAAGAACCTGCCGCAGGTGGCCACGGTCGTCGACGGCAAGGTGCAGATGGTGAACGCCCCCGTGGACGCCAAGGTCCTCGGCGGTGTGGTGATGGGCCTCGTCGTGGCCCTCCTCTACCAGCGCTTCTACCGCACCAAGCTGCCCGACTGGGCGGGCTTCTTCGGCGGCCGGCGCCTCGTCCCGATCCTGTCGGCCTTCGCGGGCCTGATCATCGGCATCGTCTTCGGCTACATCTGGCCGGTCCTGGGCACGGGGCTGCACAACTTCGGTGAGTGGCTGGTGGGTTCGGGCGCCGTCGGCGCGGGCATCTTCGGTGTCGCCAACCGCGCGCTCATCCCGATCGGCATGCACCACCTGCTGAACTCGTTCCCCTGGTTCCAGGCCGGCGAGTACCACGGCAAGAGCGGCGACATCGCCCGCTTCCTGGCCGGCGACCCGACCGCGGGCCAGTTCATGACGGGCTTCTTCCCGATCATGATGTTCGGCCTGCCGGCCGCCTGCCTCGCCATGGTGCACTGCGCCCGCCCGGAGCGCCGCAAGGCGGTCGGCGGCATGATGTTCTCCATCGCCCTGACCAGCTTCGTGACCGGTGTGACCGAGCCGATCGAGTTCACGTTCATGTTCATCGCCCCGGTCCTGTACGCGATCCACGCGGTCCTCACCGGTGTCTCGCTGGCCCTGACCTGGGCGCTGGGCATGAAGGACGGCTTCGGCTTCTCGGCGGGCGCGGTCGACTTCGGTCTGAACCTCGGCATCGCGAGCAACCCATGGGGCCTGGTCCTGGTCGGCCTGTGCTTCGCGGTGGTCTACTACGCCGTCTTCCGCTTCGCCATCGTCAGGTTCAACCTGCCGACGCCGGGCCGCGAGTCCGACGAGGAACTGGCGGAGCTGCTGAAGGCCGAGTCCAAGTAGCCCCGGGCCCCAGCGGTCCTGCCGCACGGCGAAGGCCCCGGAACCTGTTGGGTTTCGGGGCCTTTTCTGTGCGTACGGGCCTGAACCCCGTACGGACTCAGATCTCGTACGTCACCCTCGGCGTCGCGAGTTCCACGGGACCCGCGTACGCCTCACGGGCGTCGGCCAGGTTGACCTGCGGATCGGTCCACGGCGGGATGTGGGTGAGGACCAGTCGGCGGGCACCCGCGCGGGACGCCGTCTCCCCGGCCTCACGGCCGTTGAGGTGGAGGTCGGGGATGTTCTCCTTGCCGTGGGTGAACGCGGCCTCGCACAGGAACAGATCGGTGTCCCGGGCCAGTTCGTCGAGCGTGTCGGTGACGCCCGTGTCCCCCGAGTACGTCAGCGACTTCCCGCCGTGCTCCACGCGGATGCCGTACGCCTCCACCGGATGCCGCACCTTCTCGGTGTGCACGGTGAAGGGGCCGATCTCGAACGTGGACGGCTTGACCGTGTGGAAGTCGAACACCTCGCTCATGGAGGAGGCGGTGGGGGTGTCGGCGTAGGCGGTGGTCAGCCGGTGCTCCGTGCCCTCGGGTCCGTAGACCGGGAGCGGGGCGGCGCGACCGCCGTCGTGCCGGTAGTAGCGCGCCACGAAGTACGCGCACATGTCGATGCAGTGGTCGGCGTGCAGATGGCTGAGGAAGATCGCGTCGAGGTCGTAGAGACCGCAGTGGCGCTGCAGCTCGCCCAGGGCGCCGTTGCCCATGTCGAGGAGCAGCCGGAAGCCGTCGGCCTCGACGAGGTAGCTCGAACAGGCCGATTCCGCGGACGGGAACGACCCCGAGCAGCCGACGACGGTGAGCTTCATGAAGCAGAAACCTCCGTTGGCGGGAATCCGGAAGGGACGGATGGGACAGGTGGTGAGAGGGGTCGGAAAAGGGGTGTGGACAGGGGTCGTGCGGTCCGTCGAGCGTAAGGCGCAAAAGGTCCGGTCGCTCCTCCGCCAGGGGCCGTTGTGGGCGAACTCACCTGTGGTGTCACCGGTTCGGCTGGACCAGGGGCGCGGAAGGCTTGCGAGAGGGCGCGCGCCGGGGATCGCACGCCGGTAACGTCGTCGCTATGGACACGTCCTGGTGGCTGGCGCTCGCGGCGGTGGTGCTGCTCGCGCTGATCGCCACGCTCGTCGACGGCTGGGGGCGCGGCCACCGGCCGCGGCGCGAACGGACCCGGCCGCCCGGCCGCAGGGAGCGTCCGGCGGGGCGCGCGACGGCGCCCAGGCCCGGGGACATCTGGTGGGCGAACGTGCCCTACGAGCAGGGCCCGGGCACCAAGGACCGGCCGTGCCTGGTGCTGGCCGTGCGCGGCGGCCGGGTGACGGTCGCGAAGATCACCAGCAAGTACCACGACGAGCGGGCCGGGGTGATCCCGCTGCCGCCGGGCTCGGTCGGGGACGCCCGGGGCCGGCCCAGCTTCCTGGAGACGGACGAGCTGCGGCAGGTCCCGGTGGGCGAGTTCCGGCGCCGGGTGGGTGTGGTCGACCCCGTTCTGTGGGACCAGGTGCGCCATCTGGCCGGGTGAGCGCCCGGCCCCCGTCCGGCCTCACTCCACCCGTACGGTGACCGACCAGTCCTGGATGCCCAGGCAGGACACGTGGCCCGGTTCGGGGCTCGCGCACAGCGGGCGGGACGAGGTGAGGGTCTCGGTGCCGGGCGCGACGCCCTCGTAGGCGGCGTTCACGTCGCCGGGCAGCAGCACGATGCCCGCGTTGATGGCCTTGAGCGTGTCCCCGCGCACGGCCAGCTGCTTCCAGGGGCGGTCCTTGGTGCCGTCCAGCATGATCCGGACCCGCCCACCGCGGGTCAGACAGACGGTGCGGCCGTTGTCGGCGGCGGTGAGCGGTACGTCCTCGGTGCACCCGGCCGGGCCGCCGGAGGTGGACGGGGCCGGTGGTGTGGGCGAGGCAGGTGAGGTGGGCGGGGTGGACGAGGCAGGTGGGGTGGGAGTGGAGGCCGACGAGGGTGCCGAGTCGCCGCTCCCGGCGCCCGCCTTCCCGCCGCCCTCGCCCCCGCAGCCCATGAGGATCAGGGCCGCCGCGGCGGCGGCCGTCGTGCGGACGAGCGTCGTACGGCGCATGGCTGACCGTCCTTCCCGGAATCCGGTGCTGATACGGATGTGACGTTCCACCACGGCGTCCGGATCCACGGGGACCCCGGCCGGGTCGCTCCGGCCGGGGTCCTCCGATCGGCGGTGCGTCAGCTCGTCGTCAGGGCGGTGTCGTCCACGACGAAGCTGGTCTGGAGCGAGGAGTCCTCGGTCCCGGTGAACTTCAGGGCGACCGT
>NZ_JBEZXS010000058.1:0-47702 GCF_040638185.1 Streptomyces sp. NPDC026672
GAGCGAGTAACTCCCACTCCTGGTCAGTGAGTTCATGACGGCGTACCACAACACCATCATCTACCACCCGAACGATCTTTGAAGACGGACCCTAGAACCCAAGCGTTCCTCTGGGGCCAGAGAAGTCATTCACAGCCACACAGGCGTACGCAGAGGGTCTGGAGCACGTTGCGGCCAACTGCACGCCGACCAGCCCGAGAGAAGTACCCCGCACGGATCTGGGCCGACTGGCTGTGCGGTGAACACACCCCCGAGCGCCGCCAAAAGACAACCTCCGCCGCCCCGGCGCCCTCAACGACCACCCCGAATGGGAAGCAGCACTGCACGAAGTCGACGAACACTGGAACCCGACCTAGCCGGCAGACTGGCAACGCCACTACGCCGCGCAGCGAACTGGTACGCGACGAAGACCAGAGCCGCATCCTCCCCGGCGTCACCGCCCACGGCATGGACATCGGCAAATGGCTCGCACGCCAGCACCAGCACACCAGGTGCTGGCGAAGGCGAGTTGGACGGGCTTGTCGCACCCCATGGCCAGCGGCCGGAAGCGGGTTGCCGAGGTGACATGTGCCACACTTCGATTTAAAGCAACCGGTTGGATTGACAGGGGGCGGATGACCTATGAATATGTTCAGGCTGATGAATCCGAAGGAAGGGTAACGGTGCACACGCGCCCGGTTGGCAACAGGGCACCTGCCCAGGGTCAGCCATGGACCGAGCCCTCCGGGCGTGATTCACCGTGCCGCCACCCGTTCAGCAACACCTCACAATACCAAATCCGTGGCAGAGTGGTTTACGGAAGACCGACAAAGATAAGCATCGCCTGAAGAAATTCACCCACCCTCTCCGCGAATTCTATTGCAAGCCCTCCGGCTCCAATTGCCCGGCAGGGATGGAATTAACCATAACGAACTTACCGGGAAGATAAAATGAATCTGCTTTCCATTGATTCAAGTCCTCGGATGCACCACTCGCGTTCGCGACGCGTCGCGGCGCACTTGATTGATGTCCTAGTGGAACGAAACGGAACAAACCTGGTCCACAGGGATCTGGCGCAAGACCCGCCGCCGCACCTGGACGCCGCGTTCCTGGATGCTTACTCCACGATGCCCGCTGAACGCACACCGCAGCAGAACGCCACACTGAAGTACTCCGACATGCTGGTCGACGAGTTCCTCACCGCCGACATCATCGTTGTCTCCACGCCCATGTGGAACTTCAACGTTCCTTCCACACTAAAGTCCTGGATCGACCACATCGTCCGGCTCGGGCGCACCGTCAACGCAACCGGCAGCGGGTTCGAAGGTCTGGCAGCCGGCAAGAAGATGTATGTCGTCATCGGAAGCGGCGACTACTACTCGCACGGTCCTCTCGCCATGTACGACGCCGTGACGCCGTCGCTGCGAGCCGCCTTCTCCTTCATCTCGCTGCACGACCTCGAATTCATCCGCGTTGAAGGCACGAACCAGCCACAGACCCGGGACAGCGCCGTCGACGCGGCAATCTCCGAAATCGATCGACGTTTCCGATAAGAGCTCGTAACACGATCTTGTTGAGATGCCCTGGTGGGGCGTGACCGGTCAGACGATTCGGTCGTTCGTGATGGCGTGAGTACTCGGCCGTGGATCGTGGACGACGACTTGTGGGTGTTGGCCGAGCCGCTGCTGCCGCCCTGGCCCGAGCGGTCGCCGGGCCACGGCCGGTGGCGGACCGGCTCTGTCTCCAGGGCATCCTGTACGTGCTCTACAACGACATCGCCTGGCAACTCCTGCCGCTGGAGCTGGGGTTCGACTCCGGGCAGACCTGCTGGCGCCGCTTGGAGCGGTGGCAGCAGGCCGGCGTCTTCGACCAACTACACCGAATCCTGCTCTCCCAGCTGAACGCCACCGGCGGTCGTGCCCCTTGGCGTGGTGTAGGCGATCATTCGTCGGTGGCGGGCAGCAGGGTGGTCTTGTCCGGATAGAGGCTGTCCATGCTCTCGTTGGAACAGGTAGCGGCGGGGGAAGGCGATCCACTCGTCGTGCAACTCGATCAGGACGGCGGTCGCGAGGCGTTCGACGGCGGCGTCGTTGGGGAAGACCTGGACGACGTCGGCCCGGCGTTTGACCTCGCGTTTTAAGCGCTCCAGCGGGTTCGTCGACTGGATCTTCTTCCAGTGCTGGTGGGGGAAGTCGGCGAAGGCGGTGAGCTCGTCCTTGGCGTCCAGGAGCATCTCCTTCACCTTGGGGAACTGCTTGCCGAAGGCGTCGGCAACGGTGTCGAGCTGGGCGCGGACCGAGACGGCATCGGGCTGGGCGAAGATCGTGCGGATGGTCGCGGCGGCCATCTCGGCGTGCTGCTTCGGGATCACCGAGAAGACATTGCGGACGAAATGAACGCGGCAGCGCTGGTGTGCGGCTCCGATCATGACCTTGCCGATCGCGGCGACCAGGCCGAGGTGCTGGTCGGAGATGACGAGCCGGACCCCGTTCAGGCCGCGTTTGCGCAGGTCACGCAGGAAGGTGGTCCAGAAGGTCTCGTTCTCGCTGTCGCCGACCATGACGCCGAGGACTTCGCGGCCGCCGTCCTCGGTGACGCCGGTGGCGATTACCACGGCGCGGGAGGCGATCTGGTGGTCGACGCGGGCCTTGAGGTAGGTGGCGTCGAGGTCGACGTAGGGGAAGCGGGTGTGGTCCAGGGGGCGGTTACGAAAGGCGGTGAGGCTTTCGTCGAGGTCGTCGCAGATCCGGGAGACCTCGCTCTTGGAGATGCCGGTGTCCGAGCCGAGGGCTTTGACCAGGTCGTCGACGCTGCGGGTGGACACGCCATGGACGTATGCCTCGATGATGACGGTGTAGAGGGCCTGGTCGACGCGGCGCCGGCGTTCCAGGAGGCTGGGGAAGAAAGTGCCGGCGCGGAGTTTGGGGATCGCGAGTTCCAGGTCGCCGGCCTGGGTGGTCAGGGTCCGTTCGCGGTGGCCGTTGCGGTAGGCGGTGCGGGTCTCGGTGTGCTCGCCCCATGCGGCACCGATGTGCTGTGTCGCCTCGGCTTCTATCAGTTCCTGCAGGACTCGTTCGGCCGCGGCCCGGACGATCTCCAGTCCGTCCGCCGAGCGTAGTGACTCCAGAAGGCGGAGCAGGTCATCATGGGCCAGGGCCATCGTGCATCTCCCGGTCGGATTCACCGTTCACCGCGGAGAGTTGCACGGTGGCCCGTCCTCGTTCAGGGCGCACGAGCGGTCCACCAGGGGCAATACGGTGGCGAGCCGGGGGCGCACAGCGACCTGGCCTCCCTGTACGAACGCTGCGGACGCATTCGGGGACGGCCCGGCTCGGTCACCGTGCTGCCGGTGCTCACCATGCCCGCGGGCGACATCACCCACCCCGTGCCCGACCTCACCGGCTACATCACCGAGGGCCAGATCGTGCTCTCACCCGAGACACACGCGCGAGGCGTCTACCCGCCGCTGGACGCCCTGTCCTCCCTCTCCCGGCTGATGCGCAAGGGCGCAGGGCCCGGCCGTACCCGCGCCGACCACCTAGACGTCGCGGCCCAGCTGCTGGCCGCCCTGGCCCGCGCGCGGCAGGTGCATGATCTCGCGGACCTGGTCGGCCAATCGGCGCTGAGCCCCACCGACCGCCGCTACCTGGACTACGACGAGGCGTTCCTGCGGGACTTCGCCGACCAGCGCAGCGACGAACCGCGCGACCTCGACACCTCGCTGGAACGCGGCTGGCGGGCGCTGCTCACCCTGCCCCGCAGCCAGCTGTCCATGCTTCCTGCCCCCCTCCTCGACACCCACGGGGCAAAGGCCGCCCCGGGCGCGGAAGCGTCCCGATGACCGGCGCACGCCGGACGCCGCCCAGCCGTGCGGGACACCTGCGGCTGCGGCACAGCCTTGATGTCGCCGAGCGCGGAGCCGACCTGCTGGAGCAGAAGCTGCGAGTCCTGCGCTCCGAGCACCAGCGGCTGCTGCGTGCGCGGGAGGCAGCCGAGCGCGCCTGGCGGGACCTGCTGTCCGAGGCCGAGAGCTGGCTGCTGCGCGGACTGCTCCTGGGCGGGGAACAGGCCCTCGACTCCGCCGCCGCGGGCATCGGCCCCGCCGAGGTCACGGTGCGCTGGACCACATCCATGGGGGTACGCCATCCGGCGACGGTCGCCACGTCCGTGCACTCCCGTCCGCCCACTGCCGCCGCTCCCATCAACACGGCCCTCGTGCACGCCGAGGCAGCCTACGGCCGTGCCGTTCGCGCCGCCGCCGAGTACGCGGCGGCCCACGCCGCCGCCGAGCTGGTGGGCGCGGAAGCCATCAGCACACGGCACCGGGCCCGTGCTCTGCGGCGCCACTGGATCCCCCGCCTGCGGGAGGCACTCGACCGGAGCGACCTGGCCTTGGAGGAGGCCGAGCACGAGGACAGCGTCCGGCGGCGCTGAGCCGCCCGGCAATGACCCGATCTCGTTCGAGTCCATGGTGAAGGCGAAGGCGAAGATCACTGCCATGATCACCGCGACGGTGAGGACACCGGCGAAGTTGCCGACGAACACCGAGCGCCATCAACTTCCGCGTCGGCCTCGCCCGCCACCCCGGTCCCGACGGAGCCCGTGTCGTCGTCACCTTCGACGGCAAGGTTCCTCGGCTACAGGTGGTGCCCGGCGCCACCCTCGCGGAGGGGGGCGGCGCTCCGCCCGAAAACCAACCTTGGCATACTGCAAAGATGGCAGGCACAGCCCCGCGCACCCGCACACCCCTAGCAGCATCCCTGTCCGTGGCACTCGCCGTCCTGACCGCCGGCTGCTCGGACCATTCCTCCGCCCGGGCCACCGTCCCCGCTCCCGCGTCCACCGGCTCGGCCGTCCCGGGCCGTATCCAGGTGGATGTCGCCGACGTCGACATGACGATCACGGGCGCCGTGGCGCACCTCGACCGTTCGGGCAATGGCTCGCTCAGCATGAGCGTGCGCAATGACGACGGCGTTCCCGAGCACCTCGGCATGGTCGCGACCCCGGATGGTGGGCGGGGCGAACTGGTCGGGGGAACGTCGGCCGAGGGCAACGGCTCGCTGTCCACCGCTGGCATCCTGCTCCTGAGCGGCACCACCGTGACCTTCGGCGGCACCGGACCGCGCGTACTGCTGCACCACGTGCACGGCGCCACCGCACAACACACACTGCCCTTGGCCCTGCAGTTCGGTGTGGTCGGTCTGGTCCGGTTCCAGGCACGTGTCACGTCACCGTGAGCGCCGGCTGCGACCCGCGCGCACGCATGCGGGCCGACACCGCTCCGCATCAGGCCGTGATCCCGGTGAAAGCCGCCTCCAGCGCCTCGACCCGGTCGGTGTAGCCCGTGATGCGCGTGATCAGGCCGCCGGTGACGTCGAAGACGTGATACACGGCGTTCTCCGGGTCGGCCGGAGGCACGGCCCCGTGGATGCGCAGGCCGAGGACGACGGCGGCCGGGTAGGTGAAGGTCTCTTCGACGTCGGCCCGCAGGCCGAGGGCGCCCAGGCGGGCACAGCGGCTGAGGACGTGGGAGCGGGTGTGGCAGCCGGTACCTCCTTCATCGGGCGGGTTCCAGCGCACGTCCGGATGCAGGACATCGCCGAGCGACCTGCAGTCGGCGGCGTCCAGAGCTTTGCGCAGCCGAGCGGTGACGGAGCCGGGACCGGAACGGGAACTGGGCGACATCTGGACCTCTCAAGCGCGCGGGGCGGTCGGTGCCGAACCGGTCCCAGCCGCCAGGGCACCGCCGGGAGCGGCGCCATGCAGCCTGCCTATGATCAACTATGCGGGCACTGCCGCGAGTTGCCACAGCGACGGCCGTCGCTTCCCCGTCAGCGCGGTGCCGGCGAAGAGCCGGGCACCCGGCAGGCCGGCGAAGCGCAGGGCGGCACGGCGGATGTTCAGCTGTCGCTCCGACTCGGGGACGAACCAGCGGGCCGTTCGGCGGGCGGCGCGTTGTCCGTCCCTGACGACCGGCCGCCAGAGGCGTTCGTAGCCGTGCAGCGCGTCCTCGACGCGGCGGGCAGAGGCGAGTTGGTCGGCCAGGACGTAGGCGCCGGCGATCGCCAGGGAGGCCCCCTGTCCGGCGAGCAGGGACACGGCCTGACAGGCGTCACCGACCAGGACGACCCGCCCACGGCTCCAGGACGGCAGATCGGTCTGGGCGACCTGGTCGTAGTAGACCCGCGAGGACGGCGGACAGCCGGCCAGTGCGCGCGGCACCAACCAGCCGAGGGAGCCATATCCGCGATACAGCGCGGCCCGCGCGTCGTCCGGGCGGCGGGGGTCGGCGCTGCGGTGGACGGCGAAAGCGGCGACCTTGCCGTTCCGCAGGGCGTACAGGCCCATCTGCCGGTCGACACTGTCGGTGAGACAGAACCGGCCGCCGAGCTCCGCGTGCACCTGGGGGTCGTCGAAGGTGAACGCGGCGGTGTGGTAGCCGAGGTAGCGCACGTACCGCTGCTCCTCACCGAAGACCATGGCCCGCACGGTGGAGTGGAGACCGTCGGCTCCGACGAGGAGGTCGGCGTCGAGGGTGCTGCCGTCGGTGAGGGTGAGGCGGATGCCGTAGGCGCTCGGGTCGATGCGTGCCGGGCCGACGCCGAACCGCAGGCCGACGGCGAAGGACAGCCGTTCGCGCAGGGCGAGTTCGAGGTCGGGCCGCATGATGCTCAGCAGGCGGCCGTCGAGGGAGCGGGCGAGGCGGTCGTAGCCCAGCCGGGCACGGCACTGGCCCAAGTCGTCGACGAAGGCAACCTCGGAGACCGGGTAGCCGAGTTCCTCCAGCCGGGGCAGCACGCCCATGGCCTCGGCCGCGTCGTACCCCGGGCCGAAGAAGTCGATCATGTATCCCTCGGTGCGGGGGCACGGAGCCCTTTCCAGGACCACGACTTCCCAGCCGAGCGCGTTGTGCAGACGGCTGGCCAGCGCCAGTCCGGCGATACCTGCTCCGCAGATCACTGCTCTCATCGGTGCGCTTCGCCTCTTCCACTTCGGACACCCCCCACTTTTGCACTATGCAAAGCTCGGGCGCAAGAAGGCTCTGCTCGCCCCGCCAGTCGGTCAGGATTCTTGATGCGCCCCTAACGCCTCACCGACGGCCTTTTGACGTACCGTTGACATCGGTGTGCCGGGAAGACGGGTCGGCGAAGTGCCCCTGGTGAAGCGTCCGTTGAGGACATCGAGGAAGGTCTTCGCGTGACCCCGTCGAAGTCGGCTGCCGCCGTCGCGGCCGCCCCGTCCATCGGAGTGCGCGGCCGCGGTCCGCGCCGTTCCGTTCTCTTCTTCGCGTTCGCCTTCGCGGTGATCGCCGACCCGGTCTCCTCCGTCGCGTACGCGATCGAGGCCGCGCTGCGCGCCCTGCACGGTGACCTGGCGCTGCTGCTGCCGACGATGAGCCTGGTGATCGGGCTCGTGGTGGTCGTGACCGCGAACTACTGGCAGTTGGTGCGGCGCTTCCCGAAGGGCGGTGGCGCGGCGGCAGCGGCCGGCCGGGCCTTCGGCGCCCGCTGGACGTTCCTGCCCATCGGCGCCCTGGTGGTCGACTTCGTCCTGACCATCGGCATCTCCATCGCCGCGGCGGCCAGCGCGGTCATCGCTCTGTTCCCGGGCCTGGCCGCGTGGCGCATCCCGCTGGCACTGGTGCTGCTGGTCGTGGTGGCCGGGCTGACCTGGTTCGGGCACGGCGGACGGTTGCTGTTCGCCGTGATGACCGTCGCGTTCGTCGTGATCTCCGTGGCGGTACTGATCCGGGGCTTCGCCTCTCCGCACACCACCGGCCACGCAGGCACGTCCACCGCCCCGGGCCACTCCGCCGTCCTGGCCGTGGTGCTCGCCTTCCCGGTCGCCATGGCGCTGGCCACCGGCATCGAGGCACCCTCGACGGCGATCGCCCAGCTGGGCCAGCTCGACGACACGCACCGCCGCCGCTTCGGCCGCGGCACCCTCGCGCTCCTTCTCGTCATCGTCGGCGGCCTCACCCTGGCTCTCACCGCTCTGACCGTGCAGCTGCATATCGGCATCCCCGGCGCCGACTCCACGCAGATCGCCGACATCGCGCACGCCGCCGCTGGACCCGGCTGGCTCTACGGTGCCTTCCAGCTCACCAGCTCACTGCTGCTGCTCGCCGCCGCCAGCTCCTCCTTCCAGGCCGGACCCGGACTGCTCAAGGCCCTGTCCGGCACGGCCGAGCGGCCCGGCGTCCTGCCGCCGGTGCTCGGCCGGACCAACCACCACCACACCCCGTACTGGTCGCTCGTGGTCTACCTGGCGGCCGCCGCGCTCATCATCGTGGCCGCGGCGGGCCAGGAGCAGGAGCTCGTGCTCTTCTACGCGGTCGCGGTCTTCGTCAGCTTCCTCATCGGCCTGCTCGCCATGGCCCGCTTCGCCCGCCGGGAGAACAAGACGGCCCTGGCCTGGGTCAACGCGCTGGCGGCCGCAGCCGTCGCCTTCACCCTCGCGGTGAACCTGCTGCGGGGCTGGCCGATACTGTCGCTGGCCGCGACCCTGCTGATCGCGGCGGGCCTGTACGTCCGCTGGACGCGGACCGGACGCCCCAGCGGCATCGAGGACGTCGAGGCCCGCGCCGAAGCGGACTGACACCAGCAGGCGAGTCAGGTGCGCGCGGTCCGGTCCGTGTCGGCACGGACGACGAGGACCGGGCAGGTGGCGTGGTGCACGCAGTGGTGACTGACCGAACCCAGCAGCATCCCGGTGAAGGCGCCGTGCCCGCGGCTGCCGACCACCAGCAGCTCGGCGTCCTTCGCGGCCTCGGTCAGCGCCGCCGCCGGGTGACCCTCGACGACCTGAGGTCCACGGGCACGCCGGGCTGCTCCCTCAGCGTCTCCCCGACCGTGCACCGCAGGCTCTCGCGGACCCGTTTCTCGAAGTCGGCGTCCGAGTAGTCCACCGGCATGCCGTCGGTGGCCGGCAGCCGCCATGCCTGGCCGGGGCGTAGTTTTGTGCCGGTCAGTTCGGCCTGGCGGGCGGCCCGGCGCAGCGCCGCCCGGCTCGCCTCGGACCCGTCGACGCCCACCACGATCAGTGGTGGGGAAATCTGGCTGCTCACTGTTCGCCTCCGTGGCTCCTACGCCTACCGGCCTTCGCGCGGGCGCGCTCCGGATCAAAGAGGCCGTTCGGCCCCGGTGGCCGGCCAAGGTCCCGTGGCACACACGCTTGACTCCTTTTGCATAATGCAAAGATAGGGAAGGGGAGCGATGAGCGCCATACCGGCAGCGACGGACGGGAAGCACGTGCCCAGCGCAACAACGAGTGGAATCACAGCCGCGCCAAGGCTCACAGGCCTACGTACCGCCCCATGGGGCCTGATGGCACTGGCGGTCGTGGTCGGCGGCGGGGCCGGTGCGGGTTCGATCGTCTTCCGCTGGTGCATCGAGACGTTCACCCGCCTGTTCTCCGGCCACGCGGACTACGCCGCCTCCCCCGGCGCGGGCAATCCGCACGTTCCGTGGCTCGGCCCGTACTTCGTGCTCCTCGCCCCGGTGGTCGGCGGTCTGCTGTACGGGCCGCTGGTGAACCGGTTCGCCAAAGAGGCGCGCGGCCACGGGGTGCCCGAGGTGATGCTGGCCGTCGCCCAGCGCGGCGGGCGGATCAGCCCGAAGGTCGCCGTGGTCAAGACACTGGCCTCCGCCCTGTGCATCGGCTCGGGCGGCTCGGTGGGCCGCGAGGGCCCGATCGTGCAGATCGGCTCAGCCCTCGGCTCCACCCTCGGCCGGGTGACGAAGGTGACCGAGGCCCGAATGAAGCTGCTGGTAGCGTGCGGTGCCGCGGGCGGCATCGCGGCCACCTTCAATGCGCCGCTGGCCGGCGTGTTCTTCGCCATGGAGCTCATCCTGGGCACCTTCAGCGCGGAAGCCTTCGGCGCGACCGTGCTGGCCAGCGTCACCGCGAGCGTCATCGGACGCGCCGCCTTCGGCAACACTCCCTTCCTGAGCCTCCCCGACTTCCACGTCGACCACCTCGCCCAGTACGGCCTGTTCGCCGCGCTCGGCATCGGCGCCGCAGTGGTGGGGGTGGGCTTCTCCCGGTTCCTGTACCTGATCGAGGACGCCTGCGACTGGTTGTGGCGCGGCCCGGAATGGCTGCGCCCGGCGGTCGGCGGGCTGGTACTCGGCGTGCTTCTGCTGGCGCTACCGGAGATGTACGGCGTGGGATACCCAGTGCTGGAGAAGGCGACCGAGGGCGGATACGCGGTCGGCTTCCTGCTCCTGCTACTGGCGGGCAAGATGCTGGCGACGAGCCTGACCATCGGCATCGGCGGCTCGGGCGGGGTGTTCGCACCCAGCCTGTTCATCGGGGCGATGCTGGGCTCGGCGTACGGCGTCGGCGTCCACCACCTGGTGCCCGGTTCCGCCGGCGCGGTGGGCGCGTACGCACTGGTCGGCATGGGCACGGTGTTCGCCGGTGCGGCACGGGCGCCGATCACCGCCGTGGTCATCCTTTTCGAGCTCACCAGCGAGTACTCGATCATCCTGCCGCTGATGCTGGCCATCGTGCTCGCCACCGCCACCAGCCGCCTGCTCTCGCACGACACCATCTACACCCTCAAGCTGCGCCGCCGCGGCATCGACCTGGAAGGTGCAGCCCCCGGCGCCCGGATCGGCACCCAGCGCGTCGACGCCGTCATGGAGCCCCTGCCCTCCCCCCTAGCGGCATCCACGACCCTCGCCGACGCCGCCGACCTGCTGAGCCTGTCGGGCCATGGCGCCCTCCCGGTCATCGACGAGACCGGTGACTACACCGGCGTCGTCACTGCCCAGGCGGTGGCCGAAGCACTCGCGGAACAACCCGAGGACGCACCGACGCGAGCCGGGCAGCTCGCCGAGACGCCGCCGCCCGTCCTGGCCGACCAGCCTCTCTCCCAGGCCCTGCACGCCCTGCTGTCCGCCGCCGGAACCGGCGTACCGGTCCTCGACTTCGAGCACGGCAAACCGGTCGGCTGGCTCAGCCATCAGAGCGCGCTGCACGCGGTGCACACAGCCCCTTGACGCCCTCGGGAAGGCTCACCCAAACACCAATTTTGCACTGTGCAAAATGGGTACAGGGACCTCTGGACACAGGGAGTATCCCAAGGAGGTGGGCCATGCACACCGAGCACGTCCAGCGCTCCTACTCGTTCGCATGCCTCGACTGCGGACACGGATGGGAGGACACGTATGACATCGACGTGTCCGTGGACGAACACGCGCGGATCACCGCGATCTATCACCTCGGAGGCAGGCACGTGCCCTCGCCGCTGCAGTCGCCCCGCTGCCCCGCCTGCGAGAACCGCAAGATACGCATCATGCGGCCGGGGCGCGTGGCGACGGCCCACCTGCACGAGAGGTGATGCCGATGGAGCCGCACCACCAACCGGCCGCCTGCCTGGAGGCGCCGGGCTGGGCCAGTCTGGGTGCGGCCGGGGCAAGCGCCCTGGCGATCGCGGCGGACATGACGCTGCGCGGATACCGGCAACGCATGTGAATCATGTACCTGGTCTACCCGACCACGGCCCTGTACTGGGGTCCGGCCGCCCTGTGGTTCTACCTCCGCCACGGTCGACGGACCTCGCGGCCGGTGATCGAACGGGAGGGCAAGGTTGATCCGGAGAAACTTCCGGAATAAGTCACCTCCGCCAAGGCCATCGGCCATTGCGGCGCCGGGTGCGCACTGGGCGACATCGTCGGCGAGTGGCTGGTGCGGTCGACCGGCATGGTGATCGCGGGCAAACCGCTGTACGCCGACTTCCTCCTGGACTTCGTCCTGGCCTGGCTGTTGGGCGTCGGTTTCCAGTACTTCACCATCGCTCCCATGCGTGACATCGGGCCCGCGCAGGGACTGTGGGCGGCCGTCAAGGCCGATACGTTCTCCATCATGTCGTTCCAGATCGGCCTCTTCGCGGGCATGTGGTTGTACCAGGAGGTGTTGTTCGCTCCGGGACTGGCCAAGACCACCGCCGCATACTGGCTACTGATGCAGCTCGCCATGATCGTCGGCTTCTTCACGGCCTGGCCGGTCAACGGCTGGCTGGTCCGCGTCGGCTGGAAGGAGCGGATGTAACCATGCCGACCCGAAGCACCCGGCATCCGCACACCGCACCCGCATTGCTCACATCGGAGCATTTTGCGCAACGCAAACGTACGTGTCGCCCTGGGCGGGCCTGGATGGGCACGGTAGTCGTCGGTACGTCCATCCCCGGCCCGCCCGTCCGCGGAGGCAGAGCCCGACTGATGCCGTGACGACGATCACGGCGAGGCGGCGCACCCGGGGCGCCCGATCCGCATACCTGTGGTGGCCGCGGATAGGGTGTAAAGAACGCGTCAAGCGATGCGGGGTGTGCCGGGAAGTCTGGTCGGCGTCAAAGGGGCACGTGTGCCCGAAACCGGTGCTGTGGAGGTCTTCCCGGATGCGCGGTGGCAGGCGTGAGCGTTCTGTGTTCCTGGGCCTGCTGCCCTGGACGGAGCGGGTGCGGGTGGCCCGGGCCCTGCGTACGGAGACGGTCGGCGGGCTGGTGCTGCTGGCGGCGGCCGTGGTAGCACTGGTGTGGGCGAACTCCCCGTGGAACGGCGCCTACGAGGCCATCCGCGACTTCCACTTCGGAATACCCGCACTCGGCCTGGATCTGTCGGTGGGCCACTGGACGGCGGACGGGCTCCTGGCCATCTTCTTCCTGGTCGCCGGGATCGAGCTGAAGCGCGAGCTGGTCGTGGGCGAGCTGCGGACTCCGGCCACGGCAGCCCTGCCCGTGGTCGCCGCCCTGTGCGGCATGGCGGTCCCCGCCGGCGTCTACCTGGCCACTACCGGAATCGGCGGGGGCAGCCGACAGGGCTGGGCGGTGCCGATGGCCACCGACATCGCCTTCGCGCTCGCCGTCCTCGCGGTGCTCTCCACCCATCTGCCGTCCGCCCTGCGAGCCTTCCTGCTGACCCTGGCGGTGGTCGACGACCTCGGCGCGATCCTGGTCATCGCCGTCTTCTTCACCAGCGACCTGAACCCCGCCGCCCTCGCCGGAGCCGTGGCCGGATTGGTCGTCTTTTATCTGCTGCAGCGCTTCCGGGTACGTGGCTGGTGGTGGTACCTCCCGCTCGGCGTGGCGATCTGGGCGCTGATGTACAACGGCGGCGTGCACGCGACAGTCGCCGGTGTGGCCATGGGCCTGATCCTGCGGACCACACCGGACGAGAGCGAGGACGCCTCCCCCGGGGAGCGGACCGAGCATCTGCTGCGGCCGGTCTCGGCCGGCGTGGCCGTACCGCTGTTCGCACTGTTCGCCGCCGGGGTGAGCGTGTCGACCGAGGCCCTGGGCGAGGTTCTCACCCGCCCGGAGCCACTGGGCGTGGTGCTGGGCCTGGTCGTGGGCAAGACGGTCGGGATCTTCGCCGGCACCTACCTGGCCGCCCGCTACACCCGGGCCCGCCTCACTCCCGACCTGGCATGGGCAGACGTGTTCGCCCTGGCGGTCCTGGCCGGCATCGGCTTCACCGTCGCCCTGCTCATCGGAGAACTCGCCTTCACTGACCCGGCCGACGTCGAGCACATCAAGGCCGCCGTCCTGCTCGGCTCACTGATCGCCGCGGCCGTTGCGGCCCTGCTGATCAAGCGCCGCAACGGAATCTACCGCCGCCTGTGGGAGGCAGAGACCCGCGACGAGGACACCGACGGCATCCCCGACATCTACCAACGCACCGCCTCCGGCCGCGAGGGCACGGGCTGAACGGTGTCCGTTCCACTCGCGCTTGTGTTATCACACCAGTGAGATCACCACTGCACGCGCCGACACTCTGACGACATCAGCTGCAAGGAGGGGGGCCGAAGGCCCACGATCCGTTCAGGCGAGGCGGTGCGCTCGACATCACGATGGGATGGCTCTGCGTGCTGGCTGCGACTTCTCTGCTATTGAAGGCGATAGAGCTGACCAGACACGGCGCTTCACCCTCGTGACCGCTGATCGCAGGCGCGGTGGTCGCACTCAGCCTGTACCGGATCCGCCGGGACAGGCCCCGGGGCAGGCCGTGAATGCCCCTGGCCGACTGGCCGCGGCCCCCGTGACGTTTTCCGCGGTCCTGCAAGGGGACCGCCGGCCTCCGGGCCCGGCATGACTGTTCTCTCCTGTCGATCGGATGGCCTGGGGGGGTGCCACCGGGCCCGGGAGGCGCCGTTGGAGACGCTGATCAGAGGTCCGACTACCACCTGGCCTGGAACAATGCCCGGCCGCTTACGGGTGGCAGGTCTGCATGACGTGGATGCGCGCAAACGACGCCGACGCCCTGGCCGGCACCGCACGAACCCCGTCCGGGAGGATGGGTTGGACGACATCGACGACGTGGGCGTCTTCCTCTGCCTGGACGTCGGCAAGAGCGCCACCACGGACACGGCCTCATCCCGGCCGGCAAGAAGGTCTTCGACAAGCACAGCCCAACAGCGAGCCGAAACTGCGGGCCGTGTTCGACAAGCCGGCCGCGAAGTTCGACACCGTGCTGGTCATCGTGGACCAGTCCGCCTCCGTCGGAGCCCTGCCGCTGACGGTCGCCCGGGACGCCGGCTGCAAGGTCGCCTACCTGCCCGGACTCGCGATGCGACGGATCGCCGACCTCTACCCGGGCGAGGCGAAGACCGACACGAGGGACGCCGCGGTGATCGCCGACACCGCACAGACCCTGCCGCACACCCTGCGCTCGCTGGAACTCACCGACGAGATCACCGCCGAACTCACCGTTCTGGTCGGCTTCGACCAGGACCTCGCGGCCGAGGCCACCCGCACCTCCAACCGGATACGCGGCCTGCTCACCCAGTTCCACCCCAGCCTGGAACGCGTCCTCGGCCCCCGCCTGGACCACCCCGCAGCGACCTGGCTGCTGGAACGCCACGCATCCCCGGCCGCACTGCGAAAGGCCGGTCGCCGCAGGCTCGTTGAGGTGATTCGACCCAAGGCCCCGCGCATGGCTGCCCGGCTGATCGACGAGATGTTCGACGCCCTCAACGACCAGACCGTCGTGGTCCCGGGCACCGGCACCCTCGACATCGTGATCCCCTCCCTGGCCCGTTCGCTCGCGGCAGTCCACGAACAGCGACGAGCCCTGGAAACGCAGATCGGACAGCTGCTGGAGGCTCACCCTCTTCCCGCGGTCCTGACCTCGATTCCGGGAGTCGCGGTCAGGACCGCCGCCACCGTGCTGGTCACCGTCGGCGACGGCACCGGCTTCCCCACCGCCGCCCACCCGGCCTCCTACGCCGGCCTCGCCCCCACGACCAAGCCGTCGGGAACCTCCATCCACGGCGAACACGCGCCCAGAGGCGGCAACCGGCAACTGAAACGCGCGATGTTCCTGTCCGCGTTCGCCGCCCTGCACGATCCCACCTCCCGCACCTACTACGACCGATGCCGAACCCGCGGGAAGACCCACACCCAGGCACTCCTCCGCCTCGCCCGCCAACGGATCAACATGCTCTTCGCGATGCTCCGCGACCACACCTTCTACGAACCCAGAACCCCACACCTCGCTTGACCAAAGACCTCAACCCCGGCCGCCTGATGACACAGAAGGAACTCCTCCGGGAGGTCCGGGACCCCGCGTACGCCACCAGGACGAGCTACCTTCGGGTGTACATGGCCCAGTTCCGGCACAAACCCGAAGCGGATCCCGCCCGCTCCTGCTACCCGATCACCGAGCTGGGCATGGGCCACCGCTTCGACCTGACCTTCCTGGAAGTCCACCCCCCATCCCGTACGACGGAGACGAGACCATGGCACGCGGCAAACTCCGGATCTACCTCGGCGCGGCTCCGGGCGTCGGCAAGACCTACGCCATGCTCTCCGAGGCCCACCGGCGCATCGAGCGCGGCACCGACTGCGTCGTCGCCGTCGTCGAGCACCACCGCCGGCCCCGCACCGAGGTCATGCTGCACGGCCTGGAGCAGGTACCGCGCATGGAACTGACGTACCGGGACACGGTCTTCACCGAGATGGACGTGGACGCGGTGCTGGCCCGGCGTCCTCAGGTGGCCCTGGTGGACGAACTCGCCCACACCAACATCCCCGGCTCCCGCAACACCAAGCGCTGGCAGGACGTCGAGGAGCTGCTGGATGCCGGGATCGACGTCGTGTCGACGGTGAACATCCAGCATCTGGAGTCGCTGGGCGACGTGGTGGAGTCGATCACCGGCATACGTCAGCAGGAGACGGTTCCAGACGAGGTCGTGCACCGGGCGGACCAGACAGAGCTGGTCGACATGTCCCCGCAGGCGCTGCGGCGGCGGATGGCGCACGGCAACATCTACAAGACGGACAAGGTCGACGCCGCCTTGTCCAACTACTTCCGCCCCGGCAACCTCACGGCCCTGCGCGAGCTGGCCCTGTTGTGGGTGGCAGACCGGGTCGATAAGTACCTCCAGCAGTACCGCAGCGAGCACCAGGTCTCGAAGATCTGGGGCTCGCGCGAGCGCATCGTGGTGGGCCTGACCGGCGGGCCCGAGGGCCGCACGCTGATCCGCCGCGCCGCCCGCCTCGCCGAGAAGGGCGCCGGCGGCGAGGTCCTGGCCGTGTACATCGCGCGCAGCGACGGACTGACCTCGGCCTCCCCTAAGGAGCTGGCCGTCCAGAGCACTCTGGTGCAGGACCTGGGCGGCACCTTCCATCACGTCATGGGCGACGACATCCCCCTGTCACTGCTGGAGTTCGCCCGCGGGGTCAACGCCACCCAGATCGTGCTCGGCGTCTCCCGGCGCAAGGGCTGGCAGTACGTATTCGGGCCGGGCGTCGGTGCGACCGTCGCTCGGGACTCCGGCTCCGACCTCGATGTGCACCTGATCACCCACGACGAGGCGGGCAAGGGCCGCGGACTGCCCTCAACCCGGGGCGCCCGGCTCGGCCGGGCGCGGATCATCTGGGGCTGGCTGATCGGAGTCGTCGGCCCGGTGCTGCTCGCCCTGCTCCTGGCCAACGTCCCGACCGATCTCGGCCTCGCCAACAACGTCCTGCTCCTCCTCTCGCTGACCATGGCCGCGGCTCTGCTCGGGGAACGGTGGCCGGCGCTGGCCTCGGCCGCCGTCGGCTCCGCCCTGCTCAACTGGTTCTTCACCCCGCCCGTCCACACCTGGACCATCGCCGACCCCAGAAACATCGTCGCCATCGCCGTCTTCTTCGCCGTGGCCGCCTCCGTCGCGTCGGTGGTCGACCTCGCCGCTCGGCGCACCGAGCAGGCGGCACGGCTGCGTGCCGAGTCCGAGATCCTCTCCTTCCTCGCCGGCAGCGTGCTGCGCGGCGAGACCAGCCTTGAGGCCCTGCTGGAGCGGGTGAGGGAGACCTTCGGCATGGAGTCGGTGGCCCTGCTGGAACGCGAGAACGACATCGCCCCCTGGACCTGCGCAGGCCGCGTGGGCGACGCACAGCCAGTCGAGCGCCCGGAGGACGCCGACGTGGACATGCCCGTCGGCCACCATATGGCCCTTGCCCTGTCCGGCCGTGTCCTGCCCGCCTCCGATCGCCGGGTGCTCGCCGCGTTCGCCGCACAGGCCGCCGTCGTACTGGACCGTCAACGCCTGACGCACGAGGCCGAGCAGGCGCGCGCCCTGGCCGAGGGCAACCGCATCCGCACCGCTCTACTCGCCGCCGTCAGCCACGATCTGCGCACCCCACTGGCCGGTATCAAGGCGTCTGTGTCCTCCCTGCGCTCGGACGACGTGGAGTGGTCCGAACAGGACCAGGCGGAACTGCTGGCCGCGATCGAGGAGGGCGCCGACCGTCTCGACCACCTCGTCGGCAACCTCCTCGACATGTCCCGCCTTCAGACCGGCACCCTCACCCCGCTCATCCGCGAGGTCGACCTCGACGAGGTGGTGCCCATGGCCCTCGTCGGCATACCCGACCCCGAGTCGGCGGTCTTCCTGGACATCCCCGAGACCCTGCCGATGGTCGCCGTCGACAAGGGCCTGCTGGAACGTTCCGCCGCCAACGTCATCGAGAACGCGGTCAAGTACAGTCCCGACGGCGAGCCGGTCGCGGTCACGGCCAGCGTCCACGCCGACCACGTGGAGGTGCGCGTCGTCGACCGGGGCCCCGGCGTCCCCGACGAGGCGAAGTCCCGCATCTTCGAACCCTTCCAGCGTCACGGCGACGCACCCCGCGGCGGCGGAGTCGGCCTCGGCCTCGCGGTCGCCCGTGGCTTCGCCGAGGCCATGGGCGGCACCCTCAACGCCGAGGACACCCCCGGCGGCGGCCTCACCATGGTCCTCACCCTTCCGGCCGCCACCGGCCAAGCACCGGCCGCCATGAACCGTCCGGCTACGGCGACGCGGTCGTAGTCGTAGCCGGCAGCGCGGGTGTATGTCCGGCAATCTTCGGTCCTCTGATCCTCTTGCCAACCCGAACGTCTGCCCGAGCGTATGGCGTCAGAGGTGCGACAAGACCCGCACATGACGTCCGCGAACCTGGCGGTGATCCTGGTCGTGGTCGTCGTGGCGGTCGCCGCACTCGACAGCAGGGCGGCCGGGGTGGTTGCCGCGCTGTCCTCGGCAGCGTGGTTCGACTTCTTCCCCACTCGCCCTACCAGTGGTTCACCACCGCCGACGGTGACGACATCACCACCACGTTCCTGCTGCTGGCGGTGGGCGTCGCTGTGTCCCACCTGACTGCGCACGCGCGCACGCTGAAGCTGGTCACCGTCACCGCCCATCTGATGCGGATCCACGAGACGGCCTCGCCGGTCCAGTCCGGGGGCTCGTCGTACGCCGCGGTGGACCACGTTCGGGAGCAGCTCGTCGAGACCCCTGCGCGGCCGCCGCTTCGAACACGGCACGCCGCTCGGTCGGCGCCCCCGCCTGGAACAGGAGGGCTCGGTGACCGTCGGCCGGACCACCTGGGACCTGGACGTGGACGGCTGGCCCGGCCAGGAGTCGAACTACGTGCCTCGGTGGGCGGACGTTGCCCGGGCAGGTTCATGCTCCGGTCGGAACCCAGCGCCGTACCGCCTCCCTTGCAGACCCGCCTGGTCGCCGTGAGCCTGGCTGACCAGGTCAGCGCGGCGCTGGACACGGCGGGACCGGCGCTCGACGGCTGACCACCACCGTCCGGCCGGTTCCGCCCCGTCTACGCGGCGTCGCCGTACGCCGACTCCATGGTCCGAACCACCAAAGCGATGGCCTCGCCGGGCGACTCGTCCAGCAGCAGACGGCCCGAGTTGTCCATGACGTGCAACAGGGCACCGAGGTGCCGCCGGACGGCCTGTCCGAGGCGCTGGGGCGGCAGAGAAAGACGTCATGGTGCCACGTGGCCACCACGCACGGCGCCGACCGGCGTTCGGCCAGCGGGTCCCGCGGCAGCGGGTGAGGAGCAAGACTGCTGTGGCGGCAGCGGGCCACCAGCGTCATCCACTCCGTGAGCTCGTCCGGCACGCGGCTGCCGGGGGCCGGCAGCCGACGCAGCACCCGGGCGGTCCTCGGCAGAGTCGGCCGGGCGAGCCACGGCACGGTCGCTGCCACGCCCGTCGGAACCCGCAGCCGCACCAACCCGGCACTGGAGAGCAGCAACCGCCCGGCGATGCGCGGGGAGCCGGAAGCGAGTACGACGACACCGCCCAGCGAATGCCCGACGAGCAGGGCCGGTCCCGGCACCGCCTGCTCCAACGCCTCGGTGAGCCATCGCCCGTACCACGCGGATCAACCGCGCCGCGGACGCAGATCAGCGCTCAGGCCCGGTTGCCCGGGCATGTCGAGCACCACGGTGGGCCAACACCTCGGAGATGTGCTGGTAGACGGAGCCATTGGTGTTCGTCCCGGGCACCAGCACCACGGTCGGCACTGCGGGCGTACGGTCGTGGTGATGACGCTGGTGACGCCGACGGTCGTAAGGACCTCATGGCGTTGGTGCGGCACACCCCATTCACCGAGCCGTTCAAGACACCAGTCCCGTACCTGCTGCCGACACTTCGCGTTGCGATAGATGGAGGGTACGTCGGCAGAGTAGCCCCGCTGAACGGTACGGGTGCCGGGCGAGCGCCTGGTCCTACGCGTCGACACCGCCGCAGTCGGTGCCGCCTAGAGTGACGCCGGGGATTATCGCGACAGGTCTTGCGTGACGTGTTGTAGACAGCGGGGTGGGTCGCCTTCCTCGAAAGCGTGGACGTCCTGCAGCATCCACCCATGGGCGAAGGCGTCCACCACTTCTCGGAGGGAAGAAGTACATGGCGAAACCGCCGTGTTCGAGGATGTCGTCGCCGTGAGCAGTTCCCTGACCGCAGTGGGTGTCGTCGGTATGGCGGACGGTGCAGACGAACGTGCTGCCGGGTTTGGGACGCGACAATCTCCGCGGCCACCGTGTGGTCAAGTGTGGCCGACGGCCTCCTGATCGCTGATGGTCTCGTACGCGCCCGCCGGCGGTGGTGGTACGGCGCCGTCAGGCTTCGGGGCGGGCCGGGTTCGTCGGTGTCCGAGGAGGTGGGCGGCCAGTCCGCGGGCCGCGGTGCACGCCGTCCTTACAGGGCTGTCCGGGGGCGTCGGCAGCAGATAGAGTGCAAAGAACACGTCAAGGGACGTGTGGTGTGCCGGGAAGTCTGGTCGGCGGAAGGGGCCTTGCGCCCGTCGGTCGCTGTTTTCCTGGAGGTGTGCCGCCATGGCCGCTGGCTCACGATTCCGCTCACGGACTATCAGGGTGTTTACTCTGTCGGCGCGGCGGGCGGTTGCTCAAGCTCTGCGGGCAGAGACGACCGACGGCCCGATGGGTGCCCTGATGACGGGCCGACCTGACGGGACGTCCGGCTGATGGCAACGGACGTCCCGCCGCTGACGCCCGCGATCATCATTGCCGCCCTGGTGGTCAGAGCGGCGCTCGGTGAACTCCGGCACCGAGGAACCATCCGTGAACAGTGGGCGTTCTTGTCCACCGAGACGAGGGCCGACCGTGATTGATCGCCATCAGGCACGTCCGAATCATGCTGGCTGCCAGAGCACCGTCGACCTACACCTCCCGGCCCCCTCCACCTGTGCCCCAACCCTCTCCGGCCCAGTCGACCGCCGTCATCGCGGCCGAAGCCGCCCCGTGGCCCCGTCGGCCCACCGCTCACCAGAGGAGTCCTTGCACGCATGACCTGGCACTGGATCGGTCTCGTCTTCTTCTCCCTCACTCTGTTCCCGGGCGGACTGGCCCTGCTAAGCGGCCGGATACCCAACTCACTGCGGCACCGGCTCGCACCCATGCGCCCGCGCGGCCTGGCCCTGCTTGCCCTCTACGCCGTCGCACCCCTCAACACGGTGCCGCGCCTGGCCGAGGCACCGCCCGTGATCACCCTGGTGGCTACGGCCGCTGCGGCCCTCGTGGCCGCAGCGGGCTGCGCATACGCAGCCGTTGCAGCACACCGAGTCGGGAAGGCCACCCCATGACCAGCCGACGGCACGTGCGGCGCCTCGCTGTTTCCCTCACCGTCTGGTGGGCGCTGATCGCTCTTGTCCTCTGGCTCGCGGGCCAGGTGCTCGACCAGCCCGCCACGCTCGCACAGTGCATCACCTCAGCCGTGTTCCTCGTCGCGGTCGGGGAGGCCGGCGACTGGCTGAGGCGACGCTGGGCCGACCGGCCCACCAGGCGGCGCAGGCCGGCACCGGCACTACACCAGCCGCGCAGCCCCGAACCCACGGCCAGCCGACGGCCCGCCTCCGCGTCCCTGCACAAGGGGCCTGCGCGACCCGGAACTGACCAGCATGCCCGAACCAGCGCAGGACGAACTCATCAACCAACTGGCCCAGGATCTGGACGAGTTACGTGAGCAAGGACGGCTCCAGCAGCGGGGAGGCAAACGCATCCGTGCCCGTGGCGCGGGGGCCAAGGACAAGCTGAACACCGCCGACAGAGCTCTGGCCACCGTCCTCTACCTGCGCAAACTCGGCACCCGAGACATGCTCGCCCAGCTCTTCGCAGTCAACGCCATCACCCTCACCAGGGCCGTCCACCAAGTACAGCCCCTCCTGGCCGAGCACGGCTGCACGATTCCGCCCTCGGCAGCCCGGTTCCGCACGCCCGCTGACGTCACGGCGTTCCTCACGGACAGCAGCCCTGTCAAGATCAAATCAGCATGTTGATTCTCTGCGAGCCCTAACGAACTACCGCTAGAGCACACCCTTGACAGAAATTGGATATATGCACCTAACCTCCCCAACCGGCTGCTCGTACGCCACACGGTGAGACTGCCGGCAGTGCGGCTCAACTCCTGTCGTCGCGCACCGCTTGGCGGGCGGCCTCCAGCCAGCGCGCCTTGCTCTCGGCGAAAGCGCGGAAGTCCTTCTCGTGCGAGCGGATGATCTTCCTCTGTATCCGGGTGTCGACCTGACGCCAGACGGAGATCAGACCGGTGCTCTCCTTGCACCGTACGTCCGCTCGCGCGGTGGCGATCTCCTGTGGGGAAGGGCGCGACGATTTCCTCCAACTCGGATCGCCCGTAACACTCAGAGGATCCGCCTGCTCGAAGCCACGGGCCCGCATGCACGCGCTCCACTTACGAGTGGCTGCGGTTACCTCCGGGTCGTCCAGCGCTTCGTCGAACGCTTCAGAGACATAGGCGTTGTACCGGGACGTGTCGAACTCGGCGCCCTGAAGCAGCGACTCCTGCGCCTTCTTCCAGCATCCGCCGCCACCCTCCTCACCATAGGCGGCGCGCCGCACATAGGAGGGCAGGCCCCGTCTCTCCTTCCACACCGCTTCACGGCGGTTCATGGCCTGCGCAGGAGGGGGCAGGTGGTACCCGTAGCGGGCAGCCACCTCGGCTTCGAGCACACCGTAGCGGCGCCGGTTGGGCGGTTCGGCGGCAGCCTCGGCCGGTGGCGGCAGCAGATTCCAGCTCAGGCCCTGGGCGCGCATGCAGTCGCGGATGAGGAGGTCCTGGGCGTACTCGACGGTATGGATCTGGAACACGGAGAGCCCGTACGCATCGAAGGGGAGGATCAGCTCCCGTGCCTCTCGCCCCGGCGGGACGTCCGCCTCCTTGGCGGAGCGCTGAGGGTCGGATGCCGTGGATGCGACAGTCACCGCCATGAACGAGCCGACCATGAGCACAGCGGCCATCGCGACAAGGGCACTTCGTTGGCGGACGGACATGTCGGCGCTTCCCATGGATCGATCGGAGAACCGAGTGCGAGGCGGGCACCGAGCGAGTCGCCACCCGCCTCGACCGGTGATTACTGGAAGACCAGACAGTCGGCTTTGTTGTCGAAGTTGTTGTCACTGAGGTCGCCGTCCGACGTCCACGGCCGGGACGTGTACTGCGCGCCTGAACAGACGGTGGAACCGCTCGGTGCGCGGTTGGCGTAGAGCACGACGTAGCGGCTGGTGTTGTTGTCCACCGAACTGACCGAGTCGCTCACCGCCCCCTCCGCAGACCCGCCGTCCCACTCGTCGTTCTCGAAGTTCCTGTCGGTCCCGGTGTAGGATTTCTTGTCACCCTTCATTGCGTCGTCGCCGTAGACCCAGAACCGTTCCACTGCGGCGCTGCCTGTTTCGGAGTTGGCGACCGCGGGTGTCCCGCCCCCCAACGTGACGGCTGGTACGGCCACGGCCAGGGCGCTGAAGAGCATTGCGAAACGTCGTCGCACAACGGCGTCCTCTCATTTCTGTACCACTGGGAATGTTTTTGGACAGCAGATTTTCTCCACAGCACTGCTGTGTGCGTTTATTTCTTTCCGCATTCCATCCGTCGAGTACGCTGATGCTTTTCTTCGACGACTGGACGAGAGCAACACTGTCACGAATCTCGTCGAGTTTCCTTGACGGACAGTGGCTGCTTTTCTTGACGCAGCCTCTACACACGATCCGTCCCGTGGCGCGATAGAACGGTCGTCCGCCCCAGCACCCCTGGTGTCGAGAAAACGTCGTTGCCGCTCCAACCTCGATTCTTCAGCGGCGCGACGGCGTCGCCGTGTGCGGCTGACTGCCCGTTATGTCTCCTACCGTGCGGGGACGGGTCGTCGTGTGACGCTGCGGGGCGTCGGGGCCCACGTGCCCGAGGGTGCTGCGGTCCCCCTCCTCTCCGGTGTCGTCGGGGTGGTGGGCGGCCCGTCAGATGCAGGCCGGCAGTTCGGTGGCGCGCCTCCAGGCGGTGGTGAACGTGTCGGCCCAGGGTCAGGTGTGGTCGTGGCGCAGAGTGCGGCGGCGAGCGTAGGTGGTGAGGCGGGCCGGTGGTAGAGCTTCCTGCGGATCGTCTCCGGCTCGGGCAGCGGCGAGTGCGGGCTCATCGCGCAGGAGGAGGAGCCGCAGCCGGGCGTCCAGGTCGGCGGCGAGGGTTGCGGCCGGCATCCAGGCGGCGTTCAGCTGCCAGGACGCCGAGGGCAACCACTCGCAAAGCCCGCCCTCGCAGAGGTAAAAGGGTGACACTCATGCACGAAACCGGCCCGGTGGTCCGCCGACGACCCTTGAACCGGCCGCTGCAAGGTCACCGCTCCGCGCCGCCGTAGTGGTCGTCGTGCGGGCCGTCCAGTCCGCCGAGCTGCCGGGCACGCACCACCACTCGATCACGGCTGCGCCGCGCAGTACGAGCGGCTGTGCGCCGTACATGATGGCGCCCTCGACGTCCGGCAGTGCGCGGATGCCCTCGGCGGGCGGTGGATGATCGGACGCGGCGTACGGGCCGATCCTTTCGTCCTCGGCCGCGGTGCGGGTGGAGCGGTGCCTCACCAGCGGATTATGCAGCGCGGCCTCGAAGGCGTCGTAGAAGTCCTGGGGATAGCTCTGCTCGGCGGCCAGGTCGGACAGCCACCCCTTGGCCAGACCGTCGGATGCCGCGTACACCGGACTGGTCAGTTCCAGGGCTTCGCGAGTGGCGGTCGTACCGGCAAGACGGGCGGCCTCCGCGTCGGCCGCCGACTCGGTGTACCAGGCGCGTGGTTGAGATGCCCGCAGCAGGGGGCCAAAGGACTGAAGCGGCCCTCCAGCCGCTGTGCGAGCAGACTCCGGGCACTGAGCAGCAGTGACGTACGCCGATCACATATGTGCTGTTCATGCGCCAGTTCGTGCCCGACCACGGCCGCCAGCTGCGTGGCGGTCAGCGCCCGCAGCAATCAGCACGTGAGAGCGGGTACCGGCAGCCTTCACACGTCCAAGGGGCCGCGGTGGGGATCGGGACGACTCGGACCAACCGCGGCCCGGAAAAGCCGAGCCGCGCGGCCACTCCTGTACCAGGCCGACCAGTTCCGACTCGTTTCCGGGCTGCAGAGCCATTGCCGGCAGGAAGTCCCGGTCACCGGCCGCTCGCAGAACGTTCACCAGGATCCACACCAGCGGCACCCCTGCCATCGCCCCCGAAGAGAGCCGTGGCCAGTACCGCCGCCCCGGCACAGGCAGCCAGGCGATCGTGAACATGCCCGCGATGAGCAGCCATTCGCGGGCGGCAGACGCACCGACAGCGTCCGCGGACGAGGGTATGGGGATGTCCCATCACGCTCCTGGCACACTGCCGGGATGCGACCGGATTGTGCCACAGTGCAGGGCCTCACGATCTACCCGGGGCCAAGTGCCCGCGGGCCTCGGGATCCAGGGCGCCAGAGGCCGGGCGCGGCTTCGCCCAGGGAAGAGGTGAGGGCTGAAAGCCCGGTGGAGACCTTACCCACGGGGGAATGGCGAGGTCAGGCAGAGCTCAACGCAGGCAACCCGATATCTGCGCGAAAGAAGTGACAGAGTCCCCCGCCTCAAGCACACCTAGAAGGCGCGCAGCCTCGTGCCCCCCTCGGGGTGGCCTGCTCGCACCCTCGGATCCTGGTCGACGCACCGCCCCGCACCGGGCCGTTGCCCGTACTTCGAGACCGTGTCCCCTGGATGATGCCGGCCCGTTACATTGCTGATCATGACGGCATCGCAGCCCTCCTGGTGGAGGCAGCTGACCACGGCACTCGGTCTCACCTACGCCCCCGGCGGGGAGCGACGGCCTGGCGATCCCAGGATCTCACGGTTCGGGCGCTTCGTCTCGACGCGCCTCGACCGGGAACTGAGGACCTGCAGCGGCGGGTGGCGGAGCGGACAGTACGGTGAGTCGGCCGTTCATGTCGGACACGCTCTCCCCTCCCAGTAGCCTGGGGTGATAGCCGTCGCAGGCGGCCGAGCGATCACTGAAGACGGTTCTGCGGTGCGGCTGCCGGTGTGATCCGGTCAGTGGCCGCCGGTGAGCTCCCCGCTGAGGGTGTCGTGGATCCGGGCGCTGGGTTCGTTCAGGCCGGTGATCTCGACGGTTTTGCCGCGCTGGGCGTACTTGGTCTCGACGGCGTCCAGGGCGGCTACGGAGGAGGCGTCCCAGATGTGCGCGGCAGACAGGTCGATGACGACCTTGTCGGGGTCGGTCGCGTACTCGAACCAGCCGAACAGGTCATTGGAGGAGGCGAAGAACAGCTCACCCGTCACGCGGTAGACGACTGTCCCGCCGTCGAGGTCGGTGAGGGCGGTGACCTCGGCGAGGTGGGCGACGCGCTTGGCGAAGATGACCATCGCGGTGATCGAGCCGACGACGACGCCGATGGCGAGGTTGTGGGTGGCGACCACACAGGCAACGGTGACCAGCATGACGGTGGTCTCCCCGGCCGGCATCCGTTTCAGCGTCTTGGGCGCGATGGAATGCCAGTCGAAGGTGGCGACCGACACCATCACCATCACAGCGACCAGCGCGGCCATGGGAATGTCGGAGACGACCGGGCCGAACACGATGCACAACATCATCAGGAAGGCTCCGGCGAGGAACGTCGACAGCCGGGTCCGGGCGCCGGAGACCCGCACGTTGATCATCGTCTGGCCGATCATCGCGCAGCCGCCCATGCCGCCGAGGAAGCCGGTGACGATGTTGGCGATGCCCTGGCCGATCGATTCGCGGGTCTTGGAGGAGTGGGTGTCGGTGATGTCGTCGACCAGTTTCGCGGTCATCAGCGACTCCATGAGGCCGACCAGGGCCATGGCGAGCGCGTACGGCGCGACAGTGGTGAAGGTGTCGAGGGTGAACGGCACGTCCGGCAGGCCGGGAACCGGCAGTGAGGAGGGCAGGTCGCCCTTGTCGCCGACGGTCGGCACGGCGATACCGGCGGCCACCGTGATGACGGTGAGGAGCGCGATCGACACCAGCGGTGCCGGGACCGCCTTCGTGACCTTCGGGAAGAACACCATCAGCGCCAGCCCTGCTGCGATCAGCGGATAGACAGGCCAGGGCACGTCCGTCATCTCCGGCACCTGCGCCATGAAGATCAGGACGGCGAGGGAGTTGACGAAGCCGACCATCACGCTGCGCGGCACGAACCGCATCAGCTTGGCCACGCCGAGGGCGCCGAGGAGGATCTGGAGGACGCCGGCCAGGATCACGGTCGCGACGAGGTAGCCGAAGCCGTGCTCACGGTTCATCGGGGCGATGACCAGAGCGACAGCACCGGTGGCCGCGGAGATCATGGCCGGGCGGCCGCCGACGATCGCGATGGTCACAGCCATCGTGAACGAGGCGAACAGGCCGATGGCCGGGTCGACCCCGGCGATGATCGAGAACGAGATCGCCTCGGGGATCAGTGCCAGGGCGACCACGAGACCAGCCAGCACCTCGGTGCGCAGCACCTTCGGGTCGGACAACCACGACGGCTGTCGAAGGCCACGCAGTCGGGCCGCCGGGGACAGAGCGGAGGAGGACACGAGGAGAGGAACCTGTCGTGCTCGGGCACACCCGGCATGACGGCGGGCGTGCAGAAAGGCATGGAGGGCCGGGGCGGCCATCCACCAGGTCCGCGAACGGCGGACCGAAGCAGAGTGCGGCAGCGAAGGAACCCACAACGGCGCCGGGCATCATGGGCACGTGTAGACGTTCTCCGGCTTCAAGGACTGCGGTCCCTGTCGGGGGCGACGTCGGCCCCGACACGGCTGACGGTCGCAGGAGGGCATCCCGCACCAGGGGAACGGGCGCCGAAAGGCATCCGACCCGACATCGAGGCAACCCTACCCTGACGTTGGGGTAGAGATCGGTGGCGGCCGTGGCGAGACGAGGAAGGCGCCCCACGTGAGCAGCCAGCACATGCAGATCGGCGAGGTTGCCGCACGGACCGAGCTGTCGCTGCACACCATCCGCCATTACGAGGAGACAAGCCTCGTCATCCCCTCGGCCCGTTCCCAGGGCGGCTTCCGCCTCTACACCGAGTCCGATGTCGCCCGCCTGATGGTTATCCGCCGCATGAAGCCCCTCGGCTTCACCCTCGACGAGATACGCGCCCTGCCGGAGGCAACCGACCGCCTCGACTCGGGTGGGCAACTGACTCCCGAGCAGCGCGAGGAACTGCTGGATCGGATCCGCGGCTTCGAGCGGGCCGCACAGCAGCGCGTCGAGGACCTGCACACCCAGCTCTCCCGCGCCGAGGACTTCGCGGCCACCCTGACCGAGCGCTTGCGGGCGCAGGGGCCCATCGGTTCGGGCGGGGCGTCGGGGTGGCCGGGTCGGGCGTACCGGCGCACCTGCCGCCGGTGGCCTTCGGTCCGATCGGCGGTGACCAAGAACTCCGCCGGAAGCGCGGCGAGGGGCTGTGTGTCGACCGCGGCACCGTCGTGGCTGGTCGCGCGATTCCCCGCGGCCCCTTCACAGCGCTACCGGACCGCGGCCGACGTCACCAGGTCCGCCCAGCTCATCCAGCAGGTTCGGTGCATCGCGCGCCACGGCCCCCAATGCGGCGCGCACCGCCTCGGACACCAACTTCAAGCGGGACGAAACCCTCATGCCGGACAGGATCGGACGGAGTCGATGCAATCCTGCCCGCCCGCAGGCGTCACGGCCAGGGCGCCGTCCCGGGCCCTGCTCGCCGAGTTCGCCGCGGAGCGATGGCGGCCTTCAACCCGGCCGACATCGGCAGGATGCCACTGTCCCCTGGCCTCGCGGACGGAGAGGTCCACATCTCCGACAGGAGACCGGTCGGCCGATGGCCATGATCTCCTCCTGCGGTCTCACCGGATCGCCCCGCACCGGGAACAAGAGACAGCCGGTTACGCGTGCACGGGTCAATCGCCCTACCGGGCAGGCGACTTGGTGCCGAACGAGTACGCGGGTGCCTGCGGCAACGGCGATACGTCCTCCTGGCATGGCCGATCGAATGCACAGATGGAAAGCCGCTCGGCGGCTCCTGAAACCGCATGGTGGTAAGGATGTTGAAACGGTCCCGATACGAGCTCATAACACTGTGAAGGTTTCCGACATACCTTTCGGAGTCCGGGCAGGCGGGTGGGCACTGCGTAAAGCGCTTGCCGGACAAGGGACTTCACTTCATGCCCAGACACACCGCTCTGACCCGCCGCCGTCTCCTCGGCCTCGCCTCCGCCGGTGCCTTCGCGGCGACAGCGGGTGGGCTGACCGCGTGCAGCAAGACCGAGGGGAGCGGTGACAGCGACCCGGAGTTGCTCGCCCGGATCAAGAAGCGGGGCTACGCCAAGGTGGCGTACGCGAACGAGGCACCGTACGGCTACAAGGAGGGGGACACCCTCAAGGGGGAGGCGCCGGCACTGCACGCCGAGGTGTTCAAGGCACTCGGCGTGCCCGAACTGCGCCCGGTGTTCTCGGAGTGGGACGGGCTGATCCCGGGACTGCTGGCCGGGAAGTACGACGTGATCAGCGCCGGGATGGCGATCCTGCCCGAGCGCTGCGAAAAGGCGATCTTCTCCGAACCTGAGTTCATCTCCCCGACCGCCATGATGGTCCCGGCCGGTAACCCGAGGAAGCTGGGCGATCTGGCGTCGGCCGAGCAGGCGGGGGTGACCCTGGGGGTGATGTCCGGTGCGGCCGAGAAGGGATATGCCGAGGGGGCGGGCATCCCGGCGGCCCGGATCAAGACGGTGACCAAGCCGCAGGACGGCGCCGACGCGGTGAAGAGCGGGCGGATCGACGCCTTCGTGCTGACCGGCATCTCCCTGCGCTGGCTGGCCAGGACCAACAAGGGCCTTGAGGTCACCGAACCGTTCCTGCCGGTGGTCGACGGGGTGAAGCAGTACAGCCCGGGAGGGGCCGTCTTCCGTAAGGGGGCCGCGCCCCTGCGGGATGCCTTCAACACCGAGCTCCAGAAGATCACTTCGGACGAGGAGCGGTACGTCGCCCTGCTCGGTGCCTACGGCTTCACCGCCGCCGAGATGCCCCCGGCGGATCTGACGACCGAGAAACTGTGTGCCGCCTGACGCGGGGGGCGGGGTTCCCATGGGTGACTTCCTGTCCGTCTTTCTTTCCGAGCTTCCCTCGGTCGGCGCCGGGGCATGGGTGACCGTCGAGGCAACCGTGCTGGGCTCACTGGTGGCAGGCGTGCTTTCCTTCGTGCTGGGCCTGGCAGCGGGGTCGGGATGGCGCGTGCTGCGCTGGACGTCCAGGGGTGCCGTGGAGTTCTTCCGCGGCACCTCGCTGTACATCCAGCTGTTCTGGCTGTACTACGCTTTCCCGCTGCTGACCGGGTACGAGTTGGGGCCGCTGCTGTGCGGAGTCCTCGCCTTCGGCCTCAACTACGGGGCGTACGGGTCGGAGGTCGTGAGAGGAGCCCTCGCAGCGGTACCGCGCCCGCAGCAGGAGGCCGCCGTCGCGCTCAGCTTCTCCCCTCTCCAGCGGTGGTACCGGGTGGTCCTGCCACAGGCGTGGCCGCAGATGATCCCGCCGTTCACCAATCTCTCGATCCAGATGCTGAAGTCCACCCCGCTGCTGTGGCTGATCTCCGTGGCGGATCTGACGACGGTAGTCCAGACGCTGCGTGACCGCACCGGGGAGACCGTGCCCGCCTACGTGACCCTGCTGCTCCTCTACTTCGTCCTGGCCATGCTGCTGACCTGGGGGATGCGGCTCCTGGAGCGGCATGCCGCTGCGCGGCTGGGCCGCACCGGACGGGCGGATACCCTCGCCGCGAGTGGAGGCCGCCCGTGAACTACCAGTGGGACTGGGGGGCGGCGCGGGAGGCGCTGCCTCTGCTGCTCGCCGGGTTCAGGACCACCGTACTGGCCACCGTCCTGGGGACGGTGCTGGCCGCGGTCGTGGGGCTGGCGCTGGCGGTCGGCGGCCGGGCTACCACCCGATGGGTGACCCTGCCGCTCAAGGCCGGGGTGGAGATCGTGCGCTCCACCCCACTGCTGGTGCAACTGGTGGGCGCCTACGCGGTGTTCACCTCGATCGCCCCGCTGACCATCGGTGTCGTGGTGCTCGGCCTCCACTACTCCGCCTACCTGGCGGAGGTGTACCGGGCCGGCATCGACGCCGTACCGGCGGGGCAGTGGGAGGCCGCGCGAGCCCTGTCGCTGTCCCCCGTCCGCACCTGGCGGTCCGTCGTCCTTCCGCAGGCTGTTCGTACCGTCCTGCCCGCGCTCGGCAACTACGCGATCGCGATGTTCAAGGAGACCCCCTTCCTCGCCGTGATCACAGTGTCCGAGATGGTCGCGCAGGCCCGTGAGTACGGGGCCGACCACTTCGCCTACCCCGAAGCCTTCACTCTCGCCGGACTCGTCTTCCTGCTGGCGAGCTACCCAACCTCGCTCGCCCTGCGGAAACTGGAGCAGCGCCTTGGCAACTGACCCCCTCCACAACCCTCTAACCCGTGACGGCGTCGAGGACGCCACGCCGCAGCGGCGGCCGATGGTCCGCTTCGAACGGGTAGTCAAGCGGTACGGCGGCCACACGGTCCTCGACGAGCTGGACCTCTCCGTCGAGCGCGGTCGGCACGTCACCCTGATCGGCCCGTCCGGTTCCGGCAAGACCACCATTCTGAGGCTGCTGATGACACTGGAGCGGGTATCGGACGGGGTGATATGGGTCGACGGCGAACCGCTGTCGCACCGGCGAGCCGCGGACGGCACGTTCAAGCCCGCCGACGAGAAATACCTGCGGCCGATCCGGCGCCGTATCGGCATGGTGTTCCAGCACTTCAACCTTTTCCCCCACATGAACGTGCTGCGCAACATCACCGAGGCACCCGTCCGCACCCTCGGGCAGCGGCGGGAGCAGGCCGAGCAGCGGGCCCGAGAGCTGCTGGACCTGGTCGGACTGGCGGACAAGGCCCTGGCTCATCCGACCCGGCTCTCCGGCGGCCAGCAGCAGCGCGTGGCCATCGCCCGGACGCTCGCCATGGAGCCGGAGATCCTCCTGCTCGACGAGGTCACCTCCGCCCTCGATCCCGAGCTCGTGTCCGGCGTCCTCGACCTGCTGCGCGAGATCGCCGCCACGACCGAAGTCACGCTGCTCTGCGTCACCCACGAGATGGGCTTCGCCCGGGACATCTCCGACGAGGTCCTCATGTTCGACGCGGGACGGGTCGTGGAGGTCGGCAGCCCCGAACAGCTCTTCACCGAGCCCCGGCACCACCGCACCCGGGATTTCCTCGGTGCCGTCCTATGAACCCCGGTACCGGAAACCCTCCGCCACCCGGGGCATCTCCATGCACGGTCCCCCGCTCCCATCGGCTCGTCCCACCGCTCCCGACCGAACACGGATCCATGCCCTCTTCTTTTCCGGCCTCACCCGCACGTCACGGCTCCCCGGTCATCGACCGCCCGAACGGCGATGACGGTCCCACCCTCCGGCGCCTCGCCCACGACTCCCGGGTTCTCGACCTGAAATCGCCCTACAGCTACCTGCTGTGGCGCCGCGACTTCGCCGAGACCTCGGCAGTCGCCCGGCACGAGAGGACCGGCGAAGCTATCGCGTTCATCACCGGCTGCCTCCCGCCCACCCGTGCGCAGACCCCGTGATCTGGCAGATCGCCGTCGACGAGGAGCACCGGGGCAACGCCTGGCCGCCGCCCTCCTCGACGAACTCACCGCACGGCACCCGCTCACCACGGTGGAGACCACCATCACCCCGGGCAACGCCGCCTCTCTCGCGCTGTTCGCCGCGTACGCGGCGCGACACCGTGCGGACGTCGAACAGACGGTCTTCTTCGACGACGGGCTGTTCCCCGGGGACTGGCGCCCACCGGAAGTGCTGCCCACATAGGCCCCCTGCGCCCACCCGCGGACCGCCCGGCACCGGCCACACATTGACCAGGCACGAACCCGCACCGTCGTCACACCCCGCAAGGAGATCCATCAGTATGACCACGACCCAGACACCCCTGAGCACGTTCGAAACGCTCGAATCAGAGGTCCGCAGCTACTGTCGCGGCTGGCCCGTGGTCTTCGACCACGCCCGCGGCAGCCAACTGTGGTCCGAGGACGGCCGCCGCTACCTGGACTTCTTCGCCGGGGCAGGGTCCCTCAACTACGGTCACAACAACCCGGTCCTCAAACGCGCCCTGCTCAGCTACCTGGAGCGCGACGGGGTCACCCACGGCCTGGACATGGCCACCACCGCCAAGCGCGACTTCCTCGAAAGCTTCCAAGAAATCGTCCTCGGCCCTCGCCAACTACCCTACAAGGTCATGTTCCCGGGGCCGACAGGGACAAACGCCGTCGAGGCCGCGCTCAAACTGGCACGCAAGGTCAAGGGGCGGGAGTCGGTCGTCTCCTTCACCAACGCCTTCCACGGTATGTCCCTGGGCTCCCTGGCCGTCACCGGCAACGCCTTCAAACGGGCCGGAGCAGGCATCCCACTCGTCCACGGCACACCCATGCCGTTCGACGACTACCTGGACGGACAGGTACCCGACTTCCTCTGGTTCGAACGGCTCCTGGAAGACTCGGGCTCCGGCCTCAACCACCCCGCGGCGGTCATCGTCGAGACCGTGCAGGGCGAGGGCGGGATCAACGTGGCCCGGCCCGAATGGCTTCGCGCGCTGTCCGCACTGTGCGTACGCCACGACATGCTGCTCATCGTCGACGACATCCAGATGGGCTGCGGCCGTACCGGGGCCTTCTTCTCCTTCGAGGAAGCGGGCATCACGCCGGACATCGTCACCGTCTCGAAGTCCATCAGCGGATACGGGCTGCCCATGGCGCTCACCCTCTTCCGCCGCGAACTCGACCAGTGGGAACCAGGCGAGCACAACGGCACCTTCCGCGGCAACAACCCCGCCTTCGTCACGGCGACCGCCGCCCTCCACACGTACTGGGCGGACCGGGAACTGGAACTGCGCACGGCGCGCCTCGGCAAACAGGTCGAGCAACGGCTGCTCGCCCTCTGCGCCGAACACGAAGGCACCGCCTGCCGGGGCCGCGGCCTGGTCTGGGGAATCGAGTTCGACGACCGGGCACGGGCCGCCGCTATCTGCGCCCGCGCCTTCGAACGGGGCCTGCTCCTGGAGACCTCGGGGCCGGAGGGACAGGTCGTCAAACTGCTGCCGCCGCTGACCGTCAGAGACTCCGAGCTCGATGAGGGCCTGGACATCCTCGACCGAGCGGTTCTCGCGACGCCCTGAACTCATTCGGGCACCGCCCCCTCCCCCATTCCCCTTCCCCAGCCACCCGCACAGACGAGGAACGAGGACTCCAGTGATCGTCCGATCGCTCGTGGAAATTGAGAACACCAACCGCCGCATCAGGTCGAAGTCCGGCACCTGGGAGAGCAAACGCATCGTCCTGGCCCGTGAGAAGGCGAGTTTCTCCCTGCACGAGACCGTGCCGTACGCCGGCACCGAGACCACCATGCGGTACGCAAACCACGTGGAGGCCGTCCTGTGCGTCGAGGGCACGGCCGGACTCACCGACGAGGAGACCGGCGAGACCCACCGGATCATGCCGGGCACCCTGTACCTCCTCGACGGCCACGAGCGGCACACCCTGCGCCCCCGGAGCGACTTCCGGTGCGTGTGCCTGCTCAACCCGCCAGTCACCGGCCGCGAGGACCACGACGAGAACGGCGTCTACCCCCTGCTCACGGAGGACTGATCCCATGACCATGCTCACCGACCTCTACCCAAGCCGCGGCCCCCGCGAGACCACGACCCCACGCCAGGATCCGGTGGTCTGGCCGGCGCCCGAACACCCTGGCCCCCTCACCTCCGACGACCTGCACGGCTACGAGCAGGACGGCTTCCTGACGGTCGACCGGCTCATCGCCCCCGACGAGGTAGCCGGGTACCGGGCCGAACTGGACCGGATGCTCGCGGATCCGGCCGTACGGGCCGACGAGCGCACCATCGTCGAACCCCGCTCGGGAGGCATCCGGTCGGTCTTCGAGATCCACCGCGTCAGCGAGGTGTTCGCCCGTCTGGTACGCGACGAGCGGGTCGTGGGCCGGGCTCGGCAGATCCTCGGTTCGGACGTCTACGTCCACCAGTCACGGATCAACGTCAAGCCCGGCTTCGGCGCCTCCGGCTTCTACTGGCACTCCGACTTCGAGACCTGGCACGCCAAGGACGGCCTGCCCAGGATGCGGACCGTGTCCGTGTCGATCGCGTTGACGCCCAACCTCGACACCAATGGCGGCCTCATGATCATGCCGGGCTCACACCGCACCTTCCTGGGATGCGCGGGCCGGACCCCCCGCGACAACTACAAGAAGTCACTGCAGATGCAGGACGCCGGGACCCCGTCCGACGACGCCCTGACACAGCTGGCCGGCGCACACGGTATCCGCCTCTTCACCGGCCAGGCCGGCTCGGCGGTCTGGTTCGACTGCAACGCTGTGCACGGTTCCGGCGACAACATCACCCCCTATCCCCGATCCAACGTGTTCATCGTCTTCAACAGCATCGAGAACACCGCGGTCGAGCCCTTCGCCGCCCCCGTCCGCAGGCCTGAATTCATCGGAGCCCGCGACTTCACCCCGGTGAGGTAGGCACAAGGGCCGGTTGTGTCCCGGTGACGGCTCCAGGACACAACCGGCCGACAGCGGGAACGCCCCTCCGTAAGGCAAGACACATCAACTGTGCCGAACGGCAGCTCTCCCGTGTCTGTTCTGTCCGGCGCGATTACGGGTACTTTAGTAAAGAAGGCCCAAAGAGAAGGGCGATTCGATGCCGTGGTTCGTGTGGCTGCTGGCCGCCGCGGCGCTGGGTGCCGCGGAGTTTTTCACCCTGACTCTGATCTTTGGACTGCTGGCGGGCGCCGCGTTGGTCACCGCCGTGGTCGCCGGTGTGGGCATCGGCGTTCTCGGCCAGATCGCAGCCTTCGCGTTGGCAGCAGCCGCGGGTCTTGTCGTCGTCCGCCCCGTTGCGCTGCGGCACATGGCACAGCAACCCCTCATCCGCGAGGGCAGCGACGCGCTGATCGGCAAACGGGCCGAGGTCGTGCAGGAGGTCACCGCGACCCGCGGCCTGATCAGACTCTCCGGCGAGGAGTGGTCCGCCCGCGCCCTCGACGAGAGCCTGGTGATCCCGGCGGGAGCGCTGGTGGACGTCATGGAGATCGAAGGTGCCACCGCCGTCGTCTACCCTCGCGAACTCCTGCCGTAGTCGGTTGAACGCAGAGTAACGGAGGCACTGTGGATCCCCTCGTCATCCTCACCCTCGTGGCGGCCATCATTGTCGTCTTCCTCGTCGCCTCCACGGTACGGATCGTCCCGCAGGCACGCCGCTACAACATCGAGCGGTTCGGCCGGTATCGCCGCACCCTGCAGCCTGGCCTCAACTTCGTCCTGCCGGTGGCGGATCGCGTCAATACCAAACTCGACGTGCGCGAGCAGGTCTACTCGTCGGACCCCAGGCCGGTGATCACCGAGGACAACCTCGTGGTGAACATCGACACCGTGCTCTATTACCAGATCACCGACCCGAGAGCGGCGGCCTACGAAGTCGCCGACTATCTGCAGGCGATCGACCAGCTCACCGTGACCACGCTGCGCAACGTCATTGGCAGCATGGACCTGGAGGAGACGCTCACCTCACGTGAGGAGATCAACTCGCGGCTGCGCGCCGTCCTCGACGACGCCACCGGCAAGTGGGGCATCCGCGTCAACCGCGTGGAGATCAAGGCCATCGACCCGCCGCACACCATCAAGGAAGCGATGGAGAAGCAGATGCGGGCCGAGCGCGACAAACGCGCGGCCATCCTGCACGCCGAAGGGGAGCGGCAGGCCAAGATCCTCACCGCGGAAGGCACACGGCAGAAGGACATCCTGGAGGCACAGGGCGCGCAACAGGCCATGATCCTGCGGGCGGACGGCGAGGCCAAGGCCGTGGAACTCGTCTTCCAGGCCGTCCATCGCAACAACGCCGATCCGAAGGTCCTGGCCTACAAGTACCTGGAGACGCTTCCGCACCTGGCGAGCAGCGACAACAACACCTTCTGGGTGATCCCGGGGGAACTGACCGAGGCAGTCCGCACCGTCACCCGTGCGTTCGGAGATCAGTCGTCGGTCGGCCGTCCCCAACCCGCGCAACCCGAGCAAGCAGCCACCGCCGGCGCCGACACACCGCACGAAGGCAGGGCCCCGGAGCTCGCCGCGGGCTCGACAATTTCACTTGACGCCGCGACAGCTGCTGACCAGGCCGAGAAGCAGGCCGCCGCAGCGGTGAACGACGCCAGGGCGGAGGCCGCCGAGGCCGCGATGGCGCCCCAGGTTCCGCGCCGGGGGCAGGCGTCCGGCGGCTGATCCTGCCGCCTGGCTGACGCCAGGAACCGCCCTGTCTCATCCGGAGCTCTCGGCCGGTCCGTGCATGTGGTGTCCCCTGAACCACGGGCCGTTGTCCGGGACCCGCCAGCGGCCCCACGTGGTGGGCGGACGTCACGGGGGGGGCGTCCCTACGCCATCGCGCAGACTCCGGGACTCGTGAACTTCCCTCGCGACTTGGTCCACAGCAGCGACCAGCGGTCCCGCGAGCACGAGAGGCAGGAGCGGCGGTGGGCCGCCGACCTGGTCGAGCAAATCCCCGGAACCACCGGAGGTACGACGGGCCGCCGGACAAGTGAAGGTCTCCTCGGCACTCGCCCACAGGCCTGGCCGGCGGCGTTCTCGCCGGTTACTCGGGGGAAGCGTCCCGGTCGCGCACCTCGCCGTGCTGCCGGGCACATCCGAGTACGTGCGGGAGATCAGCCAGCACGGGGCAGTGGGCAGCTTCAAGCGCTTCGTGCAGGTGAGCAGTGACGAGGCTCGGGCCGGACCTGGAGCCTGATGGCGTTTAGCTCTCCGCCTGATGGGTCTGCTCGCCGGAACTCCCAGCTTGCGGCGTCGACCGACCCGAGCACGATCCGGTCAACTCCGCCGTTCTCGACCGGGCGGGTACTGCGGCGAGTCGACGCAGATACGGCCGCTGCCTGCCGGCGAGTGCCGTGCCGACGGCATCGCCTGTCACAGGGAGTTCGGCGAGCCGCAGGGCAAGTCGGCGCAGCCGCAGTTGCTGGGGCGTGGCGGGCACGAACCAGCGGGCGGTCCTGCGGGCGAAGCGCTGCCTGCGGGAGACGGCCGGTCGCCACAGACGCTCGTATCCTGCGAGCGCCTCCTCGATGCTGCGGGATCCGGCGAGTTGGTCGGCGAGGACATAGGCGCCGGCGATCGCCAGCGAAGCACCCTGCGCGGCGAGCAGGGACACGGCATGGCAGGCGTCGCCGACCAGGACGACCCGCCCGCGGCTCCAGGACGGCAGATCGGTCTGGGCGACCTGATCGTAGTAGAGCCGTGGGGACGGCGGACAGCCTGCCAGAGCTCGGGGCACAAGCCAGCCGAGCGAGCCGTACTCGTGATGCAGAGCGGCCCGGGTGTCCTCGGGTGTGCCGGGTTCGGCGGTGCGGTGGACGGCGAACGCGGCGACCTTGCCGTTCCGCAGCGCATACAGGCCCATCTGCCTGCCGACGGTGTCGGTGACGCAGAAACGGTCGCCTAGTTCCGCGTGTACCTCGGGGTCGTCGAAGGTGAACGCGGCCGTGTGGTAGCCCAGATGCCGTACGTAACGTCGCTCCTCGCCGAAGGCGAGTGCCCGCACCGTGGAGTGGATGCCGTCGGCCCCGACGAGAAGGTCCGCGTCGAGGATGCTGCCGTCCGTGAGCGTGACGCGGACGCCGTAGGCACCGGCGTCGATGCGTGCCGGGCCGACGCCGAAGCGCAGGCCGACGGCGAAGGACAGCCCTTCCCGCAGGGCGACTTCGAGGTCGGGTCGCATGATGCTCAGCAGACGCCCGTCCAGGGACCGGGCGAACCGGTGGTAGCCGAGCCGGGCACGGCACCGGCCCTGGTCGTCGATGAAGGTCGCCCCGGAAATCGGATAGCTGAGTTCCTCCAGCCAGGGCAGTACTCCCATGGCTTCCGCGGCGTCGTAGCCGGGGCCGAAGAAGTCGATCATGTACCCCTCGGTGCGGGGCCCCGGCGCCCTCTCCAGGACCACGACCTCCCAGCCGAGCGTGTTGTGCAGACGGCCCGCGAGCGCGAGCCCGGCGATACCGGCTCCGCAGATCACTGCTCTCATCGGTGTGCGTCGCCTCTTCCACTTCGGGAGGACTGGGGTGTACCCACCCCACCCATACTTTTGCACTATGCAAGGCTTGGGTGTCAAGCAGGTCAGGATCGGGGATACGGCGAACCGGAAGGCGCTCCGGCGGTCTCACGCCCACCCGACGCCACGGACGGTGACCGCCGGATGCCGTACCGGCCTCACGGGCCGAACCCAGGATCTTGACGTTTCCCTGACGCCGCGCTGCTGCCACTTTGACGTAGCGTCGGACGCGGTATGCCGGGAAGACGGGTCAGCGAAGTGTCCTTGACACCTCGTCCGTCACTCGTTCGCCTGCCTCGACTGCGGACACGGCCGGGAAGCCGCCCTACGACATCGATGTGACCGCGGACGACCAAGGGCGGGCCATCGCCACATACCACCTCGACGGGAAGGCCGCCCCGTCGCCACTGCAGTCACTTCGCTGCCCGGCCTGTGAGCGCAGCAAGATACGCATCATGCGGCCCGGACGGGTAGCGACGGCACATCTGCACGAGACCGGACGTGATGCAGCCGGATGATCAACCGACCAACCAGGGAAATACCGGGCCAGCCGACCTTTCCCTCGCCACGGCGGGGGCCGCCGACGTGGCGCTGCACGGATACGGGCAGCGTATGTGGATCATGCACCTGGCGCATCCGCGCACAGCCCTGTACTGGGGTCCGGCAGCCCCGTGGTTCCGCGTACGCCACGGCCGGCCCCCTTCCCGTCATCGAGCGGGAGGGTGAACAGGATCCGGAGGAGTCGTCGCGATGGATGTCCTCGGCAAGGCCATCGGCCACTGCGGCGCGGGGTGCGTCCTCGGCGCACCGCCGACGAGTGGCCGACGCGGGCCAGTGGCATGGCGATCGTCGGTAAGCCGCCGTACGCCTACTTCCTGATGGATTTCACCTTGGCCTGGCTGCTCGGCATCGGCTTCCACTACTTCGCCCTCACCCCGAGGAAGAACACAGGCGCGTACTGGCCGTTGCTGCAACTCGCCATGGCCCTTGGCTTTTCACGGCTCGGCCGGTCGACGGGCAGCTGGTGCGCGTCGACCGGAAAGGGCGGATGTGACCGTATGAGACCGGTCCGGAGCCGACCACCCGACATTTCTGGCATCATGCAATCTTTACCTAGAGCAAAGGTCTTCTTTCCGTACCGCCTCCGTACGACCGGGCAGCAATGCGGTCCGCACCAGGAGGCATCATGGCCATCTCACGCAACACAATCGGATCCCTCGCCGTCGGCGGGGCGCTCACCGCCACGCTCGCCGCCCTCGTCTACCCGAGCGTGCTGGGCATCCAGACGACCTCCTCGAACGCGTCCCGGATCATCGCCAGCACCCAGTGGGGGCCACTCACCGAAGCCGACCGCAACTTCGTCGTCTTCGTGCGCTCCGCCGGGCTTTGGGAAGGCCCTTCGGGGGCTTTGGCCATGCAGAAGGGGACGACCCCGGCCGTACGCGAGGCCGGACGGCACCTGGTCATCGGGCACGCCGCGCTCGACGCCAGTTGCCGGAAGATCGCGCCCATGCTGAACGTCGCCATCCCCAATCAGCCCACGCCCCAGCAACAGGGCTTCCTGACGACGTTCCAGTCGGACACGGGCAAGCAGTTCGACACCGACTTCGCCAACACCCTGCGCGTCACCCATGGCTCGATTTTCAATACCATAGCCAAGATCCGTTCCACGACCGAGAACACACTCGTGCGCCAGCTGGCCGACCAGGCCAACGACGTGGTCCTGGACCACATCACGCAGATGGAGAAGACCGGACTGGTCAACTTCGCCCAGGTCAACTTCCAGGAGACGACCCCGCCGAAACTGCCCGCCTCCCAGGTGACGCCGCCGGTGCCACAGGCGGGCGCGCCCCAGGTCGTCCTCACGGTGCCTCCCGGGCTGTCGACCGAGGGAGTGCCGACGGGTCCGGCCGTCACCTCGGAAGGCTCCTCCGTGACATCCCCGGCACCGTCGCCGACCGCCGGGTGACACCGCCGCGCCGACCACCATGTGGCAGCGTGCAGGTTTCACCTCGCGCAATCACCGCTCGGCGTGAGGCACGCATACCTCTTTCGCGCCAGGCGGCACCATGCCCATAGCCCGCAAGACGATCGGAACCCTTGTCGCCGGAGGAGCGCTCAACCGGCTCATGGGGATCGGGGGACGTGGTCTGCACGCCGAGCATGCTCGGACATACGAGAGCGGCCCCAGAACGGCTCGACAAGAAGATGAAAGCGGTGGGTGAACACCCGGCCGTGGGGCATGCGAGGCTGGACGACCTGTGCCGCAAGATTGCGCCCATGCTGAAGATCACGCTGCCCCACCAAGTGCCCCCACAACAGCAGCAGTTCGTCGCGGCCTCGGCGGCGCAGTCCGCCAAGCTGTTCGACTCCGCCGCCGCGAACATCATGCGCGTCACCCACGGCCGGATCTTCCCGACCATCGCCGTGATCCGCGACGGCAGCACCAACACCCTGGTGCGTCAGCTCGCCGATCACGCCAACAACCAGTCCAAGGCCCAGGTCACCCCAGATTGGGCCGGAGGACCTCACGCTTCGTACCGGCCGGGCGGGAAAGCCGGTAGGAACGCACCACGGCGACCAGGCTCGCAACGATGAGAGCGGACGACCACGGCGCCAGACCACGCAAGGACTCCGGTACACCCGACCCTGCCTCCACTCCGCGCGGCGACACCCGCCCCTCAGGGTCGTAGACGAGCGTGATCGCGTCCCCCGGGCGGGTCGCGTCACCGCAGCCGCGCCAGATCCGGACCTTGAGCGGCACGCCGTCGGCGTCCCGCACCGAGCACAGGTACCGGCCCCACCCGCCATCCGTGGCCCAGCCGTCCTCGACAGAGGTCACGGTCGCGGACTGCGCCCGTCCCCGTTCCGCCAGCACCACACCGGCCGCGGCCTGCGGTGTATGCAGTGCAAGGCAGACGCCCAGCAATACGACGACGCCGACCAGCGCACGCCCCGCCCCGACGGAGACGAGATACACCGCGAGCGCCGCCGCGCACACAAGGCCCCCCTCGCCATCGGCGAGCGAGGGGCACCCCGTCCAGGCTCCGTAGAGCGCCGTGCCGACGACGGCCCCGACGGTGAGGATCCCCGCGAGGACTCCCTCCGTGACGAGCCCCCACGGCGGAAGGCCGACGAACTCGGCCGGGCCCCACACCATGGCGCGCAGATGGGTCATGACGTGCGAGTCGGCGGACGGCGAGGCCCCGCGCGTGCGGCGCACGAGTGCCATCCCCCGCATCCTTCCTCAGCCCTTGGGCACCTGTACCTTCAGGCCACGCTGTCGCGGCCGGACGCACCGGCACGACGCATGCCCCGTAGCGAGCTTCGCGACCGGCGTTCCACAATTCCCTTGCATTATGCAAGACAAGCGGGATCCGGAAAAGATGCGTCGGAGGACGGCCACCGCCCGGCCAGGCGCTCCGGTCCGAACCCGTGAGGGTCACACGTCATGGACCATCGCCTCGTCCACGGCCCAGCCGAGCGGGTGCGGATCCGGACTGTCGGCGGCCGGCGTCGCCGGCGGCTCGCCGCCCGCGCTGTTGAACGCGCCCAAAGCCTCGATCAGCGCGAGCCGCTGCGTGGGACCGAGCCGTGCGACGATCCCCGCGATCTCAGAACGGCGCCGGGCGGTGACGTCCTCAACGGCGCGCCGCCCCTCCTCGGTCAGCTGCAGCAGGGTCTCACGGCGGTTGTCGGGGTTGGTCTGCCGGTCTGCGAGCCCTGCCGCGATGAGCCGGTCCACCATCCGCATCGCCGTCGACGGGGCCACCTGCAGCAGGTCGGCGAGCACCACCAGTTTGGTGGCGCCCCGGGTGGCGAGCACGACCAGCATCCGGAACTGCGGCAGGGTCACCCTCTCCTCGACCTCCGCGAGGGAGCGGGCGGAAACCGCCACCAAAAGGCGCGAGGCGGTCAGCACCGCCCTGGTGACCGCGTCGACATCGTCCATGGCCCCTGCTGGGGTCGCGTGCTCCGGCATAGGTCCTTTCTACCGTGCCGAAGCCGACGCGCTCTCACGCGATGGGAACAGATTTTCCTTCCCCATGGCCGTGGTACCGCAGGAGCAGCATCGCAGCGTCGTCGTGGAGCGGCCCGTCGGCATGTCTGACCAGGTCTTCCCGCAGTACCTCCAGGGCGTGGTCGGCGTCGGGCTCCTTGAGCAGGTCGGCCCGTTCACCGAGGGGATAGAAGGAGCCCTGGGCGTCCCGGGTCTCGGTGACACCGTCGGTATACAGCAGGAGCTGGTCGCCGGGCGCGAAAGCCACCCGATAGGGCTCGGGCGGCTCGCCGCCATGGGCGCCCAGCCCGAGCGGGAGAGCGTACGCCGGCGGCTGCGGGAAGTCGGCGGTGCCGTCCTGTCGTACGACCATCGGGGCCGGATGGCCGAAGCTGAGGAACACGACCTCGTGACCGGAGCCGATCTCGGCGAGCACCGCCGTGACGAACTTCTCACCCTCCAGCTCCCGGGCCACGCTGCGCTCAAGCCGCTCGCCCAGCCCCACCAGATCGGGTTCGTCATGGGCCGCCTCCCGGAAGGCGCCGAGCACCACAGCCGCTGTCTCCACTGCGGCCAGCCCCTTGCCCTGCACGTCCCCCACAATTACCCGGATCCCTTGCGGCGAGGCCACCACCTCATACAGGTCACCACCGATCCGCGCCTCCGCCACCGCCGACGTGTAGGACACCGCGGCCTGCAACGCCCCCGCAGTCCGGGGCACGGGCCGCAGCAGCACCCGCTGCGCCACCTCCGCGATCGACCGAACACTGGCCAGTTCCGCCTCCCGACGCGAACGCATCACTGCTGCCGCGACACCCACACCAGTGACACCCGCCACCGACGCCATCGCCGTGAACCCCCGGCGCTCCTCGAACAGCCCGTCGTACATCCCGAGCCCCACGCACAGGAGCAACGCCATCGCTCCGATCAAAGCGGTACGCCGCCACCCTCCCACCAGTCCGGAGAACGCCGGCCCCAGCGAGACCAGCGGCAAGAAACCCACGCCCGGCCCGGACACCAGGTCCGCCCCGGCCACGACAATCATGACCGCCACCGGCATCCCGGAGAGCACGGCGGACGCGGACGTCGGTTTCTGTTCGGTCATGACGCCCTCCAGCAGTACCGTGGTCTCAGGGGCCGCCTCTCCACGACGTCCGGCACAGGCACCCCCGAATTTAGACTATGCAATAGTTTGCGCGTCGAATCGGCCTCCGTTCCCCGCCCTTTACCCAACAGAGGCCGAGAGCCACCGGGGCCGACGCCTCCCCGGGGAGGCGACCACGCCCGCAGACGGACCCCACCGGATCGACCCCGCCTCACGCCTCCCGGCGGCGACCGGCCGCACGGCTGCCGAGATCCCATTTCCGCTGCGGACCGGGCCGCGCCTCCGGCTGCTCCCGCTGCACCACGCGGGCCACGCCACCGGACGCCGGAGCCGGGCGGTTCCTTGAAGTGGTGGAACACGCCCCGGCCGGAGAAAGCTGGACCGTCGCATCCGGCTTCGGACCGACGGCCGCCCGGTACCACCTACCACAGACGGACCCCGAGACCCCGAACGAGGCGAGCGGCCGCCGTCACCGCCCGCTTCTTCCTGCCGGACCGAGGCGCCGGGATCGCGGGCCGCCGGCCCGCCACCACCCAAGAACCACCGACGCCGACGGGAGACCGGGACGGCCACCCCCAACGTCCTCCCGGAGCGCGCCCCCGGATTCCGGCCGACGTGACCCGCACAGCCGTACTCCCCGGGCAGAAACATCTCCGAAGCACTCGACATTATGTTTTGCATCATGCAAATATTGCGTCAGGGGGTTGAGCCGGGGCACAGGAGTGACCGGCATGCATGACGGGCTCAAGTTGCGCGTCGGCCGCCGACAGGCCCAACGGACCTGTCCTGGCAGTCCCGCCCACCCTTCCAATCTCCGGCAGTACGCCGCCCCGGCACGACGTAGCCCCGGTTGAGGAAACAGGCATGGAGGATGAAAGCCAGTGGTCGCTGAGCACCCGGCGGGTAACGGAGGACTCGGCGGCGAGGACGGTGGCACGCCGGTCCCGGATGCCGTCTGGCGAAGATTCCTCGACGACAACGAGCAGGCCATCCGGGCCTCCGCGGCCCGGGAGCCCTCCGCACAGGAGCGAGCGGAGGGCGTCCGCCCCGGGCCGACGAATGGGACCGACGTGTGGCACGGCACGGCGGAGCACGGCCCCGCGCCAAGCCGCATGGGTGACGTGGTCGGCGACCTGTGGGATCCGGAGGCCCCGTGGACGGCGAGCGGCTGGCGGGACCTGAACGGCCCGGGGAAGCGGCGACGGGCCGGTCGTGTTCTCGCCGCTGTCGCCGCTGTCATCGTGGCCGTGGGAGCCCTTGACCGCGTAGCCACCCGACCGGTTCTCCCGGACGGCACGCCCGACGAGGGCACCGCACAGCAGGCCGGGGACATTCTGCCGGACGGAGTGCCCACGGCCCTGGCCCCCGGTCCCCTGCAGTCCGGCACGCCCTCCTCGACGATCCGTACCAAGTGGGACGGGACCGCCCGTCGGTAGCCGTCCTGTCCGAGGGCCGAGGACGGGACGGGGTGAGCTCGTTCCGGGGGGCGTCCGTACCTGTTGCTGGACCAGGACGGGACACCGGAGAACCCACGTGGCGCGACAGGAGACAACCGGCATCAGGCACAGCATCCGTTCACTGATCGCGGTGGTCACCCTGCTGGCCGGCGTCCTTCTCGGCGGTGCGGCGCCCGCGTCGGTGCACGCGACGCTAACCGGCAGCGACCCCGTGAAAGCAGTGTGCTGAAGACCATGCCAAAACAAGGTCACGGCAACGTTCGACGAATCGGTCGCCTTAGTCGAGGACTCGCTGCGGGTGGTCGACCCGGACGGCCGTCCGGTGACCGCGGGGCGGGCGCGATGAGATGAGCCTGACGGACGGTCTGGAGCAGGGCACGTACACCGTGTCCTGGCGGGTGGTGTCGGCGGACAGCCACGCCGTGTCGGGCGCGTTCTCCATCTCGGGCGGTCAGCGCCAGACCGCCGTCGCACCGACCGTGGACCCTGCGGTCGACGCGCTGTAGGGCATCGGCCGCTACGTCGCCCATGCCGGTCTGGCTCTGCTGATCGGCGTCGTCGTGTTCGTCCTGGCCTGCTGGCGTTCCGCCACGGCGGTGCGGCTGGTGCATCGACCGTTCACGACCGGCTGGTGGGCGCTGCTGGGATCCACGGTCGCGCTGATGCTGTTGCGCGGTCCCTAAGACAGCGGTGACGGACCGGCCGGGATACTCGACGTGGACTCACTGCGGCAAACGGTGGGCACCCGCCCAGGGACCGCCCTACTGGTCCGTCTGGTCCTGCTCCTGGCGGTGGTCGCGGCTGGTACGGCTCGGGCCGCCGGAGCCCACTCAACCCATCACAACGGCGGGCGGTGTACTCGCGCTTGGCCTGGCGGCGACCTGGGTGACGGCCGAGCACGCCTCCGTGGGAATCCAGGTGCCCGTGTCCATGGCTTCCGCCGCGCTGCACCTGCTGGCCATGGCAGTCTGGCTGGGCGGCTTGGCCACACTGCTGTTCACACTCCACCGCGCCTCCGCCAAGAATCCGCTGCCGCCCGTCGCCCGTTTCTCCCGCATCGCACTCGTCTCGGTGGCGGTGCTGACTGCCACCGGCGTCTACCAGTCCTGGCGCGGACTCGGCTCCTGGGAGGCGTTCACCACTCCCTACGGCAGGATCCTCGCTCAGGGTCTGGGCCGTGCTGGTGATGCTGTTCGCGGCGTCGTACTCCCGGCGCTGGACGGCCCGGCTGTGGCCCGCGCCTGGCGACGAACGGATCCTGATCGCCGCGAGCCACGGCGGATCTCCTCCCCCGGCCGAGGGTGGCAACTCGACGGGCCTCACCAGCAAGGCGTCCCTGCGCGGGTTGCACTGGCCGACGCTGGCGGAAGTGGCGATCGGCGTGGCGGTCCTCCTGCTCACGACCCGGCTGACCGGCACCCAGACGGGCCGGGCCGCCGTCGAGACAGCCGCCGCCGTGACCAGGGTGCCGGGTCGGCCCGACGTCTCCCTGACCCTGATCCCGTACGACACCGGCACAAACACCCTTGTCGGACGGGGCAAAGTCCAAGTCGGCCTCTCGCCGAGCCGGACCGGTCGGAACGTCGTCGAGGCGCTGGTCTACAGCGCCGACGACAGCTCCGTCACCATTCCCGAGCTCCGCCTGACCTCCAGGGACGCCGACCGGGGGATCGGCTCGCTGGACGCGGGCCTCGTCGATGAACACGGCTACTGGGGCAGCAACGTCCTCGACCTGCCGGTAGCCGGGACCTGGACCTTGAAGGCGACCGTCCGCGTGTCCGGCATCGCCCAGGTCACCGTGGAGAAGGCCGCGAGGATCCGGCGATGACCACCGTCCCCGCTACCGGTGCTCGGGGTTCTCGTAGTCGCGGCGGCAGCCGGCGTCCCAGGCGGTGCGCTGGTTGCCGTAGGCGGGAATGCCTCCGAGGTCCTT